>NZ_JAVIJB010000008.1:0-176615 GCF_033977165.1 Mesorhizobium captivum
GCGATATAACGGCGCTGCGCAAGTTCAGCATATGGCTTGACGAGAACCACCAGAGCCAAATCAACGGTCGGATTGAGGATGGGCAGCTGGTCGGTCTGGTGAAGGACTTTGCGGGCAACGATGCCGTACTACTGGGCGACACCAAAGTGGCGTTGGAGCACAAAGACATCGCAATTATAGCCGTTCTGCTGCTGGGTGATACGGGTGGGCTCCAGGTGGGCTCCTAGCCGTCGTGCGAGCTGTGCCGAGGGCTGGTCGTTGAGCCGCCCGGCGGAGTCTTGACGGCACGCGGGTGCTGGTCAGGCGACTGGGGCAAAGGCGGCAGCCAGGCAGGCTGCACCTCGACGACCTGAGGCACTCCAACACCGACTCGGTCATAGGGCTGTTACACAGGAGTCGCGCTGCCGATCAGCCAAGCCTCCGATCAGTCCCGAGCCGAGCTAATGGCTTCCTTCAGAAGCAGAGAGCGATCTGACGCGGGGCGTTGAGTCTCGGTCGCTACCGTCAAGTAGATCAGCGCTATACGTGGGAGTGTCTGGCGCTGATCGCCGACACCTCGCTGTCGGGCCTGCGCGTCGTGCGCGAGCTCGACACCATCATCCGCTGGCCGGTGATCCTATTTGGATCGTAGTCGGTGCAAGCCAGGCGTGATGCCGCGCGATCTGGCATCCTGGGCGAATGGTGTCGAAATTCCTGCTCGACGCCTATATTTGCTGAGTGAACGGCAGCGCGCTAGCCGGAGTTCCCCCCTTTGCGGCGTCCGCATAATACGCTTTTGCCTCTGCTTCGTCGGCAAAGGACCGCGTTGCGCGCGACTGGCTCGTGGCACGCGTGCGATTCATGACGCGCCAATGGTGGAATGGTGCGAAGTGCGGGAAGCACTGAACGAGTGGCATTCGCAGAGCCCCGTCTCCACGGTACGCCTGATGCTCGTGCAGAACCTGCTGACGGCTGCGATTACGCGCGCGCCGGCCTGAGCGGAGGTAGCGCTGGCGCTCATGCGCGGACCGGACGCCGTCGCGACGGCCATGAGCGCGGAGGCGACAAAGGTTGTTGATGCCGTGGCCGCGGACGCTGCCGGCGTCGACGTCGCCAACATCAAGGCACGGTCCTCGAATTCGTGGACGGTGAGACAGCTGCTAGTTCGGCGGACAAGATTGCGGCCAAGCTGCAGACCTCAGTCAACGAGACAAGGGCCTTGGCCCAGGCACTGGTGCCCGACGACGGTCCGGCTCATCGACCGTAAGCGACGCGAAAGATGAGGCGAGCACCGCCGAATCCGTCGGCATCGGCAAGCTCATCGAAATTTCCGACACCGACCTCGACGCGCTCGCGCGTGTCGCGCAAAGCGAGGTGGCAATCTTCGCCAGATTTGGCGATGACAGTTGCGCGGCGGACTCGCTGCCGTTGACGAGCCGCTCCGGCCGTTTCCTTCAATTGCGTTTTCTGGTTCATCCGTAAGTGAGCCGGGAATCCTGATCACCAGTTGCGCCGCGCACCATCGAAAAGTACTCGATTCAGTGCCGGCGACTTCCTTGTCGGGACGAAACGCGAAGTTGGTTCAGCAAAACCTTCAAATCATAGCATCGGCTATCGGCGTAATCTCAGTAGAACTGGCACATGCCGGCTGCGCTCGGCGTTGGTCGAGGAAGCGCGTCAATCCGCCGGGCTACTTCTCGGCCGCGACCGTCTCGTTGAGCACCGTGGCTAGATGGCAGGCCGCCGAGCGCCAGCTCCTGCACGACGACAGGCGAGAGATTGTCGAAATAGGCGTGGTCGAGGATCACCACATGCGGGTTGTCCGCCTCGGTCGACGTGCCCCTGGGCAACGCGCGATAGCGTCCTCCGCTGTTGGGCGGCCAGCCTAGAAACGGCGACCCGGGCGTGTCGCATCCAATGTCACGCGTTCCGTCTCTGCGCGCCACCTTGAACAGTCAGCCCTGTCGAGGTTCGCTTCAGGCAGTGGCGACGGGGTACCCAGCGGCCGAGATGAGGCACGACACAATGCCGTTTGAATTACCCGAGCTCGTGGATCGCAACGTTGGGAATGATCGCCTTGGCGATGTCGCATAGGTGCTGCTCATGGGTGAGATAGATCACCTGACCGACGTTGGCCATTTCGCCGAACAGCCGGAAAACTTCCTCCGATCTGAGATGAGCCACTGCTTCTTGCCATTGATGGCCACCACACGTTCGTCGAGATGCCATTTGTCGCCCAGGCAGCTGGCTGACCGTCGCTTGATCTCCGGGCGAAATGCCGTCCGAATTTCTCGGCCCAGCTTCGAATGGTGTGATGCGTGACGATGATACCGCGGGCCGACACGCTGCCGTGCGCAGGCTGAGCGGAAGGCGAAAGTAGAGCCATACTGCGTGCGCAATGAACTCGGGCGGGAAAGCGGTGGCGACGATAAGCGGATCATGAGCAACTTTCTGACATCGTCCATGTACGCACATTCTTCATCAGCCGTCAGTTAACTTTACGGGGCCTTCAGATCACCATGCTGAAGCAGAAGAAATTACCAAGGCTCTAATCGCCTGGATGACAGTTCAGCGGCAGGACAAACCTAACAATTGTCCCACACACGACAATTGTGACGCCCTGTGGGTTGAGGCTCGTGCGCGAGAGCCTTTTATCGATAAGCGACTGGACCCTATGGAACTTCCGAGTTTCTTCGAACACCTTTACATATGTGGCGCGAAAGTTGCTGTTCCCCCTTGCAGCGTGCTGACACCAGAAAGCCTGGCGTACGGCAACATGACTGGAGTGGCATCCGCCAAACCAGTTCAGGTACTCATACGGAAAAGGAATGCACCATGCAGAAGAAGATCGCAGAAACCACCACGGTCATCCGTACGACCGGCACGGTCTAAATGACCTGGCAGAGAGGCAATGCGCCACCCTCCTCAATCGAAAACGGTGAGCAATATGGTCGATTTTGTACAGTCGAATGCGTTTGCGTTGATTTCGGAGGCGGTTGGCGCCCACGCAATTACATCGGCGTGCTTTATGCGACGCTGGGCAAGCCTGGTGGCGATGCGCCGGACTATCCTGGATAGACCAGCGGATCAGGTCCTGATGGGTCGACATCCGTTTTTGGGCGTCGCGTCATTGGCGCGATACCGGATCGCCGCCACATGGCCAAAATCGCAGCTTCGGGCCGATTAGGCCGAATACGCAGCCGCGTTCATGGCCAAAGCGGGCACGTCTTCTCGGCCTGCCGAACGCGATCCAATTTGTCGCCTAGATGACATCGCCATCGAAAAGCGCTGGCAAGGCGAGTGGCTCAAGCTGGCACGGGTTTTGCCCAGCGGTTGTTGGAGCGGCGCGACGACCGCCAGCCTTGGGAGCTTCGTTGCCGATCGCGTCATGCGTCGTTTGTTTAGTGAGGTGAAATGCGATCTGGAGTTCTAATTTGGGGTGGGGCAATAGTTGCGTTCGGCGCATGCGGTGCAGCCAATTCGGCCAATCTCAACAGGATGGTCGAGCCGGGACCGGCGGTCTGGGACTGGACCGGAGGATATATTGGCGTCCACGGCGGCGGAGGCTATGGCGGCACGTCCTTTAGTGATCCTTATGGCCCATCGATTTATGGAGACGTCGTCAGCACTCCGGTGTTCCTGGCCGGAGGCCAGCTCGGCTACAATTGGCAAAGAGATAGGTTGGTATTCGGCGCCGAACTCGACGCGAGCTACGCTGTCTCCGACGGCACAAACAGCTGCTTTGCCTTCTCAGGCACTGCTGTAATAGACACCTGCCACGCAGGTCCGAACTCCTTTTTCACAGCGACCGCACGTGTCGGGTACACGTTTGGCCCGCAGGGCCAAATGCTGGCCTACGTCAAGGCAGGCGTAGCTTGGCAAAACAATCGTGGCGAGATCGCCAACAACAACGAATTTTTGAGGCAGGACTTCCCTGGGTTCGGACGGCACACAACACATTTCGATTATGGTCGCTTCGGTTGGAGCCTCGGAGCTGGCGTTGAGCAAGCGCTCTCGCCTGATTGGTCTGTCAAATTCGAGTACGACTATATGGGTTTTAGCGGGACGCGGTTAACGACTCCTTCGACTGTGCAGTACCCACCTCTTGGATTCGTCTCCACCAGCAGCAGCAATTTATCTAGTAGCTATCACGTGGGAAAAGTCGGCCTGAATTACCATTTTGGCGTCTCCCCGCGATCTATGGAACGGAATGATACACTACTCTCGGACGGGGCGACAGAAGCCCAGCCTATTGTATATACAGGCGATTGGTCCTTCGAGGGTGGCTCACGGGCCTGGCTCAGCCGGGGGATATTTCAGTGGGATTACATCCTTGCGCCACCAACACTTGGGGATGAGAGCATCCCCAGCTCAAGGCTGACGTACAGGGGGTTGGACGGCCTTTCGGGCGAATTTTTCGGACGCCTTGATAGCCCCTGGGGGATATTCTTGAAGGGCAACATTGGCGCCGGACGCTTCGACAAAGGACGGATGAACGACGAAGATTCGAGCATTGACAAACTCGCCTACAGCAACACCTTACACGGCCAAGCAAATGGAAAGTTCGCGTACTACACGGCTGATGCGGGCTTCAACTTTCTGCGCGGTAGTACCTATAAACTGGGTGCATTCGTCGGATGGACCTATTACGGCCAGAAGTCGGATTCGATCGGATGCGTGCAGATCGCTTCGCCGTTCTTTCCATGCCAGGTGCCAATGCAGCCTCTGATCACTGGCCGCCAAGAATCCGATTGGAATGCGCCGCGCATCGGCCTTTACGCCGAGACTATGCTGCTTGAGCGCTGGCGTGTGAGCGCCGATGTTGCTTACCTGCCGTGGACGGACTTCCGTGGTCGTGACGACCACCTTCTTCGGCCTAGACCAACTTTCTACGATCAGCGGGGGCAAGGTGGCGGGGGCGTTCAGGTGGAAGGAGCACTATCCTACTTCTTCAACAAGAATTTCGGCATCGGCATTGGTGCCCGGTACTGGGCAATGTGGACGAAGAACAACAGCAGTGTTACCTATAACTGCATCTGCGATGACGTCGGCAATATTGTTAAGCAGCCTGCTCTTGCTAAGTACAGCATGGAGCGGTGGGGCACGTTTATAGAGTTCTCCTACAGGTTTGACTGAAACGTATATTTATGGCTTGAAGTCTGTTTAAACCGCTGTTGCCGCAAAGAGCACCCGATTGCGCGGTATTGGCCTGTAGCAGCTGGGGAAGGCTTCTCCCCAAACTTGAAGAGGGGTCGCATGGGAGGCAAAACCTCAGGCCGAGTGCCAAAGACGACAGTTGGCGACCTATCGGTCGTTTCACATTGGTCAATCCTGCACGATGGTAGTTGCGACGCGCCATCGCCGCGCCTCCAGGTCACCGGCGCCGCGGATGTATCATGTTGGTCCGGGGGGACGCTCCTGCTTTCGAGTTAGCGTCGCACGAAGATGTTTTCTCGGCAATGGACGCATGCTGGCTCGCCTATGCAAGGTTCATGGGTAGGTTGCCGCCAGAGGAGGCTGTGGCGGAAGCCTAGAAGGGCACTCCGGAGATGAAGCTCGTTGCGCTTCGCACCACGCCACTCTCTGTCGCCGGCCGATTGGCCGCCCGCGCGGCCGGCGCCCCGCTCACGACAATCGACCAGACGATGGAGCAACTACACTTGGCCTCACTCGGTGACGTCTCGCCATTCATCCTGAGGGCGCCGACGCCGACACCATTTCACGCCGGTCGTCTGCTCGATCTCGATTTCGCCGTCCCGCAGGCGGTGCTGCTCGCCACGTGATCGGGCAGCCGCTGATCGGGTTGGAGCTGGACAGGGCTCTAGCCGCCGGTAACGCCCATCCATTGCATGTGTAATGCATAGCAAGTGACATCGTAGGGCGTTGTGCGACCTTCGTCAGCATCGGAATTAGTGGCCCGGCAACGCCGATCATAGAAGTCCGCTTGTGCCTCACTTGCAGGCAGTTCTCACATTCGATATCGCCATGATGTTCGGACCATGGAGGTCAGACGCGGCCCGGCTTGCCATTGAGGTCACCAGGACGAATGCTGTGCCGCACGCCTCGCCGGGGCGGTCTGCCCCGCGTCCCGCCTCAGACGGCGCTATGTTGACGCTCCTTAGGCGCCCTGTTGAACCGGTCTCGGCGTCCGAACCGGCTCGACGATGAAATGAAATGTCCTGCGGCGGACATTTCATCGTATGCGCTTTGTACGTCCTCCTTTGCTTTGACCGCATACGCGGCGCGGCTAACGCCGGAATTGATAAAGTTCTCGGCGGGAGAGGGACCGTTAGCAGGGAAGGTTCAGGCGGCTCGGGTCTGAAGCGAGGGTCAGATGCCGCCCATGCACAGATACTTCATCTCCAGATAATCCTCGAGCCCGTGGCGCGACCCCTCCCGCCCGATCCCGGACTGTTTCACGCCGCCGAAAGGGGCTGCCTCAGACGACATTCGCCCGGTATTGATGCCGATCATGCCGTATTCCAGCGCTTCGGCCACACGCCAGACGCGTTGCAGGTTGGAGGCGAAGAAATATGCGGCGAGGCCATAGATCGTGTCGTTGGCCGCGCGCACCACCTGGTCCGGATCTTCGAAGCGGATGATCGGCGCCAGAGGCCCGAAAGTCTCCTCCCGGGCCACCTCCATGTCGCTGGAGATACCGGTCAGAACCGTGGGCTCGAAGAACGTGCCGTGGGAACCGATCCGCTCCCCTCCGCATTGAATTACGCTGCCCTTCGCCACGGCGTCGGCGACATGCGCCTCAATTTTGGCAAGGGCATGCTTGTCGATCAGCGGCCCGATCGAAACGCCTTCCCCGAGGCCGTCGCCCACCGAAAGCTGGCGAACCCGTTCCACGAAGTTGTCGACGAACGCGTCATGCACGGCCGACTGGACATAGAGGCGGTTGGCGGAAACGCAGGTCTGGCCCGCATTGCGGAACTTCGCCTGGATCGCGCCATCGACCGCGGCATCGACATCGGCATCGTCGAAGACGATGAAGGGCGCGTTGCCGCCGAGTTCGAGGCTGACCTTTCTTGATTTGGTCCGAGCACTGGCGCATCAACAGCCGTCCCACCTCGGTTGAACCGGTGAAGCTGACCTTGCGGACTTTCGGGTTGCAGCACAGTTCGCGCCCCACCGCGTCCCCTTCGGAAGCATAGATGAGGTTCACGACTCCCTCGGGGAAGCCCGCCTGCGCGGCGAGCGCGAACATCGCTCCGGCGACGAGTGGCGTCTGCTCGGCCGGCTTCAGCACGATCGTGCAGCCCGCCGCCAGTGCCGGCGAAATCTTGCGCGCCACCATCGAAGCCGGAAAATTCCAAGGCGTTATCATTCCAACAACGCCGATCGGCTGCTTGATCACGAACATTCGGCGGTCCGTCGACGGCGCCGAGATCGTCTCGCCGTAAATCCGATTCGCCTCCTCTGCATACCATTGCAGGTAGGCGGCGGCATGCAGGACCTCGGACCTGGATTCAGAAAGCGGCTTGCCCATCTCGACGGTGAGGATAGCTGCGAGATCGTCGGTTTGGTTGACGATCAGCTCGTGCCAGCGCCACAGGGTGTCACTGCGCTCGCGCGCTGTAAGTGCTGCCCACTGGCCCTGGGCGGAATAAGCCTTTTCGATTGCGACCCGTGTTTCTTCAACGCCCATGTCAGGCAAATCAGCTAGCAACTCGCCGGTCGATGGGTTGAATACCTGGAACTCGTTAGTGCCCGCCGGCGCTCCGAGCGCTGGCACGCGGTCGATGGCGCCGAACAGATCCGGGCGTTTCAGGTGGCGAGTTAGCGAACGATACAGGGACAACAGCACCCTCCGAAGACTTGCAGAACGATCCAAGGCCCGCAGAGCGGAAGACCTTTAAGTCGAGCTGAGCAGCTTGCACATAGAGCCTGCGAAGCCAGTCCGCAGAAACCACAATGCGCGCGGGTTCCGCGTTGCTACCAAAACGACCTTCGACCACGTCTTTGCCCTAAAATCGCTCGGCATCTGGTCGACCGTTCACGGTGAGCGGCCCGCGATAACCTGACGCTGATCGGCCATTGTCAGCGCGCCTGCGGTCTTATGAAGGACGCGAGCGTTGTGCTCAAGGCCACGAGCGACGAAACTAGGCCGCTGATAGAGTTTGCGTGAACGCCGAGTACCCAGGCCTCGTCGGCCCGGTGATCCATGTCCACAGATCACTCCTCCGTCTTTGCAATCTATCGTCTTTCTGCTTCCCTCCGCCCTGTATGCGGTTTTCCCGCACTCCAAATGGAGCGGATCGGCCAGCGGGATCGCGCCGATCGCGCGCCCAGATCGCCCAGTTCATAGCCGAACGCCCGGTCCTCAATGCTTGGCGCAGGGTGAGACGATATCGAACGCGCATAGCGGACTTATAATGGATCTGAATTTGTGCCGTTAAACAGATTATTTGCTTTATGAGACGGCGGCCAACTAACATGCGGGCTCCACTCTCGGTGAGTGGCATAGGGGAACACGACAATGACAATAACCCGAGAATTCAAACACGCACTGTCAGTCGGCATTCTGGCGGCAGTCGTTGCCGTTGGCGTTGCTGGAACGGCGGCGGCCGAGACGATCAGGATTGCTCATGCTACGTGGGCGGGCTTCGGCCCGCTTTATCTGGCCAAGGAAAAGGGCTATTTCAAAAAGCATGGCCTCGACGTGGAACTCAACGTGATGGAAGAGGGACCGTTGCGCTTTGCAGCATTGCGCGGCGGTCAGGTCGACATCGTGTCAACTAGCCCTGACGCGGGTCTCCTGTTCATGAAGAAAGCCGGAGAATTCAAATATGTCGGGATGCTCGACCAGTCCTACGGTGCGGACGGCGTCGTCGCAAACAAGGACATCAAGACCGTCGCCGATCTCAAGGGACACTCCGTTGCGGTGATGAAGGGCTCAGTATCTGAATATTGGCTCAACCTTCTCCTGCTGCCGACCGGCGTGAAGGAGAGCGATCTCGATACTGTCGACATGACGCCTGGCGACGCCGGCGCAGCGTTCGTGGCAAAAAAAGTTGATGCTGCGGTAACCTGGGAACCTTGGCTCTCACGCGCCAAGAAGACCGACCACGGAAACGTCATCGTCGACAGCACGACGACCCCCGGCGCGCTGGGTGATACATTGGTGATGAAGACGGACTATGCCGACAGCCATGCCGAGCAACTGAAGGGACTCCTTGAAGCTTGGAGCGAGGCCGTCGAATTTGCTCGTCAGAATCCTGATGAAGCCAACAAAATCATGGCGGCCGGGGTAGGGGGCTGGCTTAAGGACCCCAAGGCCTTCGGGGAGGTCCTCGCGAGCATCCAGTTCTACGATCTAAAACAGATGAGCGCGTTCGTCGGGACCCCGGACAAGCCGGGCCCGTTCCAGGATGTCCTGGCAAACGCGGTCAAGATCTGGGCCGGCCTTGGAAAAATGAAAGTTGACACCAAGCCTAGCGACATCATCTTTTACAAGGCATTCCAGTAGATGGCGCGCTCCTTTTCGCGCTATTTTGAGCCGAAGAAGGAAATCCCGCGACGCGTTTATCTGACGATAAGCACGTCGGTCGGGATTCTCATCCTGATCTTCTGGTCATTCCTCTCATACGGGGGCTTTGTCGAGGGGGATTTTCTTCCAACGCCAAGCGCGGTCCTCTCGGCGCTCTTTACTCTTGTCGCCGACGGTTCGCTCGCCCGCAACGCCTGGGCGAGTTTCATCGAGATCATGACGGGTTTTATCCTGAGCTCCCTGATCGCCGTTCCGCTCGGCGTGCTGGTGGGGAGTTTCCGCATCGTCCAGGCGGCGCTTGAACCGATCGTAAATTTCTTCCGCTATCTGCCGATCAGCGCCTTGATCCCGCTTCTGATCCTGTGGGTCGGGATCGGATTGGAGGAGAAGATCGCGATCATCTTCCTCGGCACCTTCTTCAACCAATTGATCATGGTCGCGGATGCCTCCGCGGCGGTTCCCTCCGACCTGCTTGACGTGGCATACACCCTTGGCGCCAACCGCCGCATGGTCGTTTCCAGGGTGCTTGTACCCGCCACGATGCCCGGCATCATGGATGCCTTGCGCGTCAGCATGGGCGTGGCATGGACATATGTGGTCATAGCCGAGCTGGTCGCCTCCCGCGAAGGCCTGGGCTACCTGGTTCTCAACGCATCGCGCGGCCTTTACACCGACCAGATCTTTGTCGGTATCCTTGTGCTCGGAACGCTTGGCTTGATCTTCGATCGGCTGCTTCGTCTGGCCAAGGAGCGACTTCTGCCCTGGTCATCTGACGTCTAGGTGCTCCCGTCATGGAAAAATTGAGAATCGAGGGCGTCGGCCTTGAGTTCACGCCCAGGGATCACAAGACCGTCACTGCGTTGGATAACATCTCGCTCAATGTTGCCGAGAAGGAATTCGCGGTCATCGTGGGGCCATCGGGATGCGGCAAGTCGAGCTTACTCCGCCTGGCGGCGGGCTTGATGAGACCGACGTCTGGCGCGATTTGGCTGAATGACAAACTGGTCACCGAGCCGGGCAAAGAGCGCGGCATGGTCTTCCAGTCCTACACCTTGTTTCCCTGGCTGACGGTCCAGGAGAACGTTGAATTTGGCCCGCGATTGTCCCACGTGGCGAAGGCGGAGCGCTCGAAGCTCGCCCGCGATTACCTTGCCCAGGTCGGGCTTGAGGGCTTTGAAGATCGCTATCCGAAACATCTCTCGGGCGGGATGAAGCAACGCGTTGCGTTGGCCCGGGCTATGGTCAACAACCCGGATGTTCTGCTTATGGACGAGCCGTTCGGCGCGCTCGACAGTCAGACGCGATCGCTGATGCAGGAGCTGTTGCTGTCAGTTTGGGAAAAGTCCCACAAGACAGTCCTTTTCGTCACGCATGACATCGACGAGGCAATCCTGCTCGGCGACACCGTCTACGTCATGACAGCCAGGCCCGGCAGGATCAAGGAAACCATCCCCATCGGAATCGCGCGCCCGCGCACGGTCGACCTCTTGACGTCGCCGGAATTCGTCAGCCTGAAAAGGAGGATCATGAAACTGATCCACGACGAAGCGGTGCTGGCGGGTCGCTGAACAGACGCTCGAGGTTTTCGCCGGCTCACGTCGGACTGAAGCGCCGGCTGGCCGCTTGCTCTACTTCTCGTCCCGCGAAACCGAAATCTGCATCAGGATTTCGCCGAGCTGCTCGGCGACATTGCGCAGCAAGGGAAGGCGGTCCTTCAATTGCTTCTTGGGCAGCCTGTATGCCGGCGCGGTCAGCGCGACCGCCCCGACGATTTCCGACCTGTTCGGCACGACGATCGGCACCGCGATCGAATAAAGGCCCTCGTCCACTTCCTCGAGGTTGGTGGCGAAACCTTGCGCGCGCACATGCTCCAACTCGCGCTGCAAGCGGGCAACGTCTGTTATCGTGTGCTGGGTCAGTTGCGTGAGGCCGTGCTCGAGAGCAATCTTGAGGGCGTCCGCGGTCGGCATGTAGGCGAGCCAGACCTTGCCGGCGGCAAATGCGTGGGGGATGACGCGCTTGCCCAGGATCGACACCACTCGCACGCGGTTGTTGCCCTCGGCTCGGGCGACGTAGCGCATTTCGCGCCCCTCCACCAGCGCAAGCTGCACAAGCTCTCCCGCGTCCTCGGCTGCCCGTTTGAGCACGGGTCCGCACAACTCCTCGATGCCCAACTGATCGGCATAGCGCGCTCCCAACGCCAGGAACCGGAGCGACAGCCTGTAGCGGCCTGCCTGGTCCTTGGTGACGTATCCCTCCTGGTGCAATGTCGCCAGCATCCTCGACGAAGCGCTCGCCGTCAGATCGGTTTGTCGTGCCAGATCGGTGACCGAAGCACCGTGCTTGGTGAAACTGAGAGCCTCCAGCAGCTCCATCATCTTTTCGATGTTTGCCACCCGGGCGGAGGCCTTGAGCTCCGTCATTTGCGTTCCTTCCTGTGGTCGCACCTGACCATCCGTGACCGAGACCGGCATGAAACGCAAGCCTCTTGCAAATTTCCATTCTATGGGCTTGACTCATTTTTGCAAAGGTGTTGCAAATTGCAAGTCAATTACGAACAAGAGGACGCATGCGTTGGGATACATCGGCAGAAACATCGCGCGGCGTGAGGACCGACGTCTTCTGGTGGGCAGGGGACGCTTCATCGCCGACATGCAGTTTGCGGGCATGCTGCACGCGCGCATCCTGCGCAGCCCGGTGGCTCATGCGCGCATCAAAAGTGTCGATCTCAGCGCTGCGCTTGCGCTGCCTGGCGTGGCGGCGGCAATCAGTAGCGCGGATACGCGCAGCCTGCGGCGCTATGGCAGTCGCCACACGGGCTGGCCGGTGGGCGACAACGCGGTGTTCCTGGAGGACAAGGTTCGCTTTGTCGGCGACGAGATTGCCGCGGTCGCGGCGATCGATGAATTCACTGCCCGGGACGCTGTCGAGCTGATCGAAGTTGACTATGAGGAACTGCCCGCGGTCGTCGACCCGGAAAAGGCGATGGCCGACGGCGCGCCCATTGTTCACGACGAGCTTGTCAGGGCCGGCATCATCCCCAGCAACGTCATGGCCACCAAGACCTTGCGCGCGGGAAATATCGAGGCGGCCGCCGCGCGCGCTGACGTAACGGTCTCGGCTCGCTTCTATTGCAATCGGCCGGTCTGCAATCCGCTGGAAACCCACGGCGTCATTGCATTGTGGGACGAGGCGACCGGCGAGCTTACTGTGTGGTCAGCCTCGCAGGCGGTCAACCTTGTGCGCAATGGCCTGGCGGAGGTGCTCGACATTCCCGCTTCCAAGGTTCGCGTCATTGCGCCCGACATCGGTGGCGGCTTTGGCGTCAAGGTCGGCCTTTTCGCTCACGAGATAATCGCCGCCTTGCTCTCGATGAAGACTGGTCGCCCGGTCCGCATCCTGCTGGACCGAAGCGAGGAGCTTTCATCCTGCACCTCCCGATGCGCGCAGATCCGCTATTCCGAAATGATGCTCGACAGGGACGGGAAGATTCTCGGTTGGCGCGAGCGGGTCGTCCAGGATCAGGGCGCGTACGCCTATTCGGGCCTGAGCGTTCTCCAGATGGGGTCGATCATCGGCATCCTGCCCTACAAGATCGACAACGTTCTAATCGATACTTTCTGCGTCTACACAAACAAGAACTCCGGCGGCGCCTACCGGGCTTACGGCGTCCCTCAGACCTCGTTTGCCCGCGATTCCCTGGTTCACATGGCAGCAAAGAAACTCGGCTGTTCGGCCGAGGACATCATGCGCCGCAATATCGTGCGCAACGAGGAATGCCCCAAGACCATGTCGCTCGGCCAAATCATCGACTCCACCGGCGTGGATCAGTGCCTCGAAAAAGTCGTTTCCGAGGTCGACCGGCTCGGGTGGCGCAAAGACCCTCAGCCCTATCATGGCGTCGGTTTCTCCACCGTGCTCAAACACTCGAGCGCGCGCCATCCCAGGATGGATTACGACCATGACAGCGTGCGCGTCTGCTTGAGCAGCGACGGCTCTATATCGGTGGAAACTTCGGCCTGCCCCCAGGGTCAAGGGATGTTCACGACGTTGGCCCAGATGGTTGCCGACCGTCTCGGGGGCAGTCTGGACTCCGTGCACGTTACGGGCGGGGATTCGAGCGGGCCAAGGGGCCTGGGCACCTGGGGAGCGCGGACAATCACGATCACGGGCAACGCGCTGCATCGCGCCTGTGGCGAGGCTCGGTCAAAGATCGCCAAGGTTGCCGCGCATGTCCTTGAAGTTGACGAGAGCGAACTTGAAATCGCTGACAGCATCGTCAGCGTGAAGGGCGGCTCCAACCGGCAGCTGAGCTTCGCCGAGATCGTGGGGATTTGCGAAAGGCACGGCAAGCGGCTTCCCAAGGGCATGGAGCCAGGTCCGATCGACGTCCTTTCTTCCTATGACAGCCCGACAAGCAATCCGAACGAGGACGGCCACGCCAATCCGACGATGACTTATAGCGGGGCGGCACATGCCTGCTACCTCAAAGTGGATCCTGAAACCGGCAAGGTGACGCTGCTTGGCTACATCATGGCGGAAGATTGTGGCGTCGCGATCAACCCGGTCATCGTCGAGGGCCAGCATCAAGGGGCCGTCGCAATGGCTCTCGGGCAGGTGCTCTATGAGGGGTTGGAATATGACGAAGCTGGGCAACTGCTGAACAGCAGCCTTCGCGACTACTACGTGCCGTTGGCGACCGATATCCCCGATCTCTCCATGGTGCACGATTGCAGTGTCCCGTCGACGCGGACGCTGTTTGGACAAAGGAGCGCCGGCGAGACCGGCAATCCGCCGCCAATGGCAGCGGTCGCAAATGCTTTGGAAGAGGCGACCGGCATTCGTTTTACGGAGATGCCGATAACGCCCGACAAGATCCTCCTGGCCCTGCGCGCGCGCGAAAACGCGGGAGGCCGGTCGTGAAGGCATTCGAATATCACCGGCCGCACACCGTTAGCGAGGCTGTGGAGCTTCTGTCCAGGCATCAATATGAAGCCCGCATCCTGGCCGGCGGACAATCCCTGCTCAACATGATGAAATGGCGGTTGGCAGCGCCGAGCGTGCTGGTCGATGCCAACCGGGTCGCCGAGCTTTCATCGATAAGAAAGGAAGACTCGGCCGTCCGCATCGGCGCTATGGTCCGCTACCGTGACCTGCCGAGCGGCGTCCCTGAAGCCTGCGGCGCCATTCACGATGCCGTCTCGGTCATTGCGGATTTCCAAGTCCGGAACCTTGGAACGCTGGGTGGTTCGTGCTGCCAGGCCGATCCATTCGGAGACATGCCGAACGTCGTCGTGGCGCTGGGAGCAGAAATGACGGCCAGGTCCGTCCGCGGCGAGCGCCAGATCAGCGTCGATGACTTCTTCCTGGGGCCGCTCCAGACGGCTCTCGAGCCTGACGAGATGCTTTGCGCTATACGCCTTCCGCTTGGCTCCGCGCGTACCGGATCGGCGTACGAGAAGTTTTCTTGGCGTGAGGGCGACTTTGCCATCGTCTCGGTTGCCGCGGCGATCGGGCTCGACAGCGCCGGATCGGCGGTTTCCGGCCGGATCGTGGTCGGGGGCCTGGGAGTTGGACCGGTCCGTCTTGGCAGGACGGAGGAGGTGATCCTCGGTGCGGATAAAGGCGCCGATGTCATCAAGGCTGCGGCTGACCAGGCCTCAAGAGAGGTCGATCCCGAGGATGATCGCATCTACGGGTCTGCGCGCTACAAGCGCGAGCTGGTCAGGACCCTCACCGCAAAAGCATTGGCCCGCGCTTGGAACAGGGCCGAAAACCACAAGGGCTCAGCGACAAGATGAAACCGATCCAAGTCTCGATGACCATCAACGGCCAAGCCCAACGGGCGGACGTCGACACACGCACGCTGCTCCTCGACTTCATCCGTGATGCCGCAAAGCTCACCGGCACCAAGCGGGGTTGCAACGAAGGCAAGTGTGGCGCCTGTACGGTGATCTGCGATGGCCTTGCCGTCAAATCCTGCAACATGCTCGCCGCGACCGCCGATGGCTGCTCTGTCGAGACGGTGGAGGGGCTGGGAACCCTGAAGCAGCTCCATCCCATTCAGGAAGCCTTCCACAAGCACCATGGCCTGCAATGTGGCTTCTGCACCGCAGGGTTCCTGATGATCGCGAAGAACCTGATCGATCAAGGGCTCTCGCCGGATCACGACGACATCCGTCATGCCATCCATGGCAACATTTGCCGCTGCACCGGCTATCAGAAAATCGTCGAGGCCATCTCGGAAGCGGCTCAGACCTATCTCCCGGCCGCGGCCGAGTGAAAGGTGCGGGTATGTCATTTTGCTTTCCTCCCCCCGCCGTTCCCTTGATCCCGCTCGCGGGAAGCGATCTCAAATTCCCGGTTCGCCGGATCTTCTGCATCGGCAGAAATTATTCCGACCATGTTCGAGAAATGGGGTTCGATCCCAAGCGCGAGGAGCCGTTCTTCTTCACCAAGCCGGCAGACGCCCTCGTCAATGACGGAGCGACCATCGACTTCCCACTCGGCTCCGCCAATGTTCATCATGAGGTTGAACTCGTCGCGGCAATTGGGCGGCAAGGCAGCAACATTCCCGTCGAGAGAGCGCAAGACCATATCTTCGGCTACGCCGTAGGCAATGACCTGACCCGGCGTGACCTCCAGATCGCGGCGCGCGATCGTGGCAGACCCTGGGACATCAGCAAGGCCTTCGATCAGTCTGCTCACGTCGCTCCGCTGGTGCCGGTCAAGGGCGGGGCACACCTGAAGAAGGCAAGGATCAAGCTCGCCGTCAACGGCGAGACAAGGCAGGATTCCGATATTGCCGAAATGGTCTGGTCGGTCCCCGAGCTCGTTGCGCACCTGTCCCGTTTCCAGGTCCTGATGCCGGGCGACATCGTCTACACCGGCACGCCCGCTGGGGTGGGGCCGCTAAAGCCAAGCGACACGCTCGAAGCCAGCATTGAGGGCCTTCCCTCGCTCACGATCCATATCGCACACGGCGGTGGATAGCCATGACGGTGCCACGGCTATCCGCGCCGGCGGCATTGCTCGACAGGGATGGCCTCGGAAACCGCGGGCAGACAAAAAGGAGCACCGGCGAATGAAAGTATCGCTCGAGATCGAGGTCGCTGCACAGCCCGAGCTGGTCTGGAAGGCGTTGGCGGACGTGCCGCTTATCGCCTCCTGCGTGCCGGGGGCTGCATTGCTCGGGACAACAGAGGATGGGCGATATCGCGGAAAGGTCACCACCCGCGTGGGACCAGTCAGCGCCAACTTCACCGGTGAGGCAGCACTGGATCGCAATGACATGACCCGCAGCGGAAGGGTCGTGGGCAGCGGCCGGGACAGCATCACGTCCTCCTCGGCGAAGGCCGAAATGGAATTTCGGGTGCGCACCGGGGCGCAGCCTGATCGGACCCGCCTTGAGGTCGATTCTGAAATTACATTGGCTGGCGTGCTCGCTCAATTCGGCAAGGCCGCTGTCGTCAACGAGATCGCTAGGCGCATCGCCGAGCAGTTTGCGGACAATCTTTCGCGCCGGCTCAACGAGACCGCGCAGGCGTCGCCCGGCTCGCCAGTTTCGGTGCCGCAGATTGAGGCGGGCCGGCTGCTGCTCGACATCGCGTCAGCCCGCATCGCGCAGGCCGTAACTCCTTTCTGCACGAAGTTGAGATTGCGCAGGAAAAGCTGATCACCAACCGGCTCGATTTAACCAGCAGAGGATCCAGACATGAGTACCAAGACCTATTTCCGGTGTGGCAAGCTCTTCGATGGCGAGTCCGAAACCATCCTGAGCGACCAGACCATCGTCGTGGAGAACGGCAAGATCACCCAAGTCGCGGCCTCGAGCGAATTGCCAGCGGCCGATGACATAACCGAGGCCGATTTCGGCACCAATTTCGTGATGCCCGGCCTCATCGACGTGCATACGCACCTCGCCTACGGAAATGCCAAGACGGAAGAGGACATCGACCTCTATAGCTCGCTGGAGTTCCGGGCACTGCGTGGTGTCTTCTTCGCTCGCCAGGTGCTGGCCTCCGGCTTCACCACCATCGTCGCTCCGGGCGACTCCGGCATGGTTTCGCGAGCGGTCCGCGATGCGATTGACGCCGGCCTCTTCGAGGGCCCGAGCGTCACGGCAGCAGGGCCCTACATCACCAGCCGCCAGGGACTGACCGACTGGTATCCCACATGGATCGGCGTTCCCACCACATCGATCGGCGTGCTTGTGACGAGCCGCGACGAGCAGATCGAGCAGGTCCGCAAGCAGGTCAAGGAAGGGGTGGACGCCGTCAAGATCGCAATGGATGGCATCTTGCGCCGACCGAACGGCGAATTGGTGGCAGCGTTCACCATGGACGAGACCAAGGCGATGGTCGACGAGGTGCATAGGCTGGGAAAGATCGCCATCACGCATGCGCGCGGCCGCGAGGCCACTCTCTACGCCGCTAAGTCAGGCGTCGATCTCATCTTTCACGCCTCCGAGATTGACGACGAGGGGCTGGACGCAGTTCTGGCCAACAATTGCGCCATCTGTCCGACCTTGACGCTCTTGCGCAACACGCTCGATTTCGTCGAGCCGGAAGACCCGGCGTTCCGGGAGGGCCGCGCCAATGCATGGCGGCGGGAGTTTGATGCAGCCGTGGAAAATCTCCAGAAGGTGCGTAAGGCAGGGGTGCCGATGCCGATCGGGACCGATTCCGGTTTTGCCGTCACACCTTTTGGCGAATGGCACGCGCGCGAGATCGAGATCTTCGTCAAGGATCTCGGCTTCTCGCCCATCCAGGCGCTCAAGGCGGCCACTTCCGTCAGTGCTCGGGTTGTCAGGCCGAAGGACAAGGTCGGCCGGATCGCCCCCGGCTACCGGGCCGACCTGGTCGCGCTCAACAGTGATCCGACCAAGAATATTTCTGTTCTCCTTGAGCGGGACAAGTTTGCGGCCGTCGTTCGGGGCGGCAGGTTCGTTTCGACCGAGAAGACTTTATACGACCCCAAGCGCGTCAGCGACTTCGCCATGACAATCTCCAGCGACCTATACACACGCGAGCGGGTGGCTGAGCTCATGATGCAGCGTGCTTCGCATGAACAGGGCAGTCGTCTGAATTGAAGGCTGTCCCGCTGGGTGCCAGCAATGAAATTGCCGGTACCCAGCCGCTCGGTCATTGGAATCGCGGTGAGAAAGCGACCGAGGCCACAGCCAAAGTTTTTGGACAGTACTTACAGCCGAACGCGATCTGCGGGCGAGCGTTGCCGCATTAGTCTGGTAGCGCAGACGACGTCAGCCCGATACTTGCTTGCTCAGCGCTCAGCGCGCCATCACCACATCGGCCTCGATCTCAATCAGGGCTCCATCGCGGACGAACTGGTCGACCCTCACCATCGTGCTCGCTGGCAGCTCTCCATCGTTGAAAAACTCTCGGCGAACCTCGTGCACATCACGAATAGAAGCGTCGTCGATCACAGCGACATAGATGCGGACGCGCACGATGTCCGTCATGCTGCCGCCGGCCTTCGCGATTGTTGAACGGATATTCTCGAGAACCTGCCGGGTCTGTTCGCGCATCGACCGGCTGGCGATGACGCCCTTGCCGTCGACCCCGAGCTTTCCGGAGACAAAAAGAAGCGTGTGGTCGGAAAGGTCGACCCGAACAGCGTCGGAATAGGCTGCGCGCTGTCCCGCAAGTGCCTTGATTCCGCGGGACTTGTCACCTTCCAGATCGATATACGTTTTCAACATGTGCAAATTCCGCCGTTATTTTCGCTGAGGGCCAGCATCACCGAAATGGCAGCCCAGTTCCGTGCGCGTGCGTTGTTGCGGCGCGCTTCCACATGGAAGGATGGAAGTAGCTGCGTCGTTATTCCAATAATTATTTGGCGGGTTTCATAAACGCTCGTTATTGCGAGAGTTGCTCTGCCGCCCTGAGTCCGTACCATGGATCGGAAAACGCCGGCGCCACCCGGGCCGGGAAACAGGGGCTCAGATTCAGAGCTAAGGAACCGGCCTCAATTTCGGCAAAGCGTTTATGAAGTGCCGCGTTGTTGGTCTCGCATTGTCCTTATGAACGGCGGCGTAGATATTGGCGGCACCCAGATCCGGATCTTCGAGCCGGACCACCTGTACGGCGTCGTGGCCGTCCCTTTGATAGCCCAGCGGGATCAGAGCCACGCCTTCTCCAACGGCGACCCTTGCGATCACGTTCAGCGAAGGCGTCTCCGAGGCGGCAATCCGCGGCGCTTCACAAGTGCGGCGCAGCTTTGAGAGCAGCATGTCGTGACCGACGGGGTCATATTCGCGCGGCACGATAATGAAGGGCTCGCTGCTGATATCCTCCAACGTAATCTGCTGGCGGGCAGCCAGCGGATGCGACTTCATGATCGCCACGCCCATCGGCTGGTGCGACACCACCATCGTATCGTATTCGGGCGACGGCATTGGCAGCGTCGTGATGGCGACGTCCAACTCCCCACGATCCATGAGCCGTCTCAGGTAATCCCCGGGATGAACCTCGAAGCGGATGTTTATCTTCTCATTGGCCTTCTTGAAGGTCGCGATGCGCAGCGGCACGTCGCTGTAAAGCACAGAGGACTGCATCCCCAAGCCGAGGTGACCCAATAGCCCCTGGGCGATCTGCAGACCCTCCGCCTTCATTCTAGCCATCATCGCCATGAGATGCCGCGACTGGTCATAAAATGCCTCGCCGGCGGGCGTCAGGGCGACAGTTCGCTTGGTGCGGTCGAAAAGGCGAAAGCCAAGCTGTTTTTCCAGTTTCGCGATGTGCTGGGAAATACCAGGCTGCGTCGCATGCACCGCCTCGGCAGCCTTTCCGAAGTGCTTGTGGCGCGCAACTGCCATGAAACCTGGCAGCAAACGGATATCGAACATCGACAGCTCCCGCCTAAGGTGATGAAACATTATGTATCTTTATCAAAAGCGGCAATAAATTAATTTGCTCGATGAGGCTCTGCTTTCCATACTGATTCATAAGCAGGTGGCGCTGGCTTCCTGCGTGCTGTCCCGTTCGGAACTGCCCGCCATGCATGACGGTGCAATCCAAAGACGTCTCCACAGGAAGCAACCGAACAGAAAGGGATTACCCGATGATGGAGACAAACCTCGAAATCATCGCCTATCCGGCCTCCGCGGGCGGGATCCACACCCGGGTGCTGGAGGCAGGGAAGGGTCAGGAGACGGTGTTCTTCCTTCACGGGGTGGGCGCGCGCGCCGATCGCTGGCGTCGCAACCTCCCCGTCGTTGCAGCCGCAGGATACCGGTGCATGGCCATAGACCTGCCCGGCCACGGCTTCGCGCGCAAGGGCGTCAGCTTCAATTACAGCGTGCCGGGCTACGCAGACTTTGTGCAGACCTTCTTGAACGAAAATGGGATCGGCGACTGCCATCTCGTCGGAACGTCGATGGGGGCTCATATTCTTTCGACCCTTTGCTGCAGAAATCGCTCGCGGGTCCGGTCCCTTACCCTGATCGGGGCGACGGGGCTGTTTCCGATCGGAGCGCAGGCGCGTGAGCGGATCGCGGCGAGGATTTCTGATGTCTCAAGGGAAGGAATCGGGCGGAAGCTAGCAGCGGTCGTTTACGATTCCACGCTGGTGACCGAGGCGATGAGGGAGGAGGAATGGCGCATCAACAACTCACCCGGCGCGATCGATTCCTTCAGACTGCTGGCCGCGTATTTCCGCAACGGCCTTGATGGCGACGCTGTCGGTAAAGGGCTGATCGCGCAAGCTGCCGGGTTAAAGCATCTGATCGTTTGGGGGGAGGAGGACAGATCGGTGCCGATCGACATCGGACGATCTTTTGCTGCCGAGATGAATTCATCTCTCGTCTCCATCCCCAGGACAGCACACATTCCCTACTGGGAGGCCCCGGAAACTTTCAATGCGACGCTCCTCCGCTTCCTCGGTTCGCTGTGACGCCTTGGCTTTCGAATCTTTGCTTGCACGAATAGCCCGTGGGCGGCCGTGATGATCCATGATCATCCGCAAAGTGTTGTTCCCAACCCTTGTCTGCGGCCCCTCCGGCCACAGCTGCATGGTGACCGAGTTGGCTCGCCCTCTGACAAGAGGGCAAGGAAAGCTCGGCCCATTCGTCGGACTGAGGGGATTGGATTTTGATCAGGACGAGCTTTCTCCAGGATCTGCTTGCGACGATCTTCGAACGGTCTGTTGATAGACCGCCAAGCCATGACAGACGCTCGCTTGCAGAGATGTGCAAGGCATTGCTTTCCGAGAGAGGCGAAGCGTCCGGCACGCTGATCGCGGCAGCAATCCTTGGCCGCTACGAGGCCGCCTCCGCGCAAGAAAAACGGAGCTTTTTCCAGCTGCTAGAGTGGGCCTACGATCTTGACTGCGAGTCCCTCATCGGCGCGGCCGAGACCTACCGACGCAACCGGGACTCCAACACGCTCTCGGAACTGCTTCGAGCTGCCGAGCCGCCTCGGCAGGAGTTGCTTCGCCGTCTCAATCGAGTTGCCGGCGCAACCGGGCGTCTGGTCAAGATGCGGGAGGATCTGCTCGCCATGATAGGTGATGAGCCGAGCCTACGCTGCGTTGATCTCGACTTCCAGCACCTCTTCAGTTCCTGGTTCAATCGCGGCTTTCTCGTTTTGAGGCGGATCGACTGGGCAACGCCAGCCAACATTCTGGAGAAGATCATCGCTTACGAAGCAGTCCATCGCATCAGCGACTGGGATGATCTGAGGAGACGCCTCGAGCCGCCAGACAGGAGATGCTTTGCCTTCTTCCATCCCGCGATGCCGGATGAGCCCCTCATATTCGTGGAAGTCGCGCTCACGACCGAGATCGCGGCATCTGTTCAGCAACTGCTCTCGCGCGACCATGCGGCTATCCGCGAGGCGGAGGCAAATACCGCCGTCTTTTACTCCATTTCCAACTGTCAGAGGGGGCTGGCCGGGGTTTCCTTCGGCAACTTCCTCATCAAGCAGGTCGCGACGGATTTGTCGCAGTCATTGCCGAACCTGAAGAGCTTCACAACCCTGTCCCCGGTGCCTGGTTTCGCACGCTGGTTGAGCTCTCAAGTGACGGAGGCGAATGGCGATGTCGAGCGTGTAAAATCAGCGTCCCGAATCCTGGAGGCTTCTTCGCCAGACGATCTCGAACAGGTTCGTTCCGAGACCCTGAGACTAGCGGCTGAGTATCTTCTGCATGCCAAGCGATCCGATGGACTGCCCCTCGACCCGGTGGCGCGTTTCCACCTCGGCAACGGGGCCAGAGTAGAGCGCATTCAAGCGCTGGCCGACACCTCATCCAAGGGGCTGGCAGAGGGCCGCGGCGTGATGGTCAACTACAGTTATGACCTCAACAGCGTGGAAGCTAATCACGAGGCCTATATTCACCACGGCGAAATCATAGCAGCACGAAGCGTTCGCGCCTTGCTCGGGGCGGCGCTCGCGCAGCATCACGCGCGGGGCACGCAAAATGCATAATCCGCTGTTTGATGCACTCTTCGCCCCACATTCAGGGAGCTCCAGGCCACTGCTCATTACCGGCAGTGATGTCGTCACTTATGATGCCTTTCTGAAGCTGGCGGCAAGACTTGCCAACGCGCTTGTGCACAATGGCGCCGAGCCCGGTGACCGGGTCGCGGTCCAGGTGAGCAAAAGTCCCGAGGCGCTTGCTCTCTATGCCGCCTGCGTCCAGGCTGGCCTCGTCTTTGTGCCGCTCAACACCGCCTATACGCCGGGCGAAGTCGCTTATTTTGTCGAAGACGCTTCACCGCGGATCCTGATTTGCGATGACAGCGGCCGCGAAGCTCTCGAAGTCGTGGCCGATCGCGCCGGCGCCAGGCTCATGACGTTGAGCAAGGACCGAAGCGGAACGCTCATGACTGAGACTTTGGGGGCGACAGATGCGTTCGAGACGGTCCGCCGAAATCCGGACGACCTTGCGGCGCTGCTTTATACGTCTGGTACGACCGGGCGATCAAAGGGCGCCATGCTGACCCATGACAATCTGCTTTCGAACGCTCGTGAGTTGGTCACAGCCTGGCGGTTCACCGCCGAAGACACCCTGCTTCACGCCTTGCCGATATTCCACACACATGGGCTGTTCGTTGGCTGCGGCGTTATTCTCCTTGCCGGCGGCACCATGATCTTTCTTGGAGGCTTTCGTGTGGACGAAATCATTGACTGGCTCCCGCGTGCCAGCACGATGATGGGCGTTCCGACATTCTACACGCGTCTGCTTGAGGACGCGCACTTTAATCGCCGGCTGGTCACGCACATGCGCCTCTTTGTCTCGGGCAGCGCCCCGCTGCTGGCGACAACCCATGGCGCCTTCGAAAGGCGTACGGGGCACCGCATCCTTGAGCGATACGGTATGACCGAAACCGGCATGAATACCTCCAATCCCTATGAGGGGGAGAGGCGTGCGGGCACGGTCGGATTCCCCTTGCCTGGCGTGGAACTGCGCATCGTCTCGCAGTCCTCAAGCAAGCCTCTCCCCACCGCGGAAGTTGGCGAGATCGAGGTGCGCGGTCGCAACGTGTGCAAGGGGTATTGGCAGAGGCCGGAAAAGACCAGGGAGGATTTCTGCGCGGACGGATTCTTCAAAACCGGCGACCTCGGGCTGGTCGATCGCGACGGCTACGTCCATATCATCGGGCGAGCCAAGGATCTGATCATCTCCGGCGGCTACAACATCTACCCGAAGGAGGTCGAGCTCGTCCTCGACGAACTGGAGGGCGTCATCGAATCGGCTGTGGTCGGGGTGCCCCACCCGGATTTGGGAGAAGGTGTGATCGCCGCCGTGATCTTTTCGGCGGGTTCGCAATTCGATCAGGCAGGATTGCTGCAAGCCATGCAGAACAAGATTGCCCGTTTCAAGCAGCCTAAGCGGATATTCGTAGTCGCTGAGTTGCCGCGCAACAGCATGGGCAAGGTGCAAAAGAACATACTGCGCCAACGTTTCATCGACACCTTCGAAACGTGAATAGACGCGTCGACACCATCGCGTGGCACTGGAATTCGGCATTTAGCCTCAAGCCATAGCGCCGCTTTCCCATTGCTACCGGCCTCCAAGCGCCGCCATCAGGTCGTCGGCAGCCGTTGCGACGGGTTCTGCTGCTAGCTTAGCTAGCGGGGCCGGCAGTCTGGGGCGCGGACCGGCGTGGCTCTTCCTGCGAGCTGCGCTGGACCAAAGTGATCGATGTTGAGAAATCAGTCAGCCTTTACTACGGCTATAGGTTGCGGGATCTCGCATCCGCTTCCGTGGCAGCGCCTGAAATAATGCTGGCGAGCCGATGTGACTCCATCCAGGCTTGCTTCAGCGCGTCCCGGAAAGTCTGCGACGCCTGGGCACCTGCGATGCCGTATTTTTCGTCGATCATAAAAAATGGGACGCCCTTGAGGCCCAGCCATCGTGCAGCCTATGTATCCGCCCGAACTTGGTCAGCGAATGCCTCGCCGGCGACGACGCTACGCGCTTCTTCGGCGTTGATGCCGAGCTCCCTAGCAAGCTCGACCAGGGTATTGATATCACCCAGCGCCTTACCCTCGCTGAAGTAAGCCCTGAACAGGCGCTCCTCCATCCCCGTTTGTACGCCAAGCGCGCGTGCGAAGTGGATCAGCCGGGGTGCATCGAACGAGTTGCCTTAGGTCGTCCGATCGAAATTGTAGTCGAATCCTTGCTGCGCGCCGAGCCGACGCATTTGATCGTTCATCGCGACAGCCTCGTTAAGACTCAAGCTGTGCTTTTCCGACAAGCTGTCGTTGAGGCTCTTGTTCGTGATGGAGGGTGCGTCAGGATCGAGCTGGTAGCTGCGCCAGATGACCTCCACCTGGTCGCGATGTTCGAACCGGGACAGCGCGTTGTCGAAGCGATGTTTGGCGATGTAGCACCAGGGGCAGGCCATATGGACCAGATCTCCACTTTCATGGCTTTCTCCATTGATCTGATTACTGGCTCCTCGCGAGCGTCCCGTAAGTGGCAAGATGAATATCAATGTTCATGCGCACGTCCATGAGCTTCCATGTCGGGTTGCAAATGGCCGGCAATGCCAGAAGTGGCCCGCACAAACTCTCTGCTCGACACTTGATCGAACAGAAACTTTGCCAGATGTCCTTTGGACAGTTTCATGCCGAGCTTCGTCCTTCCATAGGAACCAACCGCTAACCCGCCGTCGGCGGGACCGTCCTTGAGGAACGCGCTGCGCACCAAAGTCCAGTCGAGGTCGGAGTCTGCAACCAATTCGCCGGTCGTCTTGATGTCGTCGTAGGAACTCCGTGCGATCACCTTGAACAGCGTCACCAAAGCCTTCGATTTCAAGCCGAAGCCATCTTCTGGATCGCGGTAGCTCGCGGTCGAAACCTGGATAAGTCGCCGGACATTCAGTTCGTTCATGATCGAAATCACGTTCCGAGGTTCATTCGTGACTACACAATGGAACGACCGACCGATTACGGTTGACGGCAATACATAGCGAGTCATCGCATCCAATCGTACGTGAGGCGCATTCGTAATTGTGCCTGGCCGCGCGATGCTACGTTGTGTTATCCAGCGAGCCTAGCCAATGACGCCCACGAAGCTGTTAATCGGGCAAATCGCCGTTGTGTTCGCGAGCGTCATTCTTGGGGTGTGGACGTCGACGCAATGGTGCGCTCACATGCTCGGCTATCAGTCGCCGCTTGGCGTCCCATGGTTCGTCATAGCCGGCTGGCCGATCTACAAGCCGTGGAAACTGTTTGAATGGTGGTTCCATTTCGGCGCCTATGCGCCCGAGATATTTGATCAGGCCGGCGCGCTGGCCGGCGCCAGCGGGTTCTTGGGTTGCGCAGCCGCGATCGCTGGTTCGCTCTGGCGCGCGCGGCAAAGAGGGCTGGTTTCCACCTACGGCTCCTCGCGATGGGCCACGACGCTAGAGATCGAGAAGGCAAGGCTGTTTCTGCCGGCCGGCGTTTTCCTGGGCAAATTGAAGGATCGGTATCTTCGCCATGATGGGCCGGAGCATGTGATGGCCTTTGCTCCGACACGTTCAGGCAAGGGAGTCGGATTGGTCGTTCCGACGCTCCTTTCCTGGACTGGCTCGGCCGTCATTCATGACATCAAAGGCGAGAACTGGCAGCTGACCTCAGGCTGGCGGTCGAAGTTCTCATACTGCCTTTTGTTCAATCCGACCGATCCACGATCGGCGCGCTATAATCCGCTGCTGGAAGTGCGCAAAGGTCCAAACGAGGTCCGCGACGTTCAGAACATTGCCGACGTCTTGGTCGATCCGGAAGGTGCGCTCGAGCGACGAAATCATTGGGAGAAGACTAGCTATTCACTGTTGGTCGGCGCGATCCTGCACGTGCTCTACGCCGAAGAGGAAAAGACGCTTGCACGCGTCGCCACTTTCCTGTCGGACCCTCAACGTTCGTTTGCCTCGACACTGAAGCGCATGATGACGACAAACCACCTCGGCGCGGCGAACAAGCCTCAGGTCCATCCCGTTGTAGCCTCGGCAGCACGCGAGGTGCTTAACAAGTCAGAGAATGAGCGTTCGGGCGTTCTCTCGACTGCAATGTCGTTCCTCGGTCTCTATCGCGACCCGACCGTGGCCGCGGCAACATCGGCCTGCGACTGGCGCATTGCAGACCTCATGGATGCCGAACGGCCAATGTCGCTCTATCTCGTCGTTCCGCCGTCGGACATCTCGCGCACCAAGCCGCTGGTTCGACTGGTCCTCAATCAGGTCGGCAGACGGCTGACGGAGCGCCTGGAGGGTGATCCGAAGAAGAGCCGGAAACATCAACTGCTCATGATGCTGGACGAGTTCCCGGCGCTCGGCCGCCTCGATTTCTTCGAGACGGCACTCGCCTTCATGGCGGGTTACGGCATCCGCGCCTATCTGATCGCGCAATCCTTGAACCAGATTTCCAAGGCGTACGGCGAGAACAACGCCATTCTCGATAATTGCCATGTGCGAATTGCCTTTTCCTCAAATGATGACCGCACGGCCAAACGGATTTCGGACGCGCTCGGCACAGCGACGGAACTCAGATCAATGCGCAACTATGCCGGCCACCGGCTGGCACCTTGGTTGTCGCACGTCATGGTCAGCCGCCAGGAGACTGCTCGTCCGTTGTTGACGCCAGGCGAAGTGATGCAATTGCCGCCCTCGGACGAACTAGTGCTGGTTTCGGGATTGCCGCCGATCCGCGCTCAGAAGCTGCGCTATTATCAGGATCAGAATTTTACCGAGCGGGTACTTCCTTCACCGGTGCTGCGCGACGATCCCTACGCGGACTGCCCCACGTCGAGCCCGGATGACTGGAGTGGACAAGTGCGCAGCTTCGACCGCCGTCTTGCCACCGACGACGAGAACGCCGGCGCGACAATTGAAGGTGAGGGCGGCGTTCAGCAGCAGCGCCATCCCGGTTTGCCTCAAGAACAAACCGTCATCGCTAAAGAGCCTGATCAGAGCGATCTGTTCGACTCCACGGACGACGATGGCGAGGCGGTAACCGACAAGCGCGTCATGGACCGGATTTCTAATGCCGCCCGCGCCTACGGCATCAATGAGGGCAGGGGCGACGACAAGGACATCGTTCCCGGCTTCTGAAAGGCCGCTCCAGGCAGAGCGCACGTCAGCGTAGATAACGGCCATAAGCGATTTTGAGCATCTGGCCGATGCTTGTTCGCATCGCCGGCGCAATGCCGGCCCGTCAGAACGAGCCGCTATGAAGTCCCACCGCATTCGTCATCAGTTTCTGCTCGAGCCGGAGCTCAGCGAGAAACTGGACAACCTCAGCCGCAACCCCTCGACCACCAAATCCGCGGTCGTGGCAAAGGCGATCGAAGCCTTTATCGAGCGGCGGGGCGAGAATGAGCTCGACCGGCGCTATGGTGTAAGGCTCGATCGTCTTTCCCGCGACCTTGGTCATGTCACGCGCGATGCAGAGATGATCCTGGAGAGCCTGGCGCTCTTCATCCGCTTTTCGATCACGCTCCATGCTCATACGCCGGTCCCCGACAAGGCAACGCAGGCGATTGCCCAGGAGCGTTTCGACAAATTCGTCGAGCAGGTCGGACGGCAGATCGCTTCCGGGAAACGCTCGCTCGGCAAGGAGAATAGCGGGGGAGGCGAAGGATGAGCTCTCATCCCGAAGTCGACCATCGCCGGCGCGCGATGTTGCGCACCGCAATGGGCCCGGCGATCACCGACGCGCTGGCAGATACGTTGGTCATCGAGGTGATGGTCAATCCTGATGGTGCGCTGCGGCTCGACCGTCTCGGAGAAGGCCGGATCGACACTGGCGTGTCCATGCACCCGTCGGAAGCGGAGCGCATCATCCGTCTGGTCGCATCCCATGTGCGCGCCGAGGCGCATGCCGACAATCCGATCGTCAGCGCCGAACTGCCGTCGGGCGAGCGCTTTGAGGGCCTGCTGCCACCGGTGGTGCTGGCGCCATGCTTTGCCATCCGCAAGCCGGCCGCAAAGCTCTACACGTTAGACAACTATGTCGCAGACCGGATCATGCTGCCGCTGCAGGCCGATGCCCTTAAAAAGGCGATACGCGAGCGTCGCAACATCCTGGTCGCTGGCGGCACATCATCGGGCAAGACGACCCTTGCCAATGCGCTCTTGGCCGAAGTCGCCGAATGCGACGAGCGGGTAATCCTGATCGAGGATACGCGCGAATTGCAATGTGCGGCCAAGGACTGCGTTGCCTTGAGAACAAGGCGCGGCTCGGTCACCCTCGCCGATCTCGTTCGCTCGACGCTACGCCTTCGACCCGATCGCATCATCGTCGGCGAAGTCAGAGGCTCGGAAGCGCTCGACATGCTGAAGGCCTGGAACACCGGGCATCCCGGCGGCATAGCCACCGTCCACGCCAACTCGGCACGCTCTGCCCTTTATCGCATCGAGCAACTCGCTCAGGAAGCCGTCGTCACTGTCCCCCGTCGGCTCATCGCCGATGCGATAGATCTGATCGTCTTCATCGCCGGGCGTGGATCCTCGCGCCGCATCGACGCGATCGCCGAGGTCACCGGTCTCGACGGCAGCGGCGACTACGCCGTCACCCAACTCACGCTTCCCCAACTCCAACAGTTCTGAAAGGCCAGTTCATGCGCAAGAAGCTTCGCTTTCTTTCGTCCGCCGCGCTCGCGTTCTGTCTTACGGCTCCAGCACACGCTGCCGGCTCTGGCATGCCGTGGGAACAGCCGCTGCAGCAGATACTGGAATCGGTGCAGGGACCGGTGGCCAAGATTGTCGCGGTGATCATCATCATCACCACCGGTCTGACCCTTGCCTTCGGCGACACGGCAGGCGGTTTCCGCAGGCTGATCCAGATCGTGTTCGGACTGTCGATCGCCTTCGCGGCATCGAGTTTCTTCCTCTCCTTCTTCTCCTTCGGCGGCGGGGCACTCGTAGGATGAGCACTGGAGAGCAACACATTGAGGGCTTCGAGGTGCCGGTCCACCGGGCATTGACGGAGCCGATCCTGCTGGGCGGTGCACCACGAGCGGTGGCAATCCTCAACGGCACGGTTGCCGCGGCGATAGGCCTTGGCTTGCAGCAGTGGATTGCTGGACTGGTGCTTTGGATCGCGGGCCACACGTTAGCGGTCTTCGCTGCCCGTCGCGATCCGGACTTCGCCAGTGTGCTTGTCCGCCACCTTCGTCTGAGGGGGTGGCTTGCATGCTGAACCTGTCGGAATATCGCGGCAAAGCCGACCGGCTCGCCGACCATCTGCCCTGGGCTGCATTGGTGGCGCCGAGCATAGTGCTGAATAAGGACGGCAGCTTTCAACGGACGTTGCGGTTCCGCGGTCCCGATCTCGAAAGCGCGACGGAAGCCGAACTCATGGGCATTTGCGCCCGGGCGAACAATGCCCTAAGAAGGCTCGGGTCAGGCTGGGCACTGTTCTTCGAGGCCGAGCGCGTCGAAGCGCTTGGCTATCCGCACTCGCATTTCCCCGACGCGGCCACATGGCTGGTCGACGAAGAACGCCGCGCCGCTTTTGAGGGCAAGGTCGCGCATTTCGAAAGCCAGTATCACCTGACCGTGGTGTTCATGCCGCCGCCGGACAGCCACGCTCGGGCGGAAAGCGCGCTCGTCGATACCCATCGTTCGGAGGGCGAAAGGGACTGGCGCCAGGAGCTGGCGCGGTTTCGAGATGAGACCAACCGCTTTCTGGATCTCCTGTCGGGCTTCATGCCCGAAGTGCGCGTGCTCGACGATGCCGAGACGTTGGCCTACCTGCACGGCACCATCTCCACCCGCCGCCATCCTGTCGCCGTGCCGGAAACGCCAATCTATCTCGACGGCATTCTGGTCGATGCGCCGCTCACCGGCGGATTGGAGCCGACGCTGGGCGAGCGGCATCTGCGCACGCTCACCATCCTTGGTTTTCCCAACCTCACCCGGCCCGGACTCCTCGATGCCCTCAATCATCAGGATTTTGCCTATCGCTGGATGACGCGCTTCATCCCGCTCGACAAGACGCAAGCTACGAAGACGCTAACACGGCTCCGGCGGCAGTGGTTTGCTAAGCGCAAGTCGATCGTCGCCATCTTGCGCGAGGTTGTCACCAACGAGCCCGTCCCGCTTGTCGACAGCGATGCCGACAACAAGGCGCTCGATGCCGACGAAGCACTTCAGGCATTGGGCGGCGATCATGTCGGCTTCGGCTATCTGACCACGACCGTGACGGTATTGGATGAGGACCGTCAAGTCGCCGCGGAAAAACTTCGCGCCGTCGAGCGCATCGTCAATGGGCTCGGCTTCACCACGATCCGCGAAAGCGTCAATGCGGTCGAGGCGTGGCTCGGCTCATTGCCAGGCCATGTCTATGCCAATGTGCGGCAGCCGCTCGTTCACACGTTGAACCTTGCCCATCTAATGCCGCTGTCGTCGGTGTGGGCCGGTCCGGTTGCGAATGAGCATCTCACCAAAGCCACCGGCACCGAAGCCCCGCCGCTTCTCGTGGCCGAGACCAGCGGGTCGACACCGTTCCGGCTTTGCACCCATGTCGACGATGTCGGCCACATGCTGATCGTCGGCCCGACCGGCGCCGGCAAGTCGGTTCTGCTTGCCGTGATTGCTCTGCAGTTCCGACGCTATGCCGGCGCGCAGGTCTATATCTTCGACAAAGGCAATTCGGCCCGCGCCGCAACGCTTGCCATGGGCGGCGAACACCATGCGCTGGGGGCTGCAGGCGCGCTCGCCTTTCAACCGCTGCGCAGCATCGGCGATCAGGCCACCCACAGTTGGGCGGCCGAATGGATCGCCGGGCTAATTGCCCATGAAAACGTCACCGTCACGCCGGAGGTGAAAGAGGCGATCTGGTCCGCACTTGGCAGCCTTGCCACCGCGCCGGCGCAGGAACGCACACTGACCGGCCTGTCAGTCCTGCTTCAGTCCAATGCGCTGAAGTCAGCATTGCTGCCCTACACGCTCGAGGGTTCCTTCGGCCGGCTGCTTGATGCCGATCATGATCGGCTGGCCTTGTCCAATGTGCAGTGTTTCGAGACCGAGGAGCTGATGCACAGCCAAGGCGCTGTGCTGCCGGTGCTCACCTATCTTTTCCATCGTTTGGAAGAGCGCTTCGACGGACGGCCGACACTGCTCATGCTCGACGAAGCTTGGGTCTATCTCGACAATCCGTTCTTTGCCGCCCGCATCCGCGAATGGCTGAAGGTGCTGCGCAAGAAGAACGTGTCGGTCATCTTCGCCACGCAGTCGCTTGCCGATATCGCCAGCTCTGCGATCGCGCCGGCAATCATTGAGAGTTGCCCGCAGCGCATTTTTCTCCCCAACGATCGTGCCGTGGAACCGCAGGCTAAGGCAGCCTACGAACGCTTCGGTCTGAACGAGCGGCAGATCGAGCTGGTCGCTCGCGCCACACCGAAGCGGCAGTACTATCTGCAATCGCGCCGTGGAAACCGACTCTTTGAACTCGGCCTCGGCCCGATCGCGCTTGCGCTTTGCGGTGCCTCCGATCCTGCCAGCCAGACCCTAATCGATAGCGTGCTGTCCGAGCACGGGCAGGACGGCTTTGCCTCCAACTTCCTCAATGCACGCGGCCTCGACTGGGCCGCCGAGCTTCTCCGGCAATTCCCTCAACCAGATAAGGAGCAATCGTCATGATGCGGCGCCGTTTTCTCTCCGGCCTGATCACTCTTTCCCTGATCGCCAAACCGTTGGCCGATTATGTCCAGCCGGCTTATGCCCTCGTCGTGTTCGATCCGTCGAATTATGCGCAGAACGTGCTGACGGCCGCGCGGTCATTGGAGCAGATCAACAACCAGATCCAGTCGCTTCAGAACCAGGCGACCATGCTGCAGAACATGGCGCGCAACCTCCAGAGCCTGGATTTCTCTTCCGTTGGCCAGCTTACCGGTTCGCTCCAACGGATCGACGGTTTGATGGACCAGGCGAGCGGCCTGAGCTTCGATCTCGACAAGCTTCAGGACCAGTGGCGACAGCAATATCCCGAAAGCTATGACGCCACGATCAAGGTCAGCGACGTGGCGAGCGCCGCGCGTGAGCGCTGGCAGAGCGCCATGCAGGGGTTCCGCCAGACCATGGGCGTCCAGTCGCAGATCGTCGAGAATGTCCGCAGCGACGGCGACCTGCTTACCGATCTCGTCAACCGCAGCCAAGGGGCAGCCGGCGCGCTTGAGGCAAGCCAAGCCACCAATCAGCTGATAGCGCTTTCGACCAAGCAGCAGATGCAGATCCAGACGCTGCTTGCGACCCAGTTTCGGGCTGAGGCTGAGGATGCGGCGCGCAAGGCGCAGTCCGAGGAAGCCGCCCGCCAGACAACGAAGCGCTTCCTGGGTAGCGGCACGGCCTATCCCGGCAACTGATCACTAGCTCTTCAACATGAGGGAGGTGGCGGCGTGAACGACCTGGGCGTCATCGACCGTTTTATGGAGACCTTCATCCGCTATATCGACAGCGGGTTCGGTCTGCTGACTGGCGACGTCGCCTTCCTCACCACGATTCTGATCGGCATCGACATCACGCTTGCCGGCCTGGCCTGGGCATTCGGCGGCGAACCCAACATTCTCGGCCGGCTCATCCGCAAGGTACTCTATGTCGGCGTCTTCGCCTTCATCCTGAACAATTTCAAGAACCTCGCCGACATCATCTACCGGTCCTTTGCCGGCCTCGGCATCAACGCGTCCTCCGGCAATCTGTCCGCTGACAATCTCCTGCATCCCGGCCGCATCGCCGCGACCGGCTTCGAGGGTGCCTGGCCGCTTCTCGATCAGGCGAGCCAGCTTCTTGGCTTCCCCGAAATTTTTGGCAACGCGCTGACCATCTTTGTGCTGCTCGTGGCCTGGTTCCTGGTCATCATCGCCTTCTTCATTCTTTCGATCCAACTCTTCATCACCATCCTGGAGTTCAAGCTCACCACGCTAGCCGGTTTCGTTCTGGTGCCCTTCGCGCTGTGGAACCGGTCGGCATTTCTGGCCGAGCGCGTGCTCGGCAATGTGATCTCGTCCGGCATCAAGGTGATGGTGCTCGCCGTGATCGTCGGTATCGGCTCCACGCTCTTCGGCGAGTTCGCTTCGGCGCTCCAGGGCAAGGAGCCCGACCTGGCGGCGGCCATGTCACAGGTGCTCGGCGCGCTGGCGCTGCTTGGCCTCGGCATTTTTGGTCCTGGGATCGCCTCGGGTCTTGTCTCCGGCGCGCCACAACTTGGCGCGGGCGCCGCACTCGGGACCACGGCGGCCGCTGCCGGATCAGCGCTCGTTGCCGGGGGAGCTGCCTTTGCCGGTGCGCGAATGGCAACCGGCGGCGGTCTCGCCGCCATTCGAGCTGGCACGACCATGGGTTCGGCAGCTTCCTCGGCATGGCAGCTGGGACGTGCAACCTCACCTGACACCGGCCTGCCCGGTGTGGCTGCTGGAATGCAGGGCGTGGCGGGTGCCGCAAGCGGCGCTGCGATGCGAGCAGCACGATCTGCCGCAGAAGGGTTCGCGCGCAGCGCCGATGCCGGGCGCGAAGCCGCGTGGACCGCGACCGGTGGTGCGCCGACCGCGTCCATGACCGAGACCCCAGCCGGTGCAGGCCCCGATGCCGCGCCCAATTGGGCAAGGCGTTTGCGTTCCGAACAGACCTCCCGTGCGCATCGCCACGCCGCCATACAGGCCGTCCGTGATGGAGACAGGCCAGGAGGCAGCGCCAATCCCTCTCTCAGCGACAAGGACGACTAGATGCTATTCAAACGACCCGTTCAACGTTACGGCAAGACGCCCGAGCCGGTCACGCCGTATCAGGAGGCCTCCCAGCTGTGGGATGAGCGCATCGGCTCTTCGCGAGTGCAGGCCCGCAATTGGCGGCTGATGGCTCTTGGCTGCCTGGCGTTGGCAACCGGGCTCTCCGGTGGTCTTGTTTGGCAGTCGATGCAGAGCCGCGTCGTGCCTTATGTCGTGGAGGTCGATCGCTTCGGTGAGGCGCGCGCCGTAGCCCCGGCAACCCAAGACTACGAACCCTCGGATGCCCAGATCGCCTGGCATCTCGGCCGTTTCGTTCAAAATGTCCGTTCTGTCTCAACCGATCCGGTGTTGGTGCGGCAGAACTGGCTGGCCGCCTACGACTTTGCCACCGACCGCGCGGCACTCTTCCTCAATGAGTACGCAAAGGCCAACGACCCTTTCGGCCAGATCGGTACGCGCAGTGTGTCGGTGCAGGTGACCAGCGTAGTGAGGGCTTCCGACAGCTCGTTCCAGATCAAATGGACCGAGCAGGTTTTTGAGCGCGGCAGCCTGGCCAGCACGACGCGATGGACCGCGATCCTGACCATCGTGATCCGCCCGCCAAGCAATACCGATCAGCTGCGCAACAATCCGCTCGGCGTCTTCGTCAACGCCATCGACTGGTCGCGAGAGCTCGACAGCGCAGCACCTGCATCCGTTTCCCCGAAGGAGCCCGATAATGACAAATAGAGCCCGATCGTTCCGTGCTGTGTTGATCCTGTCCGGGTCAGCAGCCGTCCTCTCCGCCTGTGCGTCGAAGCCGGTGCCGCCACCTGAGATTTCCTATGATGCTGCCGACTTCAAACCGGCGGCCATCGAGAAGCCGCCGGAGAAGCCGGTCAAGATCGTCGAGGTGCCCAAACCCTTGCCGCTGCCTGGCCAGTTGCAGCCCGACCCGGGCAAGGTCGTCGAGGACAAGCGCAACCCTGAAGAACGCGTCGCCGATGCCAACAAGGCGGCAACGCAGCAACCCACCAAGTACGGCTATGTCAATGCAGTGCAGGTCTATCCCTTCGCCGATGGCGCGCTTTATCAGCTTTATGCCGCGCCGGAACGCGTCACCGATATCGCCCTGCAGCCAGGCGAGAAACTGACAGCCGTGTCCGCCGGTGACACGGTGCGCTGGGTGATCGGAGACACCGTCAGCGGCGCCGGTGACAACCAGCGCACCCATGTGCTGGTCAAACCCTTCGCACCGGGGCTTGCCACCAATCTGGTGATCACCACGGAACGGCGGACCTACCACCTACAACTTCAAAGCACCGAGAAGACTGCGATGGCGGCCATCTCCTGGACGTATAGCGAGGACCAGATCATCGCGCTGCGCCAGCGCAACGCTCAAGCTGAAGCTGTCACGCCAATGGCGTCGAACGTCGCACTCGAGAATATTCGCTTCCGCTATTCGATCACCGGCGACACACCGCCCTGGAGGCCGACGCGTGCCTTCGACGACGGCAGCAAGGTCTACATCGAATTCCCACGTCGCATCGACCAGGGCGAGGCGCCGCCGCTCTTCATCGTAGGAGCTGACGGCAGCAACCAGCTCGTCAACTACCGTATGCGCGGCAACTACTACATCGTCGATCGCCTCTTTGCCGCAGCAGAACTGCGGCTCGGCTCCAAGCAGCAGCAGGTGGTGCGCATCACCCGGACCGACGGCCGGAAGCCGCCGCGGCGGATCTCGCTGTTTTCGCGCTTCAGCAGGTGAGGGGCGCGCTCATGACTGACACGTCCCAGTACACCGCTCCGCCGAAGCTCGATCCCGAGCAGCTGCAGCTGCGCGCCTCGCCGCGACGCGCCGTCCGATTCAGGCGCGGCGTGATCATCGCGATCGCCGCCGTCGGGTCCGGTGCCATATTCGGTGTCACGATGATGGCGCTTCAAGGACCGGAGTTGCGCATTCCAGATCTGGTGGAAGACCGGTACAATGCCGAGCGCAAGCCAACCGCCGAGGGGCTCGATAGCCTGCCCAAGGACTATTCCGCGATCAAGCCAAAGGCGCCCGTGCTTGGACCGCCGCTACCAGGCGACCTCGGCCGCCCCATTCTTGAGCGACAGCGCCAGCTCGGCATCGCGCCGGGGCAGGAGGTTTCCGCAGAGGAGCAGCGGCTCGCCCAGCAGGCGATTTCGGCGCGCGAGTCGCAGGTCATGTTCCGGATTGACAATCAACCGAAGCAGACAAATGCCGCGGGCAGCGGGCAAGGTGCGCAGCAGCCGTTTGAGGCGCCTCCGCAAGCCGGTGCCTTCCGCGCGTCGGCTTCCATTGCACCAGCCGAGGGCGACCAGAACAACCAACAGCGCAAGCTTGATTTTGTCAGCCAGAGGGGGACGAACGGGATCTACAATCCACATGCGCTACAGACTCCAGCTTCGCCCTATCAACTGATGGCCGGCAGCGTGATCGCGGCAAGCCTCATCACCGGCATCAACTCCGATTTGCCCGGTCTGGTCGTTGCGCAGGTCACCGAGAATGTGCACGACACCGTCACCGGCAACACCTTGCTCATCCCACAGGGCTCGCGGCTCATCGGCACCTATGACAGCGTCGTCGCTTTTGGACAGAAGCGCGCGCTGCTCGTCTGGCAGCGCATAATCCTGCCCGACGGTTCCTCGATCGAAATCGACAACCTGCCGGCCACAGACACTGCCGGCTATGCGGGGCTTGAAGACAAGGTGGATTTCCACACCTGGCAGTTGATCAAGGGAGTAGCGGTAGCCTCATTGCTGGGCGTCGGCACCGAGCTGAGCTTCGGGAACAACGAAAGTGACCTCGTCAAGGCGATCCGCGAATCCACGCAGCAGAACGTCAGTCAAGCTGGCCAGCGCATCACCGAAAAGAATCTAAACATCCAGCCCACTATCGCCGTCCGGCCCGGCTGGCCTTTGCGGGTGATCGTTCACAAAGATCTTGTGCTGCGGCCGTACCAGGGCTGAACAGGAGTGGTCATGGCGCACCTGAAACTGGGAAAGCTTCCTGACCGGACGCCTTCGAAAATCACCATCACAGTTGGCGCCGACTTGAACCAAGCGCTCATGGATTATGCGGCGCTTTACCGTCAGACCTATGGCGAATCTGAAACGGTGGCTGAGCTCATCCCGTTCATGCTATCGGAGTTCCTCGAAAGCGACCGAGCTTTTGCCAAGGCCCGAAAGGAAGGCCTGCCGGGCGTCGGCGCATCGGAAAAGCCGCGACGGCAATCAGTTGCAAGATTGAACGACACATAGCGCGGGGTACTCGGGCTCGTCCGTCTAAAGATACCGCTGACGATTGCAGCGCTAGGAACTCTGCTGAAGATGACCACGCCAATAGCGAGCCGCTCTAATGGCCTCTCGCGGAGTGATTCACCGGAGACGCGTGTTTGAGTTCCGAGAAAACCGCAAACCAAAAGCGATAGTCGCGGTCGCGCCCATCAAAATGGGCCGTCAATGCGCAGTGAGCTACGGCAGTCGTCGCGTCCGGCCCATAGACATCGAGAGCTGCTTTGGCCGCCTCATCCGGGTCCGCAAAATCCCAAAGCGACAGACTGCCACGATTTGCTCGATCGGCGCTGTCACGATCACGCTGATTCCCTCGCACGCCAAGACCTCCGGTTGTCCACCACTCAGGCTTTCGCCTTGCGTTTCGCAGCAGGTTTTTTGGCAGGAGCAGACTTTCTTCCCAAACCTAACGATTTCGCCAGCGCTGATCGGGTGGCCGAATAGTTCGGGGCGACCATGGGGTAGTCCTTCGCCAATCCCCACTTCGCGCGGTATTCGTCGGGCGTCATCCCGTGTCGGGTTGCCAGATGGCGCTTAAGCGACTTGTATTTCTGACCGTCTTCAAGACTGATGATGTAGTCCGGGAACACCGATCTTTTAGGATTGACTGCTGGCTTTTGCGCGGGTGCTTCTTCTGGAGCTGCTTCCCCAATATTAGACAATGCCGAATTAACGCTGGCGATCAAATCCGGCAGTCCAGATACGGGGACTGGATTCTTTTGGACGTAAGCGGAAACGATATCTGCGGTAAGTTCGATCAGATTATTGCCGGCTTCTTCGGACATGTCAGGCTCCAGAGTCACAATCTATACGCTCATAGCCCTCAATCCAGCAACGTGCAACGTACCGTCGAGCTAGATCTGTGCCTGATCACTTAGAGCTAGGCAGCAGCGGATAAAAGCCGCGTCGCAATAGCGTCGGCTCTCGTTGGTAGGAAACGATAGAGTCAAAGGCGTGCATGCCGCGACGGCGGCTACATTGTTGCAGGCTTTTCAACAGCGTAGCAATCTGACGGTATTATTGACGGTATTCTGGGTGTTGGTTGATTAAAGTTGATCAATAAAATCAAGGAGGTGCTGTTCAGATTGATGATCGAGTGGGAATGATTTTGGCCCATCCGAACGCCGTCGTAGATACGCCAGACTTCGACACAAGTACTTGAAAATAAAAATAAAAATGTTCACAGACTTTTGGTAGCTATCGGTTGGCACTGTTTGGTTCTGGCGGACTGCCTGACGGACCTCCGGCATATTGCTCGACCGAATTTTTCAAAGTACCGTCACGGGCAATGAGGCTCGTGACGGTACTTTTTTTGATTTAACCGCTTGAAGATAAAAGTAAATCTTCGCCACGAGCCTTCGAAATTGTGCTGACGGTACTTTTCAGGAGGCAGTGAGGATGCTGACGGATGCTGCTCTTAAGGCATTGAAGTCAAAAGATAAAATCTACAAGGTCGCGGACCGCGACGGGATGTATGTGCGCGTCATGCCCAGTGGTGCGATCTCGTTTCGCCTGGATTACCGGCTCAACGGCCGTCGGGAGACCGTCTATCTTGGGAAGTACGGAAGGGACGGAATTTCGCTCGCCCGGGCACGAGAGAAATGCCTTGACGCCCGCCGGGCGATCAGTGAGGGCCGATCTCCTGCGATCGAAAAGCAGCGCGAGAAGCGACGGCTGAAGGAGGCAAAGAGCTTCGGCGAGTTCGGCGAGAAGTGGCTGACAGCCGCGCCGATGGCGGACAGCACAAGGGCGATGCGGCGCGCCATCTTCGAGCGCGAGCTACTTTCGGTTTGGCGCAATCGACTGCTCAATGAGATCACGCCGGACGATCTACGAGCACACTGCCGCAAAATTGTTGAGCGCGGTGCTCCTGCCACGGCTATCCATGTGCGCGACATCCTAAAGCAGATATATGGCTTCGCGATCGTGCACGGAGAGAAGGTCGCCAATCCCGCGGAAGAGGTTGGCCCGGCATCGATCGCGACATTCGTGCCGAAGGGCCGTGCACTGTCGCCGACTGAGATCCGCATCATGCTCAAGCAGCTTGAGTACGTCGCCACCTTGCCCACCATTCGGCTGGGCATGAGGCTGTACCTGCTCACGATGGTACGCAAGAGCGAGCTGCAGAACGCATTGTGGGAGGAGGTGGACTTTGAGAACGCTGTCTGGACGATCCCAAAGGAACGTATGAAGCGTTCGAAGGCGCATAATGTCTATCTGTCGCGCCAGGTGCTCGACATCATGGTTGCCCTGAAGACCTGTGCGGGTAATTCGAGATACCTTCTGCCGTCGTGCTACGATGCCGATGCTTCGATGTCGCGCGCGACTTTCAATCGGGTGACCTACGCTGTCGTCGAACGAGCGAAGGCGGAAGGTTTGCCTCTGGAGCCCTTCACGGTCCATGACCTTCGGCGCACGGGCTCAACTCTCTTGAACGAACTGGGCTTCAACAGCGACTGGATCGAAAAGTGTCTGGCACATGAGGACGGACGCTCGTCGCGCGGTGTCTACAACAAAGCCGAGTACGAAGTGCAGCGGCGGCATATGATGCAAGAATGGTCGGACATCGTGGACGCCTGGGTGGATGGCAGGAAATACGTGCCTACGCTCATCCCGCCGTCGATACCACTTCTGGAGCCTGACCCTGCTCTTTGACAGGCCGAGTCCTGCGTTGCTTCACATCAGGGCTCGGAGCGCGAAGAATTGGTTTTCAACGACGGGCGGCAAGCCACGCCTGGACGTCGTCCAAATCCCAAACAACGCATCTTGGGGTCAAAGCAAAGCGTCGCGGAAATTCGCCGCGCTGCTCCATTTCGTAGATCGTGCTGTCAGCCAATGGCACGATCTCGCGCAACTGCTGTCGCCGGATCGTTTTCTTGATAGGCGTGCTCCCGTGAGTGCTCACGTTGCGTCTCCTCTGGTTCCAAGTGAGGAGATAGAGAGCAATAGATCCGGAAAGATGGAAGCCGCCATTACTCCTCATAGGGCATTAGCGCGCTATTGCGTACACATGGGACAGTCCAGTTCCGCATCATCACCTTCGGCAGTGGTGCCGGACTTCTGCGCCCGGCCCTGGTGCTTGAGAACCCGAGCGCGATGACCAGCCGACGAGGTCCGATCGTTGTTACGCTGTTCGGCTATGCGCCCGAACTCAATGCAGACACCGATGATTCCCGGCTTCCCCCCGGATAGTCCTGGGGCAGAATGAACGGAAACGGCCCAGGCGCCCTGTCCACCTTCGCCGTGTGGGTGACGACGTCGTCATCCTCGAAGCGATGCAACAGGAACTCCGGCGCTTCCAGCACGAAACAGGATGGACCGTCCGGCCGCAGATCGAGGGTCACCTGATGGCCGACCGAAGGCGCGATCTGGCACAGGGCGCCACCGAACATCCGCTGGATCGAGCGATGAACGTGCCCGCACAGCACACGCCGAACCTGGTGGTTGGCCTCGACGATCCGTTCCAACTGCTCGCTCCCTTCGAACAGCCGTGTCGCGTCCATATGCGCGATACCTGTGTTGAAAGGCGGATGATGCAGCATGATGATGGTTGGGGCATCTGGAGACGCCGCCAGTGTTTGCTCCACAAAGCCAAGCGTTTCGGGTGCAAGCGCGCCGTGGCTCGATCCGGCGACGAGGCTGTCGAGGCCGATGATCTGGACCGGACCGCACCAGGCAGCGAAATTCAGGGGGCCGTTCTCGGGAAGATAGCCCTTTTGTGCGAAGGCCCGCCGGAGGGGCTCGCGCCGGTCGTGATTGCCGGGCACCGCGTAGACCGGGCAAGGCATGCGAGCCAGCAGTTCCGCGACGATGGCGTATTCTTCGTCCAGCCCGCAATCGGTGAGGTCGCCGGTGACCAGGAGGCAATCCGGCGTTGGGTCCAGCCGAAGCAATGCGTGGATGGCGTGTTCTGCAAACAGGTTGGTTTCGGAAACGCCATAAGCGAGCTGACCCGTGGGGCGGACATGCAGGTCGGAAATCTGGGCGATGAGCATTCAGGCCACTGTCCGGAATTCAAGGATGGCGGCAGGGTCGATCTCGAAGGCGAGGACCTGGCCCGGCGTGAAGGAAAGGTTCGACGGCAGGTCGAGCTGCAGCCGACATTCGGGCGAAACCTCGGCGACAAGCCGCTGTGTTGCGCCAAAGAAGGTCGTCGCGGCAACGCGGGCGCTGATCGTTCCGTCCGCGGAGGCCAGGCGCGCTGCCTCGGGCCTGAAGCAGAGCGTGGTCGCGCGATCTGGCCCGCCGACATTCAGCCTCGCTAGGGTTTCGCCCGCACCAATGCTCAACACGCCGTTTTCAACGCGCCCGGCGACCCGGTTCATCGTTCCGACGAAGTCAGCCACGAAATCATTGGCCGGCCGGTGATAGATCTCCTGCGGCACGTCGATCTGCGCGATGCGGCCCTTCTGCATGACGGCGATGCGGTCGCCGATCGCCATGGCCTCGGCCTGATCGTGGGTGACATAGACGGCGGTGATGCCGAACTCGCGCAGCAGGAGGCCGATCTCGACCCGAAGCCGCTCGCGCAGCACGGCATCGAGCGCGGCCAGCGGCTCGTCGAGCAGCAGCACGCGCGGTTTGATCGCCAGCGCCCGGGCCAGAGCTGTGCGCTGGCGCTGGCCGCCTGACACGGCCGAGATGCGGCGGTCGGCATATTCCTCGAGGCCGACCAAGGCCAGCAGGCGGCGTGTCTCGGCCTCGCGCTGCGTGCGCTCCACCCTGCGCACCTTCAGGCCGTAGGCGACGTTTTCGGCGACGGTCATGTTCGGAAACAGTGCGTAGGACTGGAAGACCATGCCGACATTGCGCTTTTCGATCGGCACCCTGCTGACATCGTCGCCGTCGAAGCGGATCATGTCCGGTCCGTCGGGTTGTTCGAGACCGGCAATCAACCGCAGGAGCGTGGTCTTGCCGCAGCCGGAGGGGCCGAGCAGAACCAGGATCTGGCCTGCCGGGATTTCCAGGTCGGTGGGTTGCAGCACCGTTGTTCCGTTGAAACTCTTGCTGAGATGGCGCGTCGTGATGGACGAGCCGCTTTGAGCGGCGGTCATTGAGGCTAGGGTGTTCATGATTTCGTCCGTTTTTCGGTGAGGTCCGCGACAAGCTGAACGGCGATCAGCAGCGGGATGACCATGATCAGGAAGACGATGGTGTAGGCCGAGGCGATCTCCAGCCGCATCGAGGCATAGGCGTCGGCCAGGCCCACCGGCAGAGTCTTGGTTGTCGGCGTGTGCATCATCCAGGTGAGATTGAATTCGCCGATAGAGAGCGTCACGACCGTCAACGCGCCCGCAACGGTGCCCGGCCGCACATTGGGCAGGATCACGTCGAGGAAGCGCCGCCAGGCGGGAGAGCCGAGGCTTGCCGCGGCTTCGTCAAGCGTGCGCCAGTCGATGGTTTCGAGCACGGCGATGACCGAGCGCATCATGAACGGCAGGGTGAAGAGGACATGGCCGACCACGATAAAGAGCGTCGATTGGCGGAAGGCTCCCGCTCCGCCGTAGCTCAGGATCAGCGCCAATGCGAGCGCAAGGCCGGGGACGGCGACGGGGAGGGTCACGATCTCTTCGACGGCGCGCGCGAAACGCCCGCCCTTGCGCACCAGCGCATAGGCGCCGGGCACGCCCATCAGCAGCGTTGCCACCAGCGTCAGCAGCGCAACGACAAGGCTGCGCCAGACCGTATCGGCATAGAGGCCCCAGACCTGGCCTACCCAGTCGAGGGTAAATCCGGCGGAGGGTCCACGGGCATAGTTGACCGACAGGCCCGCATAGACGGAAAGCAGGACGGGAACGACGAGAAACAGGGTGAGCAAGGCCGTGATGACGATGCCCGCGGTCGAGGTCCACTGGCGGCGCATGTTAGGCCCCCCTCAAAGCGCGGTTGCGAGCAATGGCGAGTGCTGCCCATGTGATCAGGCCGAGCGCGATGGAGATCGCGGCCGCCATGCTGGCATTGGTGGCAAGCGTGAACTCGGTGTAGATCAGCAGCGGCACCACATCGATGTTGGTCGCAAGCGTGAAGGCAGTGCCGAAGGCGCCCATCGCGGTGGCGAAGCACAGCGCCCCGCCGGTGTACATGGCCGGGAACAGCGCCGGCAGCACGACGTCACGCTGGATGGCGAAGGGGTTGGCGCCCAGCGAGCGGGCTGCCTCGACCAGCGAGGGATCGAGCTTCTCCGCTGCCGCGAGAATGGTCAGCAGCACGCGCGGCACAGAGAAATAGAGATAGCCAAGAAACAGCCCGAACAGCGAATAGGCGAACACCACATTCGTGCCGACCAGGCTTTTCGTGACGCTGCCCACAAGCCCCAACCGGCCGCCGAACAGGATGATCATGAAGCCGACCACCACGCCGGGAAACGCGAGCGGGAAGGTCAGCAGCGACAGGAGCAGCCCCCGACCCGTGAACTGCCTGTTGGCGAGCGTCTGGGCGGCGATCGTCGCCACTGCCAGCGTCGCGACGGTTGTGACGATGGCAAGCAGAAGCGTCACGATCAGGCTGTTGCGGAAGCGCGCCTCGGTCAGAATGACAAAGAAGCCCGCGAGGCCCTGCGGCCCGCTACCGGCCTCGACGGTCAGCCGGGCAAAGGGCAGGATGAGAAAGGCCAGCGTGAAGATCGCCAGCGGCAAAATCAGGAGAAAATCAAAGCGCCTGCTGTCCAACGGAGCCTCCGGCGAAAATTGATGAAGAAGTCCTGCCGGGAAGGGTCAGCCCTTCCCGGCAGAAACCGTCTGTTAGCGCACTTCCGACAGGTACCGCTGCGAGAAAGCCGCCTGTGCAGCCTGCGCCTGATCCCAATTGATGGGTTTGGCGCGCTGGTATTCGCTTGCCGGCAGGAACTTTCCGGCAATGTCGGCCGGCATTTCGACCGGAAGGACCGGACGCAGATAGGCCGTCGTCCAGAAGAGCTGGCCTTTGTCAGAGAGCAGGTAGTCGAGCACCTTCTTGGCGTTGTCCGTATGCGGTGCGCCCTTCACCAGCGTCATGACATAGGGAAAGGTGATAGAGCCCTCGCAGGGCAGGACAAACTCATACTTGCCGGATTCGGTGTATTTGGCCCGGTAGGCATTGAAGTCGTAGTCCATCAGGATCGGGATCTCGCCCGACACGGTGCGCGCATAAGAGGTCTGCTTGGTGACAATCGCCCCGTTGGCGGCAAGCTCCTTCAGATAGTCGATCGCCGGCGTGAAATTCTCGAATGAGCCTCCCAGCGCGGTGTTGATGGCAACGGCCGATGCATAGCCGACAGCGGCCGAGGTCGGATCAAGATAACCGACGAGGCCGTTATATTCCGGCTTCTTCAGGTCGGCCCAGCAGGCGGGCACGGGCTTGTCGCCGAGGGCGTCGACATTGACGAACAGGCCGAGCGTGCCCTGATGTACCGCCCACCAGCGACCTTCGGGATCCTTGAGCCCTTCGGGGATCTCGGCGAAGCGCGCAGGCTTCCAGGCTTCGACCAGGTCCTGCGCGGCGGCCGAGATTCCGGCATTGACGCCCAGATAGGCGAGGTCGGCAACCGGGCTGGCCTTCTCGGCGATGATCTGGGCAACCGCCTGGCCCGAATTCTTGTTGTCGCCGGGAATGTCGATCTCGAGGTCGGTCTTGATGTTTTTCAGCATCTCGCCCCAGTTCGCCCATTCAGGCGGGCAATTGTAGCAGATGGCGTCTTGCGCCTGCGCCTGGACGGGGGCCAAGGCGAAAATGCTGGCGGCGGCCGCCAGACCGAGGCCAAGGGAAAGGATAGTCGTCTTCATTGTCGTAGCTTTCTCTTTTCGGTGGGAATCAGGGTAAGCGGAGGCTCACCCCGCCGAGGCGGGGCGATGGTTTCTCCCGGAAGCGGAATGGCATCCGGGCATAGGCGCTGGGGGGCCTTGTGCCCCGCAGCCATGTCCAGCAGCAGGGAGGCGGCGAGCGTTCCCATCACCTGGGAAGGCTGCTGGATCGTGTGGAGCTTGGGCGAGATCAGCCGCGCAAAGTCGATGCCGTCGAAGCCCGTGACGGAGACGTCCTCGGGAACGCTCAGCCCCGCGCGACGCAGCGACGCGATCACCGTGAACGCCAGCAGATCGTTGGAGGCCATGATCGCAGTCGGCCTGTATTCGACGAGAACCTCGGTGAGATCGATGTCCCTGGTCGCGTCGATGAAATCGACCTCAATCGCCGGCGCCGCCGTCAGCCCGGCGGCCGCCATCGCATCCCGATAGCCTTCATAACGGCGGGCCGAGCGATCGGATGAGATGAACTTCCCGGCGAGAAAGAGAATACGGCGATGGCCGAGCGCGATCAGGTCCTCAGCTGCACGACGAATTGCGCTGCGATTGTCGACCATGACCGCGGCAACACCCTCCGGCGTGTCTTCGTTATAGATGGTCACCACAGGCAGACCCGCCTTGCGGACGCGGTGGAGCGCCACGCTGGAGGCCGGATCGCAAACCGTCATGATCATCCCGACCGGGCGTTCACCGATCAGCGTGGTGACGATGTCTTCTTCCTGCGCGGGGTCGTAGTTGGACTGGCCGAGAATGGTGAACATCCCGGCCGTCCTTGCACGCTGCTCGATCCCCGCGACGGCGGCGGCGAACACCGGATTGGTCAGGCTGGGAACCAGAATGCTGATGACGGGGCGCGTCTCGGGAAAGGCGCGCGCAAGCGGAAAGCCTACCGTCAACGCGGCCTCGACCACCCGTCGGCGCATCTCCTCGCTGACGGGACCGTTGCCGGTGACGACCCGGCTCACGGTCGCGATCGAACACCCGGCGCGCGCCGCGACATCCCGTATCGTGATCTGCGTTGACACCACCCGTCCTGTCCCGTTCTGGCCGCCTCTTCTTCGGTCGGCTCGTTCGGGGCGTGAGGTACCACGCGAACTTATTGGCTGAATGACGCTGTTTCAGTCGTTTTCAGTGCCTAGGCCAAAGGGACCGGGCTCAGATCCATCGTTGCAAGGCTGCTCCGGTTGGTTGGAACGACTCCGTCTCACTCGCGAACCATCGCGTATGAGCCGATACTGTAGGCGACGACGAGACCATCTCCGCCGAGCTGTGATCAGTGCAACCGAACATGTTGCGGGGGAGTGAATTATAGTGGAATAGCGTAAACGTAGTTATCATCTTCACCCGGCGCGCCATCTTATCCACTTGAAATCGCAGATGTTTCTGAGCTCCCGTCTCCGCTCGTACCGGCTTAGTTTCATAATTAAGCCGGTTTTGGAGGAAGGGATATTCCGTCGAACCGGATCGTAGCGCGGCGTACACACGAGGGCCGGCCCGCAGCTCGATCTAGAGTGTGCACGCAAGCGAGAGGGCGTGAGGGGACACATTCGAAAGGAGTGCGGCGGCGTTCTCGGGTCCTGAAAGGACCGGTCATGATCGGCGAAGCTTCGCTGGACCGAGGTCGCGATTTGACTTGCCCGCACTCCAAGCGTCAGGGCGGCAGCAGCCGAGACGCGGTGGACGCGGTCGTTTTGCGCCCAAGCCTCAACCAACTACAGGAAAGTAATGACCGTCCGCCTCATAACTGAGTTCGGTGGCCCCGTTTGGCGAGAATGCTGTCCTCAGCAGCGTGGACCCAAAACCCTGCCGTGTGGGCGTAGTTACCTGCGGACCGCCGGTCTCTTTCCACTCCAAGTCGATTAGAGAGCCCACAGCCTTCCATCGCACAGTGACCCGCCCATTTTGCGTCGAAAGAGCGCCGTACTTAGCCGCATTGGTTGCCAATTCATAAAGGGTCAAACCAAGCGTCGAGCTGATCTCGTCTGACACCACGCTCGGCGTGCCGACGAAAGCAAAGCGAGCCATGCCGAAGGGGTCCAGAACCCGTCGTAGCAAGTCCTCAAGGTCTACGGGCAGGTGGGGTGCTTCCCGCCTTGCGTCCCCGGCAGCCGACAATGCTTGGATCCGTTCGCTCAGGCGAGCCTGATGCTCTTCGGCGGTGCCGCCACTTCGGGCAGTCATTCGCGAGATCGCTTGCACCAATGCGAGCACGTTCTTGACCCGGTGCTGCATCTCCCTGGCGAACATGGCGGAACGAGCTTCCGACCTGCGCAAGGCAGCGATCACCTCATTGACTATGTTGACGGATACAACCACGGAGCCGCCCCCGATCAGAAATGCCACCACACTTACGGCCGCTCTCAAACCAAGATCCAGTGATCCCCGCGGGGGGACCCAAAAATATGCGCCGATCAGGCCCCCCAAGAGGAGCGTAGTCGTGCCCGCCCAGGCGCCTCCCCAGATCGTCGCCACGACGAGGAGCGGAAAGAAAGTAACGAAGGGTACGCCAAGAATCAGCGGGTCGAGCAGTTCTCGAAGCAAATAGCCGATGGCGGCACACCCGACACCGATCAGGACACCTTGCCCGCGCGAGCGCGGGCGGTGGGGCAAATACCGCATCAGTGTCGACGCAACAGCGCTACGCTCGGGCATTCCCCCTTCCCTCGTTGTCCGGCGCAAATGACGAGTGAGCCTTGCTGCCTCATCCCTGCGGTGACTGGCTATCATCATGTCGGCAAAGCCGACGTGCAACGCAATTCTGCAAGAGAATACTGATCGCGTCGGTTCCAGTGCTGCCAAATCCACCCACTATATCCGCTACAAGGATGGCGCCGCAGAACCTGGCCAGGCATGACCAGGAAGAGCCGCCACATTAAGGGCTCCCTGATGATCACGAATGCGAGGCCGCTTGTGCAGCCCAAAGCAGGGTCGCGACACTGGCCGAAATGCGTTCGAGGCGGCAAGGCTCATCGCGTAGGCAATGCGCGGATTAAGGATATACCCGGGAGGGCAAGCTGCGCGATAAGCGACATCTATGGAGCCCGCACAAGACCGACGATGCATGATGGAAAGCTACAGACTTCGGTTACGAGGGGACGAGTGTGCGGCTCAGCGCACGGCGCAGTCGTCCGCGTCGCAGTGATCGTAACCGTGCCGTCTGGGAGGTCGCGCCATTCGTCTATAGGCAACTGAAGTCTGATCGGTAGCGGCCTCACCCACAGGGGGCGGGCTGCCGCGCCCGTGTCGGCCGGTCACGAATGCTTTCGGTCTGGGCGGCGCAGCACGGCGATACCACGCCAGCCGCGCGAGCTGGGACAAAGGCCTGGACGGCGGCCTCGGCCAATCCGACATAGCGGACCATGGTTAGCTCGTGCGCGCCTCTTGAGCCCGACAATTGGGCCCGACGACGCACCACGCTGATGTATCTTGGATCTCGGCGTCCCAAGCCGTAGCAACTCTATTGCTCAAATCCGAAGTCTGTTTCGCATGACGCGCAGGCGGCCCCGAGTTCGTTCCTGCGGCAAACGACCCGTGACGCGACCCGTCACCTTCGCGCAGTCTTCAGTAAAGATCGTCAGAGCTGCGTCGGGTTCGGGGCGTCGCCGTAGATGACCTCCGGATCGAACACCTTCGTCGTCTCCTCGAATCTCAGCTTCACCGGTCCGCTGTTGAGCGATCCGATAGGCACCGACCGGTAGAAACAGGATCGATAGCCAACATGGCAACTTGCTCCACCGTCAACGTCGACCCTTAGCCATATGGCATCTTGATCGTCATCGACGCGGATCTCCACCACCCTCTGGATCAGGCCGCTTGTTGCACCCTTGTGCCACAAGCAATGCCGGCTTCGACTCCAGTAATGTGCTTCACCGGCCTCGATCGTCCGCACCAGAGCCTCAGCATTCATGGTGCCCATCATCAGGACCTCACCTGTCGAGGCGTTCGTCGTAACCACGGGGATCAACCCCTCAGCGTTGAACTTTGGCGCGAGCAACGTTCCTTCCTCAACGGCCTCCACCGAGAGCCGCGGCGCGAACTGAACAGGCCATTCGTCAATGTGTTCACGCCCTTTCATCCGAAAGTCTCCCTCGCCCCTGAAATCGAACCGAGGAAATCGCGCCGGAGCTCAGCTTCGGTCTCAAACGCGCCGATCAAACGGCGCGTTACCATGCTGACGCCCGGCTTCCGGATCCCACGCGTCGTCATGCACATATGGGCCGCCTCAATCACCACGGCGACACCCTTCGGCTTGAGCACCTCATTGATTGTGTCGGCGATCTGCGCCGTCAGCGTCTCCTGGATCTGGAGCCGCTTGGCAAAGACCTCGATCAACCGGGCAAGCTTGCTGATGCCGACGACACGGTCCGTGGGGACGTATGCGACGTGGGCCTTGCCGATGATCGGGACTATGTGGTGCTCGCAGTGCGATTCAAGCCGAACATCGCGCAGCACGACCATATCGCCATAGCTCTGCGTTTGCTCGAAAGTCCGCCCAAGCAAATCGACGGGATCGATGCGATAGCCCTCGAAAAACTCCTCATACGCTCGCACCACCCGGTCCGGCGTCCCGGCAAGACCTTCGCGGTCCGGATCATCGCCCGCCCATTCGATGAGCGTTCGCACCGCCAACTCAGCAGCCTCGCGCGTCGGGCGCTTTCGAGGGGCAACAGGGGGCGCCAAGCCCACAATAGGCTCATTCAACAAAACGTCACTCATGATTTCTCCGGTCAAATAGTTGCGGATCATCATGCAATGTTATAACGTACCATTCAAGTTATTATGCCGTTTCGCCATGACGCGATGGAGGGATCCATGGCCCAGAACCTGTCGACACCTCGCAAGAGGCTCTCTCTAGCAGTCTCGAGAAGGCTGTCGTACGCGATGCCGCCTCGCGCGGCTTCCGCATCGCGCCGTACAGTCGAGTTGCAGAGCACTTGCGCGACCTGCCTCGCTGCCGGCGCACCCTCCGCCCGCAATCACCGCTAGATCTTCGGCCCGACGACGCAGCCGTTCTCGATCTGCATCCGATGCGGGCTTTCGACTAACCGAAAGGAGAATACCGAACCATGCAGCCTGCCTTGCCCCAGACACCCGTCACCGTCCTCACCGGCTTCCTCGGCTCCGGAAAAACGACCCTTCTCAACCGCATTCTCACCGAGAACCACGGCCAGAAATACGCCGTCATCGTCAACGAATTCGGCGAGGTCGGCATCGACAACGATCTCATCGTAAATGCCGATGAAGAAATCTTCGAGATGAACAACGGCTGCATCTGCTGCACCGTGCGCGGCGATCTGATCCGAATTATCGACGGGCTCATGCGCCGGCGAGATCGTTTCGACGCCATCTTGGTCGAGACGACCGGTCTCGCCGATCCGGCTCCTGTTGCACAGACCTTCTTCGTAGACGACGACGTGAGATCGAAGACCAAGCTCGATTCCATCCTCACCGTCGTCGACGCAAAGCACCTTTTGGGCGAAATCGACACCGCTCAAGAAGCCCAAGAGCAGCTCGCCTTCGCCGACACGATTCTAATCAACAAGACTGATCTGGTCTCAGCAGAGGAGCTCGGGCGGGTTGAAACGCGTATCCGGCGCATCAATCCGACAGCCACCATTCATCAGACACAGCGTTGCGACATCGGCCTCGACAAGGTGCTCGGCCGCGGCGCTTTCGACCTTGACCGTATCCTTGAGGTCGAGCCGGACTTTCTTGACGAATTCCACGAGCACGAACATGACGACCTTGTCTCCAGCATTGCGCTCGTCACGAAAGACCCCCTCGATCCCGTCAAATTCCTGCCCTGGCTCCAAATGATTATCCAGCGCCTTGGCGTCGATATCCTCCGCACGAAGGGGATCATGGCCTTCAAAAACGACAACGACCGTTTCGTCGTGCAAGCCGTGCACATGCTCGTCGAGGGTGATCATCAGAGACCTTGGAAGCCCGACGAAGAACGCGTCAGCCGTCTCGTCTTCATCGGCCGCAACCTCCCGAAGGATGTCCTTGAATCGGGCTTCCTCGCGTGCCGGGCGTAGCTATCGCATCAGCCAGCTTTGTACCCGACAAAGGGGCAGGCCCGTCCGACCGGACGGAAATGCGGCGCGCGGCTGAGGCCATCGTGGCGCATGTCGCCGTGACGAGCGCCCCGCCGCCGGAGTGAGTGTCGCGCGCTTTGCGCGACCTCGCAGTTGGGGTCGAGCCCTGCGGCAACGACAACCGCATCTACAAGGCAGTCATCGTGAACAAATTGAACCGCACCAGCACACTCCAGCGCCTCATCACCGCACCACTCGCTGCATTTATGCTGCTGGCGATCTTCAATGCCCGCGGTGCCGAGGCCCATGTGCTCGGAGGCAACTTCGGCGGATTCGGGAGTGGGTTTCAGCATCCCATTCTCGGCTTCGACCACTTTCTCGCCATGGCAGCTGTCGGCATCTGGGGCGCCCAGATTGGCGGCCGATCCGTCTGGACGTTGCCCGTCACATTCCCACTCATCATGTGCATCGGCGGCGTCATCGACATGTCGGGAATATTAGTGCTGCCCTACGTCGAGGCGGTCATCGCCTGCTCGGTGCTCGCGCTAGGCTTGGCGATTGCCACACGCTGGCGCCCGCCGGAGTTGCTTTTGATCCCGGTGATCGCGGTCTTCGCAATTTTCCACGGCTTTGCGCATGGCATAGAACTACCGCAGGCGGCCGATCCGGCGGCCTATGCGGTGGGTTTCGTCGTCGCGACGGGTCTGATCCACATTTTCGGAATCCTGCTGGGTATGGCAGTGGAGCGAGTCAATCGCGAGGGGGCGACGCGCGCGGTAGGTGGTCTGATCGCAGCAAGCGGGCTCGCCTTTCTCATCCCATGAGCTCGCCCGCGATGGCGACCGTCCACCTCTCCCTCCCCCAATCTCTCGCGATCGCGCTCTTCGCGAGCGTGCCCGCGCTCGTCCTGGCCTCACAGTTCATCCCGCATGACTTCAGCTTTCCGGAAATGGGGGCGCTGTTTACGCTGTCGGTCTATGACGTCGCGCTGGCTTTGATCGGACTAAGCCTGAATGCGGCTCTCATTCCCGACAACCGTTTGTCCTGGCCGCTGATCGCCCTCTTTCTTTGCGCGCTTCTCCCGGCCGCAACCTTCACCGAAAACCTGCTTGAGCTTCTCCGACGCATCGAGATGGACAGCAATCTCTACACTCTCCCGCCGGCCGCCGTGATCCTCACCGGCATTGGCTTTTGGGCGCCACATCGACTACGCGCAATGTCGTGCGCCGCCTCCGCCGTCCTGCTGGGTTTGACGCTCGGGCTCTTCGTCGGCTTAGAGGATCTCGCGATCTCATCATTCATCGCCGGCTCCGTCGCGTCAGCCCTATGGTGTTTGATTGCACCAGGTGTTCTTGCTCGTCACTTCGTCCCTATCCGGTGGCTGCATATCGCCGGACGGATCGCCGGCAGTTGGCTGGTTGTCATCGGCGTCATCGTGCTGCTCTCCGCGTTGTTGCCGCCCCGGCAACCCGTCTCCGGCGAAAGGGATCGCCGACCGGTTGAGAATGACGCTACCGTACCCCAGGAATGAAATTTCGACCCGACAAACCCCGCTTCCACGACGTGATCCCAGCGCCGCTTGGAACACATAAATTCCACTGAGGACTATGGACGTCCGCTTTAACGCTGAAAGCTGCCTACTGTTGAAAAGTCCGGTCTACAGGCACGTTGGTCGCTCGCACGACGGCGGACGATTATCCCGCGACAGAGAGTGAGAGTGCGGAGGGGATTTTCCGTGACGGGTCGAATGTTGGAGGAGAGGCCTCCGGCGCCCGTCGCGGAGAACCGCGATGTCCAGTCACAACTGTCGAACGAGCGCCGTTGCCGAACGGGCGAACCTTTATGACGAAATCACCAACAAGATCATCGCCGAATTGGAGGCAGGTCGTTTTCCATGGGTTCAACCATGGGGGTCCGCCGCGGCCAAGGCGCCGCTGTCGCTGCCGAAAAACCCCAGCACCGGCAAAGTCTATAGCGGCATCAATGTGCTTGTCCTTTGGGGCGCCGTCATCGAGCGAGGTTTTTCAACGCAAGGCTGGCTGACCTTTCGCCAGGCCCTTTCGCTCGGCGGCAACGTCCGCAAGGGCGAGCGGGGCACCACGATCGTCTATGCGGACCGCTTTGTCCCGGACGATGAAAAGAAGCGCACTCGAGAGACGGGCGAGGAAGCCCGGGCGATCCCTTTCCTCAAACGCTTCACCGTCTTCAACATCGAGCAATGCGAGGGTCTGCCCGACGAAATCGCCGCCTCGGCTCCCCTGCCGGACGCTGAATTGATCGAGCCGCGGGTCGATGCGCTGATCAAAGCCACGGGTATCGAATTCCGTATCGGTGGAAACAGCGCGTACTACATGCCGGCTCACGACTACGTCCAGGTGCCGCCGCCGCAAGCTTATTTCGAGCCGATCAACTGGCACCGCACAGCCCTGCATGAGCTTGGTCATGCCACCGGCCACGCCTCACGCCTGTCCCGCGATTTCTCTGGGTCTTTCGGAACCAGGAAGTACGCGTTCGAGGAACTTGTGGCGGAGATCTGCTCGGCCTTCTCCTGCGCCGCGCTGGGCATCGTCCCGACTGTGCGGCATGCCGACTATATCGGTTCCTGGCTCGAGGTCTTGCGAGAAGACAATCGCGCGATCGTGCGTGCCGCCAGCCAGGCCAGTAAGGCGGCCGACTGGCTGCTCGGTCAGCTTCCTGACGGCACCGCAGCGCCGATCGTGGCGACCACGGATGATGACAGGAGGGCAGCATGATCCTCCTTACTCCAGAGCTGCGCGAACGCCTTCTTGCTAATGGCCGCAACCGTGACGCCGATCATGTTCCGGTCGTCCGCTTCTTCAATCCAGTCGGAGCCGCCACATGGCTCGCGACTGAACTGCACGAGGACGGCGATACCTTATTTGGCCTCGCAGATCTCGGTTTCGGGTGTCCTGAACTCGGTTCCTTCAGTCTCTTGGAATTGCAAGCGGTCCGCTTGGCATTAGGCCTCGGGATCGAACGCGATCTCCTCTTCGCGGGCCATTTCCCAATCTCGGCCTATGCGGGGGCCGCTCGCGTGGCTGGATCTATCCCTGAGGGCGAACGCGTCCTGCGCGCGGCCGCCGGCGGTGTATGAAGAAGGAGAGATCGAGGATTGACGGGATTTTCGCGACGGGTTCAGGACTGGGAGAGAGGCTCTCGGCGTCCGTCGTGGAGAAACGCCAATGGCCACTACCGTTCAGAAGATCACCCTGTCGCCTTCGCGCGACATTCCCTTCAACAAGCTGGTGCTCGCCCAGACCAACGTCCGGCGCATCAAGGCCGGCGTCTCGATCGAGGACCTGGCCGCCTCGATCGCGCGCCGCGGGCTGATCCAGAGCATCCATGTTCGTCCCGTGCTCGATGCCGGCGGCCAGGAGACTGGCATGTTCGAGGTACCCGCCGGCGGTCGCCGCTATCGCGCTCTCGAAATGCTTGTGAAGCAGAAGCGGCTCGCCAAGACCGCGCCCGTTCCCTGCGTCGTCGGCAATCCTTCCGGTGCGATTCTCGCGGAGGAGGTATCGCTTGCCGAGAACATCGAACGCGCGCCGCTCCACCCGCTCGACCAATTCCGAGCCTTCATGGATCTGCGCGACAAGGGTATGTCGGAGGAAGAGATTGCGTCCGCTTTCCTTATCTCGGTCAACATCGTCAAGCAGCGCCTTAAGCTCACAGGCGTGTCGCCGACGCTCCTCGATCTCTATGCCGAGGACGCTATGACGATCGCCCAGCTCGAAGCCTTCTCGGTCAGCAGTGACCACGGAAGGCAGGAGCAGGTCTGGGAGGCGATCAAGAACAGTTGGTCGAAGGAGCCATACCAGATCCGCCGAATGTTGACCGAGAACACCATGCGGGCGTCCGACAAGCGTGCGGTCTTCGTAGGCCTCGACGCCTATGAAGCAGCCGGCGGCGAGGTGCTGCGCGACCTGTTCCAGTCGGACGATGGCGGGTGGTTGCAGGATGTGCCTCTGCTCGAGCGGCTCGTGATCGACAAGCTGCATGTCATGGCTGACGAAATTGCCCATGAGGGATGGAAGTGGATCGAAGTCGCGGTGAGCTTCCCCTATGGTGCAGCGCACGGCTTGCGTGAGCTCCAAGGCGTGCCGATCGACCTCACCGACGAAGAGCAGGCAACGCTCGACGCGCTGCGTGACGAGTTCGACAAGCTGCAGGCCGAGTATGAGGAGGCCGACGAGTTGCCGGACGATGTCGACCAGCGGTTCGGCGAAATCGAAACCGCCGTCGAGGCGCTGGAGGCGCGTCCCGTCCGCTTCGATCCGGCCGACATCGCGCGCGCCGGGGTTTTCGTCAGCGTGAATGCAGACGGATCGCTTCTGGTCGAGCGCGGCTATGTGAAGCCGGAAGATGAAGCGCCCGCTTCGCCCCAGGACGGCAACGATCCCGACGCCGAGGGAATTAATGATCCAGCCATGGTGGGCTCGGTTCAGCGAGCCGTAATCTCCGTCGGCGGCCAGTCGACTCAGCCCGACGATGATGACGAGGATGGCATCAAGCCATTGCCGGACCCCTTGGTCATGGAACTGACCGCCGAGCGTACGCTGGCGTTGCGCGATAAGCTCGCAAACGATCCGGCGACTGCGTTCCTGGCCGTGCTGCACAAGTTCGTCCGTGACGTTTTCTCTCGCTACAACACCCACGGCGTGGCGATGGAAGTCTTTGTGCGTGGCACGGTCTTCTCGGCGCAGTCCGCCGAACTTCGCGATACGCCTTACGCGCTTTCGATCGAAGCCCGACACAAGTCTTGGGAATCCCGTCTTCCGGGCGACGTCACCGACCTCTGGGATGCGCTTGCGGCATTCTCTGGCCCCGAGCAGGCTGAACTGTTCGCTCATTGCGTATCGTTCGGCGTGAATGCCCTTTACGAAAGGGCCGATCGCTACGGCAACGGCGCCATCTCCGCGCATGGCGTGCAGCAGCGTCTTGCCGAAGCCGATTATCTCGCTCGTGCCGTCGGGCTCGACATGGTCGATGCCGGCTGGCGACCGACGGTGGGCAACTATCTCGGCCGCGTCACCAAGGCGCGTATCCTCGAAGCTGTGCGCGAGGGTGAGGGCGAGCGCGCCGCCCAGCTCATCGATCACCTCAAGAAAGGCGACATGGCCAAGGAGGCGGAACGGCTGCTCGCCGACAGTGGCTGGTTGCCTGAGCCGCTGCGGCTTGTCGATCTCAATGTCGAGGCGGTCGATTCAAGTTCGGATAACGAAGAGGAAGCGCTGCCGGAATTCCTGGCAGGTGACGACGAAGGCGAGTTGGCCGAGGAGAAGGAACAGCACCTCGACGCCGCCGAATAGGCGCGGCTTCGCTCAAGATCTGACAGCCCGGCACTCGCAAGAGCGCCGGGCTTTTTCTTGGTGCGGTGGTCAGAGTGAAAGTCCGGCCGCGACGGGTGTGAGCCCGTCCGGTCAGAGAGAGCGCCGGAGGGCTTGCCCATGTAGCTCTCCCAAGGACCTTCCCGATGAACGTCTTGTTTCCGACAGCGGCCGCCAACCCAGCCGCCTCCGTGCCTGCCGAGCATTCCGCAGCTGTTCATGCTGCAGCCCTGCTTCTACTTCCCCATCTCGAGTGCGGTAAGCGCATCGATGTCACCCTCTTGCGTACTGCCATGGAAGCCTCATTCGGCGCATCCGACGCAAGCGGCGCCTGGGACTGGAAGGCCGCTTATGACGCCTGCGAGGCGGCGACCGTCCTCTTCCTTCGCAAATACGGAAAATCGCTTCTGCGCAAAGCCGGATCAGTGGGTTCGGCCTTGCCGCTTTTCGCCCGGATTGCGGATCTTCTGCCGACCCATACGCGGCGCTCCGAGGAGAGCCAGGCGTTCCAGCAGTTCTCCACTCCGATCCCGCTCGGTCTCGCGGCTGCCACCGCGGCGGTCATTACGCCCGCCGACCGCGTGCTTGAGCCTTCCGCCGGCACTGGCCTGCTTGCCATCCTCGCCGAGATCGCTGGCGGCTCGCTCGTCTTGAACGAACTCGCCGAGATGCGCGCCCGCCTTCTGTCCACCCTCTTTCCGGCCCTCACGGTCACCCGGTTCGATGCTGCGCACATCGACGATCATCTCGATCCAGCGACCGTGCCGACCATCGTGCTGATGAACCCGCCATTCTCGGTGCTCGCCCATGTCCAGGGTCGTGTCGCCGATGCAGCCTATCGCCACATCGCTTCAGCGCTCGCCCGGCTTGCCGACGGTGGTCGGCTCGTCGCTATTACCGGTGCGAACTTCGGCCCGGAGACACCGACCTGGCGCGACGCTTTCATCCGCCTGCAAGAGCGTAGTCGCGTCGTCTTCACTGCAGGCATTGAAGGCTCCGTCTATGCCAAGCACGGCACGACGATCGAGACCCGCCTCACGGTTGTCGACAAAGCACCAGCCGCCGATCCCTCTATCTTTCCGGCTTCACCCGGTCTCGCACCGGATGTCGCGACGCTGCTCAGCTGGATAGAAGAGCATCTTCCGGCGCGGCTGCCGGTGGCCGAAACGGTCAAGGCCGTTCCCGCGATTGCGATACCGCGCAGCGTGCGCGGCTATCTCGCCCGCTCTGTCGCCAGCCCAGCTCGGCCGAAGCTTTCCGAGCCGGTCGGCGTTGAACTCTCGTATGAGACGGTCGACTGGACGCCTGACGAGGGAGCCCGGCTGACCGACGCGATCTATGAGGAATACGGACTGCAGACCATCCGCATTCCAGGTTCCCAACCGCATCCGACGAAATTGGTGCAATCCGCGGCGATGGCTTCTGTTGCGCCCCCGAAGCCCAGCTATCGACCAACCCTTTCTGGCGATATCCTGAAGTCGCTTTCCGACGCCCAACTCGAAACGGTGATCCTGGCCGGTGAAGCTCATGCGGGCTTTCTCGCCGGATCGTGGCTCGTCGACGATACGTTCGACACCGTCAAAGCCGCGCCGGACAACGCGGAAGGCGCCGTGCGCTTCCGGCGCGGTTTCTTCATTGGGGATGGCACCGGTGTCGGCAAGGGCCGGCAATCGGCGAGCGTCGTCCTCGACAACTGGCTGCAGGGCCGCCGCAAAGCAGTCTGGATCTCCAAATCGGACAAGCTGCTCGAGGATGCCCAGCGCGACTGGTCGGCACTCGGCATGGAGCGTCTGCTGGTCACCCCGCTCTCGCGCTTTCCGCAAGGGCGGCTCATCACGCTGCCGGAAGGCATCCTGTTTACAACCTATGCCACGCTGCGCTCCGACGACCGCGGCGAGAAGGTTTCGCGCGTCAAGCAGATCGTCGAATGGTTGGGCGCTCATTTCGATGGAGTGCTCATTTTCGACGAAGCCCATGCCATGCAGAACGCCGGCGGCGGCAAGGGAGAGCGCGGTGATGTCGCCCCCTCACAGCAGGGCCGCGCGGGCCTGCGTCTGCAGCACGCTCTGCCCAATGCGCGCGTCGTGTATGTCTCCGCGACGGGCGCAACCACCGTCGACAATCTGGCCTACGCCCAGAGGCTCGGCCTCTGGGGCGGCGAAGACTTTCCGTTCTCTACCCGCGCGGAATTCGTAGAGGCGATAGAAGCGGGTGGCGTGGCGGCCATGGAGGTGCTCGCCCGAGACCTTCGCGCGCTAGGCCTCTACACGGCACGATCGCTCTCCTTCGATGGCGTCGAATATGAGCTGGTCGAGCATGAGCTGACGCCCGAGCAGCGGCGCATCTATGATGCCTATGCTGGCGGCTTTGCCGTCATTCACAACCATCTCGACGCGGCCATGCAGGCCGCCAACATCACCGGCGACAGCGGCACGCTGAACCGCCAGGCCAAGTCGGCCGCACGCTCCGCCTTCGAAAGCGCCAAGCAGCGTTTCTTCGGTCATCTGCTGACATCGATGAAGACGCCGACGCTGATCCGCTCGATCGAGCAGGATCTCGAGACCGGGTATTCGGCGGTGATCCAGATCGTCTCCACCGGCGAGGCGCTGATGGAGCGCAGGCTAGCGGAAGTTCCGACGGGGGATTGGAACGACATTCGCGTCGACATCACTCCGCGCGAATACGTGCTCGACTACCTCGACCATTCCTTCCCGGTTCAGCTCTACGAGCCCTTCACCGATTCCGAGGGCAACCTGTCATCCAGGCCGGTCTTTCGCGACGGCCAACCCGTCGAAAGCCGTGAGGCGGTTGCGCGCCGCGCGGCGCTGATCGAGAAGCTCGCCAGTCTGCCGCCTGTCCCTGGCGCGCTCGATCAGATCGTCCAGCGCTTCGGCACGGATATGGTGGCGGAGGTGACGGGCCGGTCGCGGCGCATCGTGCGGAAGGGCGACCGTCTGATGGTTGAGAGCCGTGCAGCGTCCGCCAATCTTGCCGAGACGCAGGCCTTCATGGACGACGTGAAACGCGTTCTGGTCTTCAGCGATGCCGGCGGGACAGGACGCAGCTACCACGCGGAGCTTGCGGCACGGAACACACGCCTTCGCGTCCACTATCTGCTGGAACCCGGATGGAAAGCCGACACGGCCATCCAGGGGCTTGGCCGCACGCACCGGACCAATCAGGCGCAACCACCGCTTTTTCGGCCGATCGCGACCAATGTGAAAGCGGAGAAGCGCTTCCTCTCCACGATTGCCCGGCGTCTCGACACGCTCGGCGCCATCACGCGCGGTCAGCGCCAGACTGGGGGACAGGGCCTGTTCCGCCCCGAGGATAATCTGGAATCTCACTATGCGCGCGATGCCCTGCGCCAGCTCTATCTGCTGATCGTCCGCGGCAAGGTGGAGGGTTGCTCGCTCAAGCTGTTCGAGGAGACGACCGGCCTGAAGCTGATGGACGAGACCGGCATCAAGGACGACCTGCCGCCGATCACCACCTTCCTCAATCGCCTGCTGGCGCTCACCATCGACCTGCAGGACATCCTGTTCGCGGCCTTCGAGCAGTTGCTCACCGCCAAGGTGGAAGGCGCCATCGCAGCTGGCGTCCATGACGTTGGGCTGGAAACCCTGCGGGCCGAGAGCTTCGTCATCACCGACCGGCGCACGATCTATACCCATCCCGGTAGCGGCGCCGAAACGCAGCTCCTCACCATCAACCAGCGCCAGCGCAATCAACCCATGCCGGTCGAGGAAGCTGTCGCTCATCTGGAAGATCCGCAGGTCGTCCTGCTGGTCAACGAACGCTCAGGACGCGCCGCCGTACGGATTCCAGCGCCATCCCTCATGCTGGACGACGGCCAGATCGAACGACGAGTCCGGCTGATCCGCCCGATGGAACAACATCATGCCTCGCTGCGCATGATGGAGGAGACCCACTGGGGCCCGGCGGATCGCAACACCTTTGCGGCCGCGTGGAGTGCCGAGGTCGCCGGAATCCCGACATTCTCCGATTCGACCATCCACGTCGTTGCGGGCTTGCTGCTGCTGATCTGGAAACGGCTCCCCAACGAGTCGAGCCGCGTCTATCGGCTCCAAACCGACGAAGGCGAGCGCATTATCGGTCGCAAGGTTTCGGCAGCATGGGCCGCCGGCGCTCTCGCAACCCGTGTGAACACGCTGACAGCAGGCGACGCCTTCAACGCGCTGATGGATGGTCGCACGACTTTTGACCTTGCCGAAGGACTTCATCTCCGGCGTGTCCGCGTTATGGGCGCCAATCGCATCGAGCTGTCGGGCTTCACCGACACCATGCGCGAGCGGCTCTCGGCCTACGGGCTTTTCCACGAGATCATATCCTGGAAGCTGCGCATGTTCGTTCCCACCGATGCGACCGGATTAGCGGTGCTTTCGAAAGTCCTCGAGTGCTATCCGGTGCAGCGCATCAGCGAGAGGGAGGCAACCTGATGCCCTCTCGTGATGCTTCTGAACTGGCATCCCGCCTCGCGCAACACGTCGAGGCGGTATGCCGCCGCTATCTTTCCAGTGGTCGTCGCGTGGGCCGGTATTGGGTGGTCGGCGATGCTCGCAATACCCCGGGGCGCTCCATGTTTGTCCGTCTCAAGGGTTCAGATTTCGGCAAGGGCGCTGCAGGCAAATGGACCGACGCCGCCACCGGCGAGCACGGAGATCTGCTCGACGTCATTCGGGAATCTCTTGGCCTGATTGACTTCAAGGACGTTGCCGATGAGGCGCGCAGATTTTTGTCCGTGCCTCAGCCAACTTACGATCCAGCCGAACGCAGGGTGCGAGCGGCGCCCGCTGCCGCAGGCTCAACCGAAGCGGCGAGGCGGCTGGTTTCCATGTCGCAACCGATCTCACGGACGCTTGTAGAGAGGTACTTACGTGCACGCGGCATTACGGCCTTGCACGAAACGGCAAGTCTTCGCTTTCATCCTCGCTGCTACTACCGTCCCGATGACTACGGCCCGACCGAGACATGGCCCGCGATGATCGCTTCAGTCACCGACCTCAAGGGCAAGCTCACCGGCGCACACCGCACCTGGCTCGATCCAGACGGTTTCAGTGAGACCTATCTGGGCCGAGCTCCAATCGACACACCGAGGCGCGCCATGGGCGAACTGCTTGGCCACGCGGTCCGCTTCGGCCTTGCCTGCGACGTGATGGCGGCCGGTGAGGGCATCGAGACCATGCTGTCAGAACGCTCGGTGCTGCCTTCCATGCCCATGATCGCAGCACTGTCCGCGGCGCATCTGTCGGCGGTGCTGTTTCCCGACACGCTGCGGCGGCTCTACATCGCGCGCGATAATGATCCGGCTGGGGATGGGGCCATGACGACCCTGGTTGAGCGCGCCAAGTCGGCCGGGATCGAGGCGGTGGTGCTGGCGCCGCAGCTCGGTGACTTCAATGAGGATCTGCGTCTGCTCGGTCTCGGTGCCCTCAGGGAGGCATTACGCGCCCAAATCGCACCCCAGGACGTCGCGCGCTTCATGGTGCTCGCGGCCTGACCGGTAGGAGAGAGTGACACGCGGCGTTTGCTGTCGACTGTCCTCGCGCCCGTGGCGTTCCTTCGTGGGAAAGCGACCGGCCCACGGCCTTCCAGAGGGCGATCGGGCGACAGCCGGTCCGGACCGGCAATGGCTGCGCCCGGCTATTTTCCGGCGGCCCTTCCCACCCCACGCCGCCGGCGGCGTGGGGACCCCGGCTGCGGGCCTTTCCATCGCGAAACAAAATAGCCGGGCTTCGCCATCCTCCACTGCCGTTTCGGCCCTGCGCTGGCGCTGCGGGTGCATGTCCGGACCGCCCGTCGCCTTCGTCGCCATGAAGGCCGCGATGGGCGCGGCCGATCCGCCGAAGGAAGCCGCCATGAGCAATCAGCACGACACCGACTTCGAGCCGCAAGGCGCATCATCACCAACGGATCGCGTCCTCCAGGAACTCCAGCTTTACGGCTTCCGTCCGTTCGAAGACGAACCAGATCCGCGACCACTTCCCGAGGGCCATGTGATTGCAGCCAGCATCGCCGACATCTTCGACGCCCTTATGGTGGCACTGACCGATACGCGCCTCGAACCCGACCTCGAGGAACTGCTCTGGGGCACGGTCAATCTCTTCCACCGCGCCACCAACCGGATCGAACGCGAGCTTGACGACAACGAAATTGCCCAGCAGCGCCTGCAGCGCGAACAGGACGGCTCCGAGGTCAAATCCGTCGAACTGGAACGCTTCACCGCTCAAGGTCAGACGCTCATCGAACGCCGCAACGCGTTCGAACTGATGCGCGATCAGGCCGCTGAGCACTTCGAGCGCCACACCCACTCGATCTGGCGTCCGCGTGCCGGCTCCATGGTCAACCATCGCAACCTGACTGCCGCGATGATCGACAGCCGCGATTTCCTCGCCGCCAAGAAGCATGCCGACAATCAGGTCTTCCTACCAGCTGGCCCGAAGGTAGCCTTCACCGGCGGCCTCGATTTCAACGACCACCGCTTGATATGGGCCAAGCTCGACCAGGCCCACGCCAAGCATCCGGACATGGTGCTGTTGCACGGTGGCTCGCCGAAGGGCGCCGAGTTGATCGCCGCGAAATGGGCCGACAATCGCAGGGTGCCTCAGGTGGCCTTCAAACCCGACTGGACGAAGCACGCCAAGGCCGCACCCTTCAAACGCAATGACGCGATGCTCAGCGCAATGCCAATCGGTGTCATCGTGTTTCCGGGCACTGGCATCCAGGACAATCTCGCAGACAAGGCCCGCAGGCTCGGTATCCCGGTTTATCAACTTGGGTCGGGTGGCGCATGAGCGCCTCCCCTTTGCCGGTCTTTCCTGTCGTGCCGAGCGGACAAGGGGCTTACCTCTGCACTCCGGATTGCCTGAGCAATCAAGCGGCCTTGAGGTCCTTCAAGGCCTTCTCGAAGGCATCTTTGATCGGCTTGGACGCATCCTCGCCAGCTCTCAACATCACCGCCTGCAGGGTCCTGGCCTGCTCGATGGAAACGTCAATCTGTTTGTTCACGAAAGCGGCCTGCAGTTCGAAGAACTCGGACGGCGACTTCACGGCAACCAGTGCTTCGAGGTGCGCGAAGCCGGCTTCGGCATTGGCTCGCAGAGCGGCGATCGTCTTCAGAGACACCTCGTTACGGGTGGTCTTGGCCACTTCAAGGGTCGACTCAAAAGCCTTCTGGGTCGTTTCGACGTTCGATTCCAGTTTGGAAAATGCTTCCTTCGATAGCTCAACGCCCTGTTCGGCGACAGCGCGAACCTGCTCCGTAGCCATGGACGGCTCGAAGGCGGATTCAGCGTTTTCGATGGTTTCGGACTTGCCGGGGATCTTGGCCATTTTTCCATCCTTTTCCAGAGAGCGGCCTCAAGGCAAAGCCGCATCCTTCATGTACGAAGTTGTCGCAACGCTATTATGAAGCTGACATGAATTTGCAGGGGCAGGCTGCGCGAATAGTGAGGGCATGACGGCGCCTCGGACGGTTGCTCCCGCAAGCTTGTGCGGTCGGACCTGCAAGCCCCCCGCAATCGGCACGTCACTCGACGAACGCGTATACACGCGCAGGTCCGAATTCACGCCTTCTTCGCAAATGCCCACACCATCAGCGGATACTCCTCATCATTGCTGAGGTCTCTCCATAAGCCGTAGGCCCGCACGGGTCCGCCGATATGCGCTTTGGCGCAGGCTTTGTTGCCCCATCCGAAGACCTGCACGGCGTCCTCTGCGAACCCGCCCTCGACCATTACCTGTTTTAGCCCCGCCGGCGTCCAGCGGTTGTAGTCGTGTGGCCTTGCATGCACCCGGAACAGGAACGGTGTCGCCACCATCGCCCAGCCGCCTGGTTTGGTCATCGCGTGAATGTTGGCGGCGGCCGCCAGCGGCCGCTGCACGTGCTCAAGCACCTGGTCGGCAATCACGATGGAAAATTGCTCGTCCGTGCGGTCGCGGCAGATGTCGAACTCGGGAAAATCGACCCAACGATAGTTTGGGCACATCGCCCGCCAGTAGCGGTTCCAGCCCGGCGAGATCTCGATCACATCGCGAGATTTGCGGTTAGCCGCTTCGAGGAAAACCGTGAAGGCTTCGATCTGGCGGATGCGCAGCCAGTTGCGGCTGTCGTAGCCGATCAGCCGCTTCACCGCTTGCTTGCTTCGGGATTTTAGGGTGCTGGCAAGGCTCGTCGTCGTCAAATCGACCTCCTCCTGCCCGCCGCATCGAAGGATAGCCTAGCCCAGGCAAGTGGGCAAAAAATGACAGATCGGCGAGACGCATCGCCGACCTGTCGGCTTATCCGGCGTCAATAATCGCCGTTGTAATACCGGTCGTCGCAAGGCGCGGTGTAGATGCGGCCGTAGCGGTCTTGGTAGCGGCAGAGCTGCTCGCCGCGCCGCTGCGGCGTCGTAGCCGAGCCGACGACGGCGCCGAGCAGCGCGCCGCTCGCGGCGCCGATCACCGTGCTCTTGGTGTTGCCGCCGATCGCTTGGCCGACCAGCGCGCCGCCGGCGCCGCCGACGAGCGCGCCGGTGGTGGCCCGCTGCTGGCCCTCGGTTTGCGTCTCGCATCCAGCAAGTGCTGCGGTCATCAGCACCGCCACAAGAACCTTCTTGATCATCATCTCCAGAACTCCTTCGAAGCCCCAAACACCAAAAGAAACAGGGGCATACCCGGCGCAGTGGGCTCGCATTGCGGCGGAACGGCGGCGAAGCCCGCTCACGAAGTGAGTCATGGTTTCCCGACTGTTGAACGCCATAGTCGCCAAACAGGAAAGACGAACGGCACATCGGGGAGATGATGTTCGCGCAGATTTTAGCGTTTTAGAAAAGCCTTAATTGCCATATGGTAATGTCAGGAGATGGCGGTTGGGCACCGCCGGTTCGTGGGGTATGCGGCGCTGCGGCGCCGAGGGGTTGGACAAATTGAGTTCGTCCTTATCCGAAATAGGTGAATGCCAGGGCTGCGGCGGCACCGGCACGGTCTTCGAATGTCCGCGGTGGCGCAGTTCCAACGGCCATTGCTGTCCGGCAGGCACGCACCAGCACAGGTGCCCCGGGGTCAGCGTTGCTTGCGCTGAGTGCGAGGGGACCGGCGGGACCAAGCTGCGGGGCGTCGAGGGATACGCGACGGTCAGTTAGCTAAGCCGACGCGGGAAATACCCGGCGGCCTCAGGCGCACCTGGACAGTCTCGAGCACGTCTTTGTCACTCGTCAACGGCTCAGCAAGAGTCGGCTCTGGAACAGGTTCGCCGTCCTCTAAAAGGCCTTCGACATGAAATGCGAGTGCCTGCTCGGCGAGCTCGCACGCTTCGGCGACCGTCGGGCCGGCCGTGACGACGCCCGGGAAGTCCGGAAATGACACGCCGAAGTCGCTGTCGTTCTCTTTGTGGATCACCGCAACGTATCGGCGCATGTAAGCCCTAACCTTGTCAGCCTCGCCGGCAGGCCTATTTCCAGACCGCTATGTGTCTCGGGCGTTCTTTTTTGATGGGGCGGAATTTCACCTGACCGACACTCTCAGTGGCAACGTCGCTGATTAACACATCGGTACGACGGCGCGAAGCGATGAACAAGTCCGGAGGGACCACCGGTCCTCGAGAAAGGCGGAGGGTTCGCGCTGCCCAGTATCTGCGCATGTCCACAGACAGGCAGATCTACTCGATCGACAACCAGAGAGATGCGATCCGCAATTATGCGAACGTCATGGGTTACGACATTGTTGCAACCTATGAGGATCCCGGGCGAAGTGGCCTCAGCCTCGGGGGGCGTCCAGGCTTGCAGCGGCTGTTGAAAGATGTGGAAGGCCGGCGAGCCGATTTCGAAACCGTCGTTGTCTACGACGTGAGCCGTTGGGGGCGCTTCCAGAATACCGATGAAAGCGCCTCTTATGAATACCGGTGCCAGATAGCTGGAGTGCGGATCGAGTTCTGCGCCGAGCTATTCGTCAACGATGGGAGCATCGGGTCCGACGTGCTGAAGGCAATCAAACGCAGCATGGCCGCGGAGTACAGCCGCATGCTGTCGAACAGGGTCTTCGCCGGCCAAAGCCGCATAGTCAAACTGGGTTTCAGCGGCGGTGGCCCCGCCGGCTATGGCTTCAGGCGCCTTCTTGTTGACGGCTCCGGAAATCCCAAGGCAATGCTTCATCGCAACGAGCGAAAAGGGCTGGCCACTGACCGCGTCATTCTGGTCCCGGGGCCAAAAGATGAGATCGCAATCGAACGATGGATGTTCAATCAATTCGTGAAAACGGAAGCCGAAATTGCGACTGCATTAAACGCTCGCGGCCTGGTCACGGAACGCGGCCGACCATGGACCAAAGCGTGCGTGGGCACGGTACTGGCCAGTGAGAAATATATCGGCAACAATGTCTGGAACCGAATATCCCATAAGCTTCTGCACAACCGGGTAAGAAATCCGCCGAGCGCATTTGTTCGCGCCGACAACGTCTTCAAGCCGCTCGTGAGCCGGGCGCTGTTCAATCGCGCGCAAGCTACCAAGCGGGCGCGCGCTTACCTCATCCCCGATGAACATTTGCTGGCCGACCTTACCAAGCTCCTAAAAGAGCGGGGAAGCTGTCGTCACCAATCATTGACGCCGCCCCGGATTGTCATTCAGCCAGTATTTACTGGCATCGATTTGGAAGTCTCAAGGCCGCCTACCAGCTGATCGGATACGACGCCTCGGCGAACTATCGGAAACTCGATATAGGCAATCGGCTCAATCAGATACGCCAGCAGATTATTGAGAACTTGATGTCGGACATTAGGAGGGTCGGCGGGTCCGCACTTTACGAGCCCAGAAGAAAGCTTATGCGCGTCAATGGAGAATTCAGCGTCGCGATATGGATTGCACGCTGTCGTACTATCGTCACCGGCTACCCGCGCTGGCAATTCAGAAATCGCGGTCTCGTTGGGCCGGACGTGACGGTCCTAATCAGAATGAAGCGCGACCATCAAACCGTTCGTGACTTCCTGATTGCGCCCGCACACGAAGCCCAGTCTGCCCTTGGCATGCTCAAGGCAGACAATGGCGTGCGCCTTGATGCCTTCCTCTTCGCTTCGCTTGATCCTGTGGTGGAGATGGCGAGACGAGAATCGATTTCGGCAATTCCGTGAAAATGACCAAGGCCGAGCTTCGTCGCTTCGTCGAGAACAACCGGCATGCCAGTCGTCTGACTGACAATTTGCAGGCGCCGCTGAACCCATTGCGTGGCCCGGCATTCGTGCGGACCTACAAGCGCCAATTCGATCGTATGCAGGATTTCATCAGAGAAGCCGACGCAGCGCAGCATCAACTGGAAAGCGTCGTCAATGCCACCGGTCAGATCCTACCCAACGCTGCGTTTCGCGCCCTGCTGCAGGAGCATGATCTCGGAACGCTGCCTTCGATCTTGACGCAAGGTTCGCCAACCGGCGGACCGAATTCCCGTTCTGAGGAACAGCAAGGCCCGTTGTGCTTCACAGCGGGGCCGCAGCTTGTCGGCGGTATCTGTCTCGACGTTCTCGACCTTCTGAACGATTTTGGCGCCCCCTTGAAGATTTTCCCCTTATTGCGAGAGGTTGTGCCGAGCCGGCAGGTTGAAATCGTGCGGCTCATGATAGCGTTGGACCGCGTGCAATTTCGAGTGGTGAGAGTCTTGATCGCGCTTACACCACGATCGCAGCTCACCGATCCCTTTGCTCGCAGAAAGCAATATGAGGGCATCTCCCCCTCACAATTGGCTGCCATGGAAACCGACCTGGCCAAGGTCAGCCATGAATATCTGAGCGTCGCCAGCACCCACGGCGCAACAGTGCTCAACCTAATCGCCGTTACGAGTTATTTTGACAGATTGTTAAACAGCCCGAAGTTGGTGCGGTTTCTAGCGCGCAATTTTGTCGGACACCTTGAGGTGTATCAGAAATTGCTCGACTTTCGCGAAGGTCGATTTCAGAAACGTGCACCGACCGTTTGAACAAAGCGAGCGGATTTGATCTCTCCACCTACTCATCCCGCCAGATGACACGTTTCTCCCAGCGGATTTGAACCAATCGCCGATACCGGATCGTGTGCGCCTGCTCCCGGGTCGGGTGGAATAACTCGGCGCCCATCCACTCGCGGCTGCCGCATTTCTGGCAGCGAACCTTCTCGCGAACCTCGTCGATCGTGACATTGCCGATGACCTCGCGCAGCTCAGCCGGCTTGTAGTAGCGGGTGACGTTGCAGCGGGCACAACGGATGCCCGCCACTTGCCCTGCGTCATGGGCATGCGTCAGGGTCCAGGCGGCGCCTCTTGGCCACTTCTCTGGTTGTTCGGGCATGCATTCGAATTGAGAACATATTCCTGCCCGGTCAAGGGCGTGCTTGACTCTTTTGTTCTCATTTCGTTCACACGTGCCCATGAGCGACGAAATCAGATTGCCAAAGCCTGAATACGCCTCGCCGCCCGGCGTGCAGCACCTTGTCTGTGAACACGACGGATGCCCCAAGGATGCCGGATGGGGCTTCGCCAAACCGAAGCAGGCGCCGCACTGGTTCTGCTTCGAGCACCGCTGCGAAGGTGAGAAATTTCTCTAGAGAGCCTGCCATGTCCCGCCACCAATTCGTGAATGAACTTGAAAGCACCGCTGACCGTATCGCGGACGTCCCGCGGGCCGATCTGCAGTTGATGTTGCGGCGGGCTGCACTGATGCTCAGGAACGTGACTGGTCTGGTGCTCGATCCGAGCGTCGAGGAATCCCTCTCCGGTCTAGGGGCTGAGATGGGCCATTCGAAAGCCGAGTTGGTCAGGACCATCGTGGGCGATTGGCTGGTCGCAAACGCCTATCTGCCTGTGCCCTATGCACTGGATGAGGAAAGCGCCGCGGATGGCAACGCATGATCAACGCACCACGGCATGACGGCGAATACGCCGACCGCGAGGTCGACTGTCAGGAAGCAATGGAGCCCGGCTTTCAGGCGATCGTCGACTGTATGCTGGAGGCCGGCTGGCAGCGGGGCGAGGTCATGCGAGCTCTTCGGCACCTGGTCGCCGCCGACAACATGACGCAAAAGGAAAACGCCAGGGTCGAAGCCGACCTGGCGATTGCACGGGCGATGATGCGCGCGGGCAGGGCACTCTAAAGCGTGAGGTGACTCCCGCCTTATGGATGCGTAACCGACAAATTAGCAAGGGCGTATATTTATCGTCAGCCGGCGCCGTTCCCGAGCTCAGCGCCGGTTAGGCCCGGCGTTTGCTGGCCTACCCCGTCAGCCTGCCGGGCCGCTCCGGTGTTAAAGGGCGGCGTATGCCCTTGTCGCGTTACGGAGGTGTCTACTGGCCCGCTGATCTGGACATGCTCCAGCCGCTATTTGATCGGTTGCGGGCCATTTCCAACGGCGGAGACGCTAAGAGGGGGAGCCCGGTCCTGTCACGGACAGGGCGTCCACCGCTTGCGCTGTTCCGGCGTCATCGCATGGTTCGTGAACTGGAGATTACGGTCGTCTCGGCCGGCGGCGCGGCACTCATGACAGTAGATGATTTTGAGAAGATCCCAGTGCAAGCACGGCTGGTCCGGCCCGAGCCGCTTCACCAGCTCGCCTACGTCTAGTGTCGCCTTGCGCTTACAGGTGAGGCAGTCGACTGAAAGGCCTGTGCCGGCTTCGAGCTTCTTGCCAAGGGTGTCTTCAGTGAATGGAAACTTCGTCGTCATGGCGATCCTCGAGGAATGGGGTCGCCGCACCGGGGGGATTATATTCCTTCGGCTCTTCGTCTATCACGTCGACGCCGAGAAGGGTTCGGTGCAGTCCGAGACCTTCAAGGTGATGGAGCGGCGACTGTTGAGAGCGATCATCAATCCGGCGATGGTCGTGACTTGGGTGTTCGGGCTTTGGCTCGCCTGGAAAGGCTTTGGATTCCAGGGCGGCTGGCTGCACAGCTTCTGTAGAGAGAACGTTTCACAGGCGATGTGATCCCAGATTGTTCGCGCTGCCGCTCGGCCTTCAGCGCACGCCGTTTAATCGCAAGAAGGGAACCTTACACGGGCTGGTTTGTTAGGCCGATCTTAAGCCAAGAGCCGATGGAAATCGACGTGAAGCACCCTATCGCTCGAGTTGCTGCCCATCATGGCAAGGGGGTGCTCCGCGCACTCTTTGGACTGCTTCTTGCTGCCGGAATTTCAGAGGCCACGCCCGCCTATTCCCAAAGCCGTTCTGACCGCACTTTCCTGGAGTGGGCGATTCAAATCGAAATTCAACAGCAGGACATGGGGAGGATTGCACAAATACGGGCGCAGACCCCCGCGGTCCGAGAGCTTGGCACCTATCTGCTCGAACGACACCGTCAGGCGGAGTCCAGGTTGAGACAGATTTCAAGCCGGTTGGGCGTTGAGCTTTCGAACAGGCTATCGGCGACGCATCTCAGGGTCCAAAGGCGCTTTACATCGATTCCGAGCGCAAATTTCGATAGGGGGTTCATCCGCCACGAAGTAGGCGACTACCGCTATTTCATCGTCCATTTCGAGGCAGCGGCCGCGTCCCGCAACAGCTCAATTCGGCAATACGCGACCAACGAACTGACAAGCCTCAGGCAGGATCAGACCAGGATTTTGACCCTGGCGCATCAGGGGTCGTGAATTTCCGCCGACGTCGCAGCGTAACCGGTCGCGAGTGTGGAAGCCTTCCGAAACTCTGATGTCGGAACGCCAGCACACGTGCAATCTCACGCGCTAGCCGTATATCCACGCGCCGTGGCCCGACCGAGGTCTGTCAGCTTGCGACGGCGCTGCGCAGCAGCATGAGCTCGCCGACGTTTTCGATGGTGACATAACCGACCAAACGGCCCTTGGCATCCACCACGCCGACGGCAGGTGCAGCTCCCCTCTTCAGGGGTTCGAGCGCCTTGATGAGCTTCTCATAGTCGTGCACCACCGGGATATTTGCGGCCATTGCCTCGATCACAGGCGTCCGACCGCCGCGCTGCTGTAGGCCAGCGACGAGCCCCTCACGCGTCAGCACGCCGCGCAGCCTGCCGTCACCGTCGACGATCGGGAACTCGTGCTGCGTCGTGCGGCGAGGTAGACGAAGATCGCAACGAATATGAGCAGCACGTTGCCGGCGACGAGACCGATGAAGCCGAAGGCGAAGGCGGCGAACTGACCAACGGTCCCTGCGATCTCCGTCGCGCGCACGCGGTTGTAGCGCGTGACGAGCAAGGCTCGCAGCACGCGCCCGCCGTCCATGGGAAAGGCCGGAATGAGGTTGAACAGAACCAGCCAGATGTTGACGGCGGCGAGGCGAGCCACGAACGCGACATGCGGGTTATCCATCGACGTCAGCGCGTTGGTACCGACGGTGGTCCCGAGCGCAACGACGAGGAACGAGGCAATGACCACATTGACCAGCGGCCCGGCGAGCGCCACGACGATCTCTTCCGACGGTTTCTCGGGCAGGCGCTCCAGCTCCGCAACGCCGCCGATCGGCAAGAGCGTGATCTTTGGAGTTCGGATGCCGTAGCGACTAGCAGCAGCGGCATGGCCGAGTTCATGCAATACCACGCAGGCGAACACGGCGACGATGAAGCCGACGCCCTCGATCGCAGCCGACGTTCCACCCTCCTGGAAATAGGCGATGCCGATCCAGGCGAGCAGCAGCAGGAAGGTCAGGTGGATGCGGATCTCGGTGCCGCCGACACGGAGGATCGGGTAGGACCACTGCATGATGTGACTCCGTCGGGTCGGGAGGCAGGCCGCGCCCGCCGAGCATGGCCCCGTTTGCGGTCGCGTCAAGTCTCCAGAGCATTCCTCAACATCGTCAAGACGACAACACCGGTACCTGTCTAGCAGCATGGCAATCGGCAGTGTCCCACCAGAGCGCGAGCGTCGGAACGATGACCGAAGTGGTGGGCCCGAAGCTACTGGCAGGCATCGCCACGAGACCGGAGCGAGTCACGGCTTGGCACGGCCTGGTTCGGTCATGCGAGCGCTGGGATCTGAGGCTGGGAGATCGGAACGATCAGCTGGGAACCCGCTTGCCGGTTCATGGTGAGGTCACACAGGGTCGCCGTCGCGGATCCCCCCTGATCCTAGCCCGTCACAGCGAGCGCACCCAAGCGGTCTCATCGATGGGTGTATCTGGCCGAAGGATGGCTTCGCCTCGATCGCCTTCGACGCAACGGCGGGTCACGACTTTCTTCCCCTGACGGCTGCGCCGTCATTCCTCGCGAAGCAACAAAGTCGTTCCCGCGCCATCCTCCGCTGACGCTTCGGCCCAAGGGTGCGCCGGCGATCGCCTCCGGCCTGTCGATCACCATCGAGACCGCAATGGTGCGGGCTCGAGACAGACAGGATCAAGGAGAACTACAATGGCTACCATCGGTACCTTCAAGAAGTCCGGCAACAACGAGTTCACCGGCGAAATCGTCACCCTCAGCGTTCAGGCCAAGAGCGTTCGCATCGTTCCCGAGACCCGCACCAACGGCGAAAACGCTCCCAGCCACCGGGTCTTCGTCGGCCGCGCCGAGATCGGCGCCGCCTGGGCCAAGCGATCCAACGAGGGCCGCGAGTATCTGGGCCTCAAGCTCGACGATCCGAGCTTCAACGCCCCGATCTTCGCCAACCTCTTCGACGACGAGGATGGTGAAGGCTACAGCCTGATCTGGTCCCGCCCGAGCCGCCGCAACGGCGAGTAAGGCGCACCGTAAAGGCCCCGCCCAGTTTACGCGGGGCGGGGCCCTAGCGTCGTCAGGCAAGCGCAGCCAGCTCTTGCCATTGATGTTCCTTGTTTCGCGCTTCAGCTCGAAAACATTCGAGTTGTGAACGTCCCGGCAATCCGCAGTGGCTAGAATGGTTAGGGCAGGACACTGGCTAGCCGCTATTCGTGATCAACCGAACGGCTTGACAAAATCCGCGTTGCGTAGCATTAGTAAAGCGATTTACTAAAGCGCTTTACAAGACGCTGGAAAAGGGGAACGGCATGAGCGACAAGACCGCCAGCCTGAAGGACGTCGCCGGGGCAGCCGGCGTTTCCGTGGCGACCGTCTCGCGCCTGCTCAACGGCTCGCTGACCCTTCCAGAAGAGACCCGCAAGCGCATCGAAGACGCAATCCGCGACCTCAACTACAGGCCCAACCCGCATGCACGTCGTCTCAGCCGCGGCCGCTCGGACACGATTGGCCTGGTCGTGCCCGACATCGCCAATCCGTTCTTCGCCACCTTCGTTGCCGCGGTCGAGGCGGAAGCCGACAGGCGCAACCTCGCGGTCTCGCTCTTCGCCACGCTCAATCGTACCGGCCGCGAGGTGGCTTATCTGGAGCTGATCGAGCGCAAGCATGTGGACGGGCTGATCTTCGTCACCAACCATGCCGACGACGGCCAACTCGCCACTCACATCAACCAGGTCGGCAAGGTGGTTATCGCCGACGAAGACGTGCCAGGTGCGGACGTGCCGAAACTGTTCTGCGACAACGAACAGGGCGGCTACCTCGCTGGGCGCCACCTCGCGGCGCACGGACATCGCGAAGTGCTGTTTGTCGGCAGCCCGCAGGAGATGATCAGCGGCCTCCGCCGCTTTGACGGCCTGCGCCGCGCGCTCCGCGAGCATTGGGGCGAGGACATCGTGCCGGCGGGCTATCGCGGGAACTATACGGTCGAGTTCGGCCGTGAGGCCGCCCGTCGCTTCATCGCCGAGGGCATGCCGGGCACCGCGATCTTCGCCACGTCGGACGAGATCACCATCGGCATGATCGAGGTCTTCCGGGCGGAGGGTGTCTCGGTTCCCGGCAACGTCTCCATTGTTGGGTTCGATGATGTCGCGCCCTTCCACCTGTTCGCGCCGTCGGTGACGGCCGTGCGCCAGCCCGTTCGGGATATCGGAAGACGGTCGCTGGCGCTGCTTCTCGAAACGAACTGGCAGGATCTCGCGTCGCCGGCGCCGCAGGAACTGATGCCAGTCGAGATCGTGGTGCGGGAATCTGTTGCCCCGCCCGCGAAACGTTAAGCCGGCAACGGAAGAAAACTTCACAGAGGAGAAACGAATATGACCTTGACCACAACGCGCAGAACCATCGCCGCGGCCCTCGGCTTCACCGCACTCGGCATCTTTGCTGGCGCGGTTTCGCCCGCCGTCGCGCAAGACCAGAAGACCTACGCTCTGGTGCAGATCAACCAGCAGGCCCTGTTCTTCAACCAGATCAACCAAGGCGCACAGAAGGCCGCGGACGCCGCCGGCGCCAAGCTGGTAATCTTCAACGCCAACAACGACGCCGCCGCCCAAAACAGCGCCATCGAGACCTACATTCAGCAGAAGGTGAACGGCCTGATCGTCGTGGCCATCGACGTCAACGGCATCATGGCGGCGGTCAACCAGGCTGCCGACGCCAAGATCCCGGTGGTGGCGATCGACGCCATCCTGCCTAAAGGGCCGCAGAAGGCGCAGATCGGTGTCGACAACGCCAAGGCCGGCGCCGACATGGGCGCGCATTTCCTCGACTATGTTAAGGCCAATATGGGCGGCAAGGCCAAGATCGGCATCGTCGGCGCCCTCAACTCCTATATCCAGAACGTGCGCCAGAAAGGCTTCGAGGACGCCATCAAGGGCAAGGACGGCATCGAAACAATTGCTGTGGTCGACGGCCAGAACGTGCAGGACACCGCACTTGCCGCCGCCGAAAATCTGATCACCGGCAATCCCGACATGAACGCCATCTACGCCACCGGCGAGCCGGCGCTGCTGGGTGCCATCGCTGCCGTGGAGAGCCAGGGCAAGCAGGATCAGATCAAGATCTTCGGCTGGGACCTGACCGCGCAGGCGATCTCGGGCATCGACAAGGGCTATGTCACGGCCGTCGTGCAGCAGGATCCTGCCGGGATGGGCGAGGCCGCCGTAAAGGCGCTCGACACCATCACCAAGGGCGGCAGCGTGGACCAGAACGTCGCAGTGCCGGTGACCATCGTCACCAAGGACAATGTCGAGCCGTACCGGGCCGTCTTCAAATGACCGAACACCAGGCCGCAATGTCTGCCGCCGCCGGGGGGACTTCCCCCCGGCCTGCCGGCGGGCCCGCCGACGGCGCGCCGCCACGCGTTTCACTGCGCGGCATCGTCAAGACCTTCGGCTCGCACCAGGCGCTCCGCGGCGTCGATCTCGACATCTATCCGGGTGAGTGTCTCGGTCTCGTCGGTGACAACGCCGCAGGCAAGTCGACGCTGACCAAGGTCATATCCGGCACCTACATTCCCGATGGCGGCACCATCACGATCGAAGGTCGCCCGGTGGTGCTCTCCGGTCCAGCAGACGCGCGCGCCCGTAACATCGAGATGGTGTTTCAGGACCTTTCCCTGTGCGATCATATAGACGTGATAGGCAACCTCTTCCTTGGACGAGAACGCACCAAGGGGCCGTTCCTCGACCACCAGGCTATGCTCGAAGGCGCACGCCACATGCTGGAGGCCCTGGAGATCCGCATTCCCCGCCTCACCGCCAAGGTGGAGAAGCTGTCTGGCGGCCAGCGGCAGGCCATCGCCATCGCCCGCGCGGCAGCCTTCAACCCCAAGGTGCTGATCATGGACGAGCCCACATCGGCGCTCGCCGTGGCGGAAGTCGAAGCGGTGCTGGCGCTGATCAACCGCGTCAAGGCGCGCGGCGTTTCGGTCATCCTCATCACCCATCGCCTTCAGGATCTGTTTCGTGTCTGCGACCGTATCGCTGTCATGTATGAAGGCACCAAGGTTGCAGAGCGCCGCATCGGCGAAACGGACCTCGAAGACATCGTCAAGCTCATCGTCGGAGAAGGCGCACACCAATGACCGTCTACACCGAAAGGGCGAAAGGTTCGCCATGGGCCGACTTCCTGGCTGAGAACGCGCAGATACTCTCCATCGCGATCTTCTTCTTCGCGTGCATCGCCTTCTTTGCCGTCGGCACGAATACCTTCCTCACCATTGGCAACATTCTGAACATCCTGCGACAGGCGGCCCCCATCCTGATCGTCGCCGTCGCGATGACCTTCGTCATCATCACAGCTGGCATCGACCTGTCGGTCGGCTCGCAGGTTGCATTGGTCAATGCGCTAGCTGCCATCCTGATGGCCGCAGGCCTGCCATGGCCTGCCACCGTGCTGGCTATGCTGGCGCTCGGCGTGCTGATGGGGCTTGGCCAAGGCTGGTTCGTGGCCTACCAGGACGTGCCAGCCTTCATCGTCACACTCGCCGGGCTTTCCATCCTGCGCGGGCTGGCACTTTACCTCACCCAGGGCTATTCGATCCCGATTGAGAACGCTCCGGGCTTCCTCATGCTTGGCCGCGGCGAAATCGTTGGTATCCCCGTTCCCGCGCTCATCGCCGTGGTCGTCGCCATCGTCGGCTATGTCACGATCCGCTCGACCCGCTACGGCCGGCAGGTGGTGGCCGTCGGCTCCAATATGGAGGCGGCGCGTCGCGTCGGCATGCCGGCGCGCTGGATCATCGCCTCGGTCTACATGATCTCGGGCATTTCCTGCGCTGTCGCCGGCCTTCTCATCGCCGCTCGTCTTGGCTCGGGCTCATCCAACGCGGCCGTCGGCTTCGAACTGCAAGTGATCGCAGCCGTTGTCCTCGGCGGCACCTCCCTGATGGGCGGGCGCGGCACCATCCTCGGTACCCTGCTCGGCACGCTCACCATCGCCGTGATAGGCAATGGCCTCATCCTGATGCACATTTCGCCCTTCTTCACCCAGATCGTCACCGGCGCCATCATCCTGATCGCCATCTGGCTGAACATCCGCATCTTCACTGTGAAGTTCCGGCTGCCGGGCAAAGCGGGAGGCAACGCGAAATGACGGCGGCCCCGCTCTCCGAGGCGCATGTCCGCTCCGGCAAGGTGATGACCGTAACCGGGCCGGTCGCCGCCGCCGATCTCGGCATGACGCTCATGCATGAGCACGTGCTGAACGATTGTCTGTGCTGGTGGCACAGGCCGAAGGAGCCCGAGCGGCAATATCTGGCTGGCGGCTTCGTGTGCATGGAGATCCTTTCGGAACTGCGGCAGGACCCCTTCGTCAACCGCCACAACATCACACTGGACGACGAGGCGCTGGCGGTGAAGGAACTGAAGCAGTTCGCTGCCGTCGGCGGGCGCACCCTGGTCGAGCCCACCTGCCAGGGCATTGGCCGCGATCCGCTGGCCATGCGCCGGGTCGCGGCGGCGAGCGGGCTCAACATCGTCATGGGCGCCGGCTACTACCTTGCATCCTCACACCCGGCCAAGGTGGCGTCGATGTCAGCCGACGACATCGCCGCCGAGATCGTGCGCGAGGCAGTGGACGGCGTTGAGGGCACCGGTGTGAGGATCGGGCTGATCGGCGAGATCGGCGTTTCCGCCGACTTCACAAAAAGCGAAGAGAAGTCGCTGCGCGGTGCCGCCCGTGCCCAGCGGCTGACCGGGATGCCGCTGATGGTCCATCTGCCCGGCTGGTTCCGCTTCGGCCACAAGGTGCTCGACATCGTTGAGGGGGAGGGGGCGGAACTGCGCCATACGGTGCTGTGCCACATGAACCCGTCGCACGACGATTTCGCCTATCAGTCATCGTTGGCCGCGCGCGGCGCCTTCATCGAATATGACATGGTCGGCATGGACTTCTTCTACGCCGACCAGCAGGTGCAGTGCCCGAGCGACGACGATGCGGCGCGCGGCATCGTGCGCTTGATCGACGCCGGTTATCTGGATCGCATCCTCGTCTCGCACGACGTGTTCCTGAAGATGATGCTCACCCATTACGGCGGCAACGGCTATTCCTACGTGCCGAAGCACTTCCTGCCGCGCCTGAGGCGACACGGCGTGGCGGAGGCCGCGCTCAAGCGGCTCATGCATGACAATCCGCGCTCGGTCTTCGACGCGACGGGCTGACGCTGGAAGGCCCCAATTTCTCAGAGACAGAAAGCGAAAGACGACATGACAAAGAAGGTTCTCCTCGTCGGCGAAAGCTGGGTAAGTTCAGCCACCCACTACAAGGGTTTCGATCAGTTCGGTTCCGTCACCTTCCATCTCGGCGCCGAGCCGCTGGTGAAGGCGCTCGAGGGCTCAGAATATGAACTGACCTACATGCCGGCCCACGAAGCGGTGGAGAAGCTACCCTTCGACATGGCGGGACTCGACGTTTATGACATCATCATCCTGTCCGACATCGGGGCGAACTCACTGCTTCTGCCGCCGGAGGTATGGCTGCACTCGCGCACGGTGCCCAATCGGCTGAAACTGCTCAAGGCGTGGGTGGAAAAGGGTGGCGGCTTGCTCATGGTCGGTGGCTACTTCTCGTTCCAGGGTATCGACGGCAAAGCCCGCTGGCGCCGCACGCCGGTCGAGGACACTCTGCCCGTCACCTGTCTGCCCTATGACGATCGTGTCGAGATACCCGAAGGCACGGTGGCGGAAATTGTCGCCAAGGATCATCCGGTGATGGCGGGACTGACTGACCAGGCATGGCCGCCGCTGCTTGGCGTCAACGAGGTTGAACTTCGGCCAGATGCTGAGCTGGTCGCGCGCCTGCCGCAGGACCAAGGTGGCTTCCCACTGCTAGTGGTTGGCAGCCACGGCAAGGGCCGAACCGCAGCCTGGACGTCCGACATCGGCCCGCACTGGCTCTCGCCGGCCTTCTGTGCCTGGGAAGGCTACGGTAGGCTGTGGAAGAACATCCTCGGCTGGCTTACCGCCGAGCGCTGACCTCAAAGTTGCGCCAGGATCGCGCTCATCTCCTCGATGCTCGGAAAGGCGTTCAGCGTGCCTTTCCGCGACACGGTGAGTGCGCTTGCTCGAGCCGCATGGATGAGCGCCAGTTCGTCAAGGCGAGCGCCGCGCAGGAACGCGGAGGCCAGTGCCACACCCATGAACGTATCCCCCGCTCCGGTGGTGTCCATGACGCTCGCGGGCATCGCGGCCACCCGCAATGGAGCACCGCCGCCGCTGAGCAGGGCGCCGTCCGCTCCGAGCGTCAGCACCACGTCGCGCACGCCGCGCGCATGCAGTACGGCGGCGGCCGCCTCGCCCGAGGCGCCCGTCAGCGCCAGCGCCTCGCCGGCGTTGAGGAAAGCGATGTCCACCAGCGGCCACAATTCCTGAAAGGAAGGCCTGAGCGGCGATGGATTGAAGGCCGTGACCATGCCGCGCCGGCGCGCTTCGCTAAGCAGCGCCTCGGTCGTCGCCCCGCTCAAATTGCCCTGGAAGACAGCGAGGTCGCCAGATTGTGCCTCGCTGATAGCAGGCAGCGCATCCTCGGGCAGAAGGTTCTCGGCCGCGTCCGTCGTGGTGACGATGGCGTTCTCCCCGTCGGGAGTTGTGAATATGATGGAGAAGTCGCTGCTCTTGCCCTCCTGTCGCAGGAGCCGGCATTCGACCGGCTCGGCGGCCAGACGGTCGGCGATGCTCTGGGCTCGGAACTCCACTCCCACCGGCGCAACGAGAGTGGTGGCGAGGCCGCAGCGGGCCATGATCACAGCCTGGTTTGCGCCCTTGCCGCCGAGATCGCTGGAGCCGTGGCTGCCGAAGATCGAGGCGCCGGCCAAGGGCCACTGCTCGACCCGGATGGTCTCGTCCACCGCCACATTGCCTATGACATAAGCGTGCATGAACACTCTTCCGAAGGACTCTAAAAATGCAGCAAATCTCGGACAATCCCGCCAGCGCCATAAGGGAAATATTCGGGCGCGACAAGGCGCTGATCGGAATGATCCATTGCCCCGCCTTCCCCGGCGCCCCCCGTTATCGCGGCGACGACATGAACACCATCTACGATGCTTGCTTGCGCGACGCCGAAGCCCTCATCGAGGGCGGGATGCATGGCCTGATGATCGAAAACCATGGCGACGTGCCCTTCTCGAAACCCGACGACATCGGCTATGAGACGGCTGCCTTCATGTCGGTCGTCACCGACCGCATCGCGCGCGCCATCGGTGTGCCGCTTGGCATCAATGTGCTGGCCAATGCGCCGATACCGGCCTTTGCCGTCGCACTGGCGGGCGGCGCGAAATTCATCCGCGTCAACCAGTGGGCGAACGCCTATGTCGCCAATGAGGGCTTCATTGAGGGCCGCGCGGCGGAGGCCACGCGTTATCGTTCGGCTCTCAGGGCCGAGCACATCAAGGTCTTCGCCGACAGCCACGTCAAGCATGGCAGCCATGCCATCGTCGCTGATCGCTCCATCGCCGAGCTGACGCGTGACCTCGCCTTCTTTGATGCCGACTGCGTCATCGCCACCGGCCAGCGTACCGGCAACGCCGCCACCATCGAGGAGATCGAGGAGATCGCCGCTGCCACGCAGCTGCCGCTGCTGGTCGGCTCCGGCGTGGACAAGACCAATGTCGTGGAGATCCTTAAGCGCACCAATGGCGTCATTGTCGCCTCATCGCTTAAGGCGGGCGGCGTGTGGTGGAACCCGGTCGACATCGAGCGCGTGCGCGCCTTCTGCACCGCTGCCGAGCCGGCTCTGGGAGCTTGACTGATGGCGGGCGAGACGCTGTCGGAGTGCATCCTGCGCGAGAATGAAGCCGTCTTCGACGCCATGGTTCGCCATCGCTTCACGACGGACATCGAGGCCGGCCATCTGCCGAGCGAGGTGTTCGACCGCTACCTTGTCTACGAGGGCGCCTTCGTGGAGACGGCCATCTCAATCTTCGCGCTCGCCACCGCCAAGGCCGGCAGGATCGAACAGAAGCGCTGGCTGATCAGTGTGCTGGACGATCTGGCCAACCAGCAGATCGCCTATTTCGAACGGACATTGGCGGCCCGCGGCATCGATCCCGCCAGCTTCAATCTAGCCGAGCCGCGCGTGGCGGCGTTTTGCGCCGGGATGCTGGACATAGCCGAAAAGGGGCCGTTCCTCGACATCATCGTTGCGATGTTTGCGGCCGAATGGATGTACTTGACGTGGTCGAAGCGCGTCGCGGCCGCAGCCATCGCCGATCCGCTGCTCAACGAGTGGGTGGCCATGCACGCCGACGACACCTTCGCCAATCAGGCTGAATGGCTGAGGCGGCAGATTGATGACGCGAATGCCAGGCTCGACGAGGCTGGCCGCTCGCGGCTCAGCGCCGTCTTCGGCCGCGTTCAGGCGCTGGAGATCGCCTTTCACGATGCCGCCTATGGAGACAACGCATGAGCGAGCCTCGGATAGACGCCCAGCGTTTCCTCAGCCGGCTCGATGCCTTCGCCCTGATCGGCGCCACGCCCAAGGGAGGTGTCAACCGGCAGGCGCTTTCGCCGGAGGACCGGCGCGCGCGGCGCCTTCTGGCGGAGCTGGGTCAGGCACGAGGCTTCAGCGTTGGTCAGGACGCCATCGCCAATCTGTTCATTCGGCGCGAAGGCAAGGATAATTCAAGGCCGCCCTTTCTGATCGGCAGCCATCTCGACAGCCAGCTGACCGGCGGCCGCTTCGACGGCGCGCTCGGCACGCTCGCTGCCTTCGAGGTGCTGGAGGCGTTGGAGGATGCGGGCGTCGAGACCCCGTTTCCGGTCGAGGCGGTAGCCTGGACAAATGAAGAAGGCAGCCATTACCAGCCGGGCTGCATGGGCTCCATGGCCTTCGCCTCCGGCTCGATCCCGCAGCTGTGGACTACCTTGCGCGGCCATGACGGCTCCCTGTTCGCCGACGAGCTGCAGGCCACGCTCGAGGCGTTGCCGCAGGCAGCAATGCGCCCGCTTGGCTTTCCGATCGCCGCCTATCTCGAATTGCATATCGAGCAAGGCCCCTCGCTGGAGAGCGAGAACATCCCTATCGGCATCGTCGAAGGCATCCAGGGCACACGCTGGCTGGAGGTCGAGATCACCGGCCAGTCGGCTCATGCCGGCACCACGGCGCTTGCCTTGCGGCGCGACGCCATGGCCGCCGCAGTGCGCGGGCTGGGCAGTCTCTATGCCGAGATCATGCCGTGCGACGCGCGCGCTCGCTTCACCGTTGGCAAGCTTGTGCTGGAGCCCGGCGCGGTCAACGCCATTCCCGAAAAGGTCGCCTTCACAATCGATCTGCGCCACCCCGAAAGCGCAGTGCTCGACAGGCTTGAAACCTTGATCAGGAACACCTTTGCAGAGGCTGCGGCGGGTGGCGGCTGCGCGTCGACGCTGCGCCGTATCTTCGATATGCCGCCGACGGTCTTCTCTCCGCTCCTGCTTGAGCGATTGAACGAAGCCGCAGACAGTCTGGGGCTTGCGTCGAAATCGATGCTTTCCGGGGCCTTCCACGACGCTCTGTTTGTCAATCGCGTGGCGCCCACGGCCATGATCTTCGTGCCTTGCCGAGACGGGCTCAGCCACAACGAGGCTGAATATGTCGAGCCGGACCAGGCCGTCGCGGGAGCGCGAATGCTGCTTGCCTCAACGCTGAAGGCTCTGGAGAACCGATGAAGGCAAGGTCAGCGCCGTGCCCATACGGGGCTGGCGCTGCGTGGGGCATTCAGCGCGGCCAATCTCCATTGCCAGCTGGGCGATGCCGGGATTGCATCGGGTGATGCCGGCAGAGCTTCCTCCATTGTCGGCGCCACTCCTATAAGATTCGTGCTTGACGCCTCGTCCTTTTTTGACGGGCGGAGGGCAAGCCATGATCGAGCCGTTTGACGACACCGCTCCGACCGGTGACGAACTCACCGAATATGATCGAAGACACATCAAGCTCTATATGCGTTTGCTGGACGCCGCGGTCGACGGCGCAGACTGGCGTGAAGCGGTCAAAGTTCTCTTTGGGATAGATCCAGATCAGGAACCGCAGCGCGCCAAGCGGATCTACGACAGCCATCTGGCGCGGGCGCGCTGGATGACGCATACGGGCTATCGTCACCTTCTGCGTCAGCCTGGCGACGAGCACTGACACGGACACTGTCTCGAATTCGACAGCGATGCCGAAAAGGCATCACGCGATGCTGCCTGAGGGCCTTCCGACAATCGCCCCGGCCCGGAATCGATTCGACCTCGATTTCCAGTTCGCGAGGAGCCGTTCGATGAAGCCGGATACGTCGAGTTGGCGGGACAATGACAGCTATGGCTTCTTCGATGATTTGCCAATCGAAGGTCTCGCCTGGGAGTGTCTTCGACGTTCCGAACCCTATCAGCAACACTACAGGGCGCTCGTGACCGCAAACGCCGAGACGGCACCGTGCTCGCCGGAGGCGGAGCTGCTTTGGGGGTTGCGATTTCCCGGCCAGACCGGACCTATCCGCCTTGGCGCAAGAAATTTTCTGGTCGCCTTCTGTAAATCCTGCCGTGCTGGCGCTGATGCCCGTACCGGATTTCCTGGCATCGACGGTTTCCGCGCCGTTCAGCGATCTGGGCAAGCATCGCGACAGTCCGCAGGGGCGTCACGTCGTCGATAAGGGGCGCGTCGTTACACAACTCCTCCTTCTTCCCGGTAGCGACCCGGACGGTCCCGTTGCGGCAGTGATCCCTCTCGATTCAGAAACACAGGGGCGAATCGAGGCACTCAACAGGTTCTGGCGCGCTTGGCAGGGGCGACCAGCGCCTCCTGATACGCGCATGACCGTCCAGCGCCGGCGCCGGTTGCGCCTCATGATGCAGGCTGCCGACGGCCGCGCGAACGGCGCCAGCTATCGCGAAATCGCCACCGTGCTTTACGGCTTCGAGCGAATAGCCTCCGATCCATGGAAGACCTCGCCGCTGCGCGACACTGTCATCGGCCTTGTCGAAAGCAGCGTCGCGATGATCGGCGGCGGTTATCTGCAACTCCTGCGTCATCGGCGCCGATCGTAGCTGTTCTGCCGCTGGATCAGGGGTGGGGATTTCAGCCTCCCTTATCTTCCCCATCCCTCACGAAGCTTTCTCTCCGCCACCGTGGTCGCAATCCGCCGCTGAACGCCAGCGGCTCCCTGAAGCCCCACGGAGTCCCGATCCATGCGACCCGATCTCGCCGTTTTGCCGCCGCGCTTCCTGCGCACGCAGGAAGCCGCCGAATTCCTCAGCCTCTCGGCCCGCACGCTCGAAAAACACCGGACCTACGGTACGGGACCTACGTACCGGAAACTCGGCGGACGCGTCGTCTATTCCGTCGACGATCTTCAGGCCTGGGCCGAACGTGGTGCGGTCACCTCGACCTCCGATCCGCGCGGCTCAGTCCTGCCCGCCAAGCGCCATTCCGTGATGCCGCCGGCGCATGCCGGACGATACACGCGCTGACTGCAGGCACATCCCGAATGACGGCGCGGCAAACTCTTTCGTAGCGCGGGCAGCTCGGCCTTTTCCGGGCGCTCCCAGGCGATTTCGCGCCGCGAGACGCGCAGGATCTCATGGCCTATCCTTTCTTCTCCCCCTCCAAGTCCCACCGTATCGCCCCGATCGATTTTGCCGCGGGCAATATCTCCATCAGGGTCGAGGCCGTGCCCGATCATGGCATGGCGATGATCTGGGACGCTGACATCCTGATCTGGGCGGCAAGCCAGATCGTCGAGGCGCGCGACGCGGGCCTTCGAACTTCACGTCTGATGGCCGCCACGCCCTATGAGATCCTGACCTTTGTCGGCCGCGGCACGAGTTCGCGCGACTATCAGCGTCTGAAGGCGGCACTCGACCGACTGCAATCGACTACCGTCTCGACTTCGATCCGGCAGCCCGCCGAAGGCCGGCGTCACCGCTTCTCCTGGATCAACGAATGGCAGGAGAGGATCGATCGCCAAGGCAGGCCCGCGGGAATAGAGCTGATCGTGCCGGATTGGTTTTATCAGGCGGTTCTCGACGACGCGCTCGTGCTGAGGATCGACCGCGCCTATTTCGACCTGACGGGTGGGCTAGAGCGTTGGCTCTACCGGCTGGTGCGCAAGCATGGCGGCCGGCAGCGCCATGGCTGGCGTTTCGACTTCCGCCATCTCCACCTGAAGTCCGGCAGCTTGTCGCCCTACAAACGCTTCGCTTTCGAGCTGCGCGACATTGTCCGTCGCCAGCCGCTACCCGGCTATACGCTGTTCATAGAGGTTGAGATCAGCGGCCGAATGCTCCTGGCGTTTGAACCTGCCCTGGCTGTGAATCCTCTCGTGCCATCGGGAACTCGAACTATCGTGCCATCAGGAACCCGTGGCTCGTGCCATCGGGAACCCCAACAGGCGGCAACGTACGGAATCAAACGGCGGAATCGGGTTCTTAACTTAGAGTCTAACCAAGAATCTAACTTCCTTGAGCGCGCTGACGATGTGCAAGACCTCGTCGAAGACGTGCGCAAGGGCCTCACGGCAGGCTCGTCCGGAAAGGTAAGCACACCGCCTTCGTCTGGGACGGGACAAGCACGCCGCCACACGGCATCGCGCCTTCCACCGAATGATCGATCGGGAGGAACGCGATGAGTTCCTCATTCAGAAGGCGATGTCGGCAAGCCAACGCTCGCATTGCAGCCCACCCGGGTTGTGCGGCCGCTCCAGGCTCGCCGCAGTCCCGCGGATCGGCAGCGGCTGACATGTTAGGCGAACTACTCCCGTCTGAAATTCTCCGCAACGCTGGGGGACCTCTCGTGACTGGCACTACCGCCTCTCGCATGCGCGGCGGCCCATCGTCGGCCGCGCTCCCCGCTGAAAATCTCACTCACGTCGAGCTCACTTGGGTGGAGAAGAAGATCGAGCACTGGATTCGCTTCGGCACGCCTGTGCACGAACGGATCCTTGATCGTCAGCGGAGAGTCCTGTCGTTCCGGCCAGGTACGGTCCTTGCCTTCGTGCGCTGGGCATCAAACGACTTCGGCACGATCATCTCGCGCATCGACATCATGCGCGCTGTTGCACGGGGCGAGGCCTATCAGACACTGCCTTTTGTTCGGCCCGGCGGCGATATTCTGCTCAAAATCGCAGGCTGGCCTAAGGTCGAGCGGGTGCTTCAGATGATCGACGCGATCGAGTACCTCGGCATCGATCCGGACGCGGTTTCGGCCGATCACTGGCGCCACGTCCACAATCGTATAGCCGTCGGCGAGGCACCGCGCGCCTATACCGTCGAACATCATCGCGCCTACCTGCTGCGGCGGAGGGCCGCTCCATGAAGTGCCCCGCTCTCCTCTTCGCGATGGCGCTCGCGGCCATGGGCGTGGCTTATCCGGCCCTCACGCCGACGCCGACAAAGCTCATCTGGAATGCATCGGCCAGCGCGCCGATCGGCCTCTACACAATCGACTTCGACGGACCTTTCGAGGTCACCGATCTCGTCGCTCTCGATGTGCCCGAACCACTCGCGACCTTCCTCGCCGAGCGCGGTTATCTGCCGAAGGGCGTGCCCCTCCTGAAGCGCATCCTGGCGGTTGCCGGGCAAACGGTTTGTAGTTCGAACCTCACGATCACAGTCGATGGCGTCGAGGTAGGCGCTGCGCTGGAGCGCGATCACGCCGGCCGCGATCTCCCGGTCTGGCAGGGCTGCCTTCGCATCCCTATCGGCGAAGTCTTCCTCATGAACTGGGAGGTCCGTGACAGTTTGGACGGCCGCTACTTCGGCCTGACTTCCACCAAACAGATCCTCGGCCGTGCAATTCCACTGTGGACCGACGAGGACGGGAACAGCCGCTTCGAATGGCGCGCGCCAACGCGGTGAGCGCGCGACCGGTGGCGCTTATCGGCCCGCCAGTTTCATCACCGCAACCTCAACGACAGGAGCCTTAGATGCCACAGATCGGAGAGTTCACGCGCCAGAAGAGCGGCTATTCCGGCAGTATCCATACACTCAACCTCAAGCTCGATATCGCCATCGTTCCGGCCGAGGCGAGCGATACCGAAAACGCTCCGGACTATCGCGTTCACGCTGGCGGCGATGACGGCCCGGAGATCGGCGCTGGCTGGAAACGCTCCAGCGAGAAGGCCGGTGAATTCGTCTCGATCCAGCTCGACGATCCGACGTTCGCTCAGCCGCTCCGCGCCAACCTCTTCCAGAACGGCGACGACAAGACGTCCTGGTCGCTGCACTGGTCGCGACCGCGCGACCGCGGCGAGAAGGACTGATCGATGCCTGCTTGCCGTCCATCGACGAGCGATCGGAGCGCGCCTGGGCCACATCATGTGACCCGGCGCATCGCTCTCCTTCTCGTTTCCGGCCTTGCCATCGCCAGCCCTGCACTGTCCGTCGACGTGGTGCAGGCCGGGTCTATCGCTCGACCATCTGCGCGCGACGCTTATGCAGGCTTCATTGCCGAAGCTGCCATGCGCTTCCGCCTACCGGCCGCCTGGATATGCGCAATCCTCCAAGCCGAGAGTGCCGGGGACCCACGCGCTACCTCACGGAAAGGCGCCACGGGTCTCATGCAGGTCATGCCAGATACCTGGGCCGACCTCAGCATTCGCTATCGCCTCGGTCGTGATCCTTATGACCCGCACGACAACATCATTGCCGGCGCTGCTTACATTCGCGAGCTGCTCGACCGCTTTGGATCGCCGGGCTGGATTGCCGGATACAATACGGGTCCTGGTAGCTACGAGGCGTCGCTGAGCGGCTCGCCGTTGCCACAGGAAACGCGCGCCTATCTTGCGGTCGTATTGTCAGAGATCGGGGCTAGCGCTACCGCGAGTCCACCCACGCTGGCGTCGGCTGATCCGCTTGCCTGGACCCGTGCGCCTCTCTTCATCGCGCAGCCGGATCGCCGATCCACAGCCAATCTCCTGCTACCTGAGCGTCCACGCGACGACGCGCCGAACTCCGCCTTTGCGCGTGATGTCTCCGCCATCGAGCCGCAGTCGAGAAGCCTCTTCGTCGCGCTCACGAAGGAGAGGAATGCACCGTGAGGGCGCTCAGGACTGTTCGCGTGATCTCAGACTCCGGCGACACGAATCCTGGATTTCCTAGCTCAGGGCGGCAGCATATCGGAGCTGACAGGCCGTACCTCGGTTGGAGCGATGACGCGACCTCTTATTCCCTGCGATTCTGCGCCTTCGCGATCACTGCCTCGGCCCGCGATATCGCGTCCCGGAGTTCGTCGCTTTGCCAAGTGTCAGCGGAATTGCCATCGTCGAACGACCGATCGTGGCTGTCTTTCACACGCAGGGTCAGCTCACGAAGCGCACCAATGGCGTCGGAAAGCAGTTCCGCATCCGCTCCATCTCGGGAAGACAGCGTCACCTTTTTATCCCCATCATATCGCGACTATGAACCACCAAGCGGGATCGTCGAGACGGTCGACTGGGTATCCATCGACCATGCGGGCGAGCACATCGCGCGGCCACGCGGCGAGCTCGATATCGCTAAGCTTGCAGGTTTCGATCAGCGAGTACAGCACCGTTCATCGATTACTGACACGCGCCTTGCGCAAGACGCACCGGCGCAGCCTCATCGCCCAACGCAACCCCTGCAAGATTGGCTCGGTTCTTGTGGGCCCCACCGAACTGCCATTCCCGTTCCTCCATTCTACGAAGGAGACCGACATGCAGCGATTTTGCCCTACAGGAAGGACGTGCAGGGACCGGACGGCTGCACACGAGTAAGCGTCCGCCGCTTGCACTTCGCTCAGCTCTTGACAGGATTTCCGGCTTTCCACGCCCACGGCAGCAATTCGTCGAGGCGGTTGATGGAGTGTCCGTCGACCATGCGCGAGAGCACGTCGTGAAGATAGGTGTAGGGCTCGACGCCATTGAGCTTGCAGGTTTCGATCAGCGAGCAGAGCACCGCCCATCGATGGCCACCGCCGTCGCTGCCCGCGAAGAGATGGTTCTTGCGGCCGAGCGCGATAGGTCTGATCGCGCGCTCGACGGGGTTGGTGTCGAGCTCGATGCGACCGTCATGCAGGAAGCGCGTCAGACCTTCCCAACGCGGGAGCGCGTAACGGATCGCTTCGGCGAGCGTGCTGCGCCCCGGCAACAGCGGAAGCTGGGCTTCGAGCCAGGCCCGCATGGCGTCGACGATTGGTTTCGAACGGCTGCGCCGGGACGCGAGCCGGTGCGCGGGCGATTGACCGCGCACGTCGGCTTCAACGGCATAGAGCTGGCCGATCCGGCGCAAGGCCTCCACCGCGATCGGCGCGTCGGTCGCCTGGGCCACGTCATAGAACTTGCGCCGGGTATGGCTCCAGCAGGCAGCAAGAACGATGTTTCCCTTGCCGGTGAGTTGCTCGAAGCCTGCATAGCCATCGACATGGAGCACGCCCTTGAAGTGCTCGAGATGCGATGCCGGGCGTTCGGCCTTGCGGTCGGGTGCAAACATGTAGATCGCCGCCGGCGGCTCGGGTCCTGCCCAGGCACGTTGCTCGCGGGCATAGACCCACAGCCGCCCCGTCTTGGTACGCCCGCGGCCCGGATCGAGCACCGGCACCGGCGTGTCGTCGGCAAAGAGATGGTCGGATGCGAACACGCTCTTGGCGAGGCGTTCGTGCAGGGCTTCGAGCCACCAGCACGCGCCGCCGACCCAGCCGGCGAGCGTCGAGCGCGGCAGATCGACGCCGTGGCGGGCGAAGATCTGCGACTGCCGATAGAGCGGTGTGTGGTCGCAATATTTGCTGACCAGCACCTGCGCCAGCAGCGCCGGCGTCGCCAAGCCGCCAGCGATCGGCCGCTCCGGAGCCGGCGCCTGCACCACCGTCTCGCAGGTCCGGCACGCATATTTGGGACGCGTGGTGCGGATCACGCGCAGCTTCGCTGGCACCCAGTCCAGCATCTCGCTCACGCTTTCGCCGATGAGATGCAGCACGCCGCCGCAGCCTTTGCAGATATTGTCGTCGACATCGAGCCGCACGTCCTCGCGCGGCAGATGATCGGGCAAGGGCTTGCGAGACGGCAGATCGCGCTGCTGTTTGTCGACGCGCGGACGGCTCTCCACCTCGCGGGCGAGATCGCCGTCGAGGTCTTCCAATGCAAGCGCAAGCTGGTCTGGATCGAGCTGCTCGGAACGGCGGCCAAACTGCGCGCGCTGCAACTGCTTGATGATGGATTTGAGGCGCTCGATCTCACCGTCGCGGTGCTCGACGAGCGCCGCGATGTCACGCACGAGATGTTGCAGGAGAGCCGGTTCGGTGGGCAGGTTGTCGAGGTCGAGCCGCATGTCCGATTCTACTCGAATCGGCTGATTCGAAGAAGCAGCTTTGCTCGCTTCGTTGCAGATTTGGTGCGCTTTTCAGCCGGCCAGAAGCGGTCGCCAGAAGCGCTCCGGCGCACGCCAGTCGATGCCTTCGATGAGCATGGCGAGTTGCGCCGGCGACAGTGCCACCGAGCCGCCGGGCTCGGCCAGGCGCGGCCACATGAACTGTCCGTGGTCCATGCGCTTGGTGAACAGGCACAGCCCCGTTCCATCCCAGAACAGGATCTTCAGCAGCGATGCATTCTTGCCGCGGAAGACGAACAGATGGCCCGAGAACGGGTCCTTCTTGAGGTGTTCCTGGATCAGCGTCGCGAGGCCGTCGAGACCTTTGCGCATGTCGGTGTGACCCAATGCCAGATGCACTTTCACACCGGCCGGAACGACGATCATGATGCCTTCTCCTTGGCTGTCAGCTGCCGCTTTACCGCAGCCGCGGTGGTGCCGGCTGGCGCAAACACGCGCCGTCCATCATCCAACTCGATCGCCACCATGCCGTCCGGCGGCTGCACGAGACCGCGCAGGGCCGCGAGTGCCGGCAGCTCATCCGCCATGCCGTCGGCGAGCGCGACCATCGCCAGTTGCGGCGCCTTGCGGGCGGTCAGGCCGAACTCTTCGCGCCAGCGGAATGCCATGCTGGTGGCAATGCCATGGCGGCGGCAGACCTGCGCCACTGCCATGCCGGGCCTCTCGGTCTCCGCAACGATCGCCCGCTTCTGCTCGTCGGTGAAGCTGCGCCGGTTCGAGCGACCGTCCGCAGCGCCGGGCGTCAAGCGGTATTTACGCCGCACGCAATTAGCAGCGCTGCTTAATTGGGCTCGGGTACTCGGATGAAGAAGCGTTCGCCAGTCCATTTCAGTGCCGGATTCCTCGAACCGGTCGCGCCATCTGCGCAGCGCATGCGGCGAAAGATCGAGCGCTGCCGCGTACTCGGCCAGCCCCATGCCGCTCCAATTCATCGCCTCTACATGCATTCCCCAGAACGCGTGCAGCGCGATCGGACCGCGGTCTGTGCGCGCGCCGTAGCGGCGGCGAGGCGGCGTGTTTTGCTTCCGCCGAGGCGCCCGCCTGGCGCGCTTCTTCTGCTTCTCCTTGTGCAATTCTCGCAGATATTCCGCACGCTTACGCAGGTCTTTGGGCGTCAGCAGGTGGCGCGCCCAAAGCTCGAAGGTCAGCGTCGAAAGCTTGTGCCGGCGGCAGTACTCCTCCGCCTCCAGAGAGCTCCGAAACCAGCTGCCGACATGCGTGCGCCAGTAGGGGTTGTCAGCTTTGTCCCAGGAGCGGCGAGGCGCCATCGAAGAACATCCTCCTCGACAAGAAGGAACCCGACATGGCGCGAGATTGCACTACACCGAATATGTGCAGGGACCGGACGGTTACGCACACGACCGGACGATGGCAGGATAAAAGCCCGCACATTGCGCGCCGGTCGGTTGGTGGTTTTTGCCCGGCTTTCCGGTGCGCTTCGCACATTGCTGTCATTCTGCGCAATGTGCGGCGAATGCCCAAAGCCTTGTATCTGCTTCCTCTTTTCCACATTCGTGGGACACCGGGATGACTTATGAGCGCGAGTTTCGCATTCGGCCCGGCCGCATCCGCTCGACCCGGGCTCAAGCTGCGCGTCCCTTCGTCGCCCAGGCATTAGCCGCGGCGAAAAAGGCCGGCGGCGGCATCTCGCGCGCGGGCCGGATCGTTCCCCGCAATCGATCCCGGTTTGGTCACGGTCAGCGTGCCAGCATCCAGGCCAACCGCCTCATCACGTCACGGTCCCGCGGCGCCATCGTGAAGGCACGCGTTGTCCGTCATTCCGTGCGCACGGCTCCGCTCGGCACACACCTGAATTATTTGCGGCGCGAAGGCGTGACCCGGGATGGGGAAAAGGCGCGGTTGTTCGGGTCGGGAACGGAGGACGCCGACGGCGCGGCCTTCGCCGCGCGCGCCGAGGACGACCGTCATCATTTCCGCTTCATCGTCTCGCCGGACGACGCCCTCGAGATGACGGACCTCAAGTCCTTCACGCGCGATCTGGTCAGTCAGATGGAAACGGATCTCGACACCAAGCTCGACTGGGTGGCGGTCGATCACTGGAACACCGAGCATCCGCATATTCATCTCATCGTGCGCGGCGTCCGCGACGACGGCCAGGATCTGGTCATCACGCGCGACTACATCAAGGAAGGGATCCGCGACCGGGCTCGTGATCTGATCACCCAGGAGTTGGGGCCGCGCACCGATCTCGACATCCGTCGCACCCTCGAAAGCCAGATCCAGTCCGAGCGCTGGACGCAACTCGATCGCCAGTTGCTCCGCGACGCCCGCAACGCCGGCATCATCGATCTCGCCCCAAATCGCGATAGGCAACCGGACGAGTATCATGCGTTAAAGGTCGGCCGTCTGCGCAAGCTCGAAGCTCTTGGTCTTGCCGATCAGGTCGGGCCTGGCCAGTGGGTGATTGACGACAAGGCTGAGACGACGCTTCGCGAGCTCGGAGAGCGCGGCGACATCATCAAGCGCATGCACCGCGCGCTGAGTGAGCGAGGCATCGAGCGCGGCTCGGCAAGCTACGTGCTCGCTGCCGAAAGCCTCGACATGCCCATCATCGGCCGACTGGTCGAGCGCCGGCTCGATGACGAGCTTAGCGGCACTGCCTATGCCGTGGTCGACGGCGTCGATGGACGCACCCATTACATCAGGCTTTCCGATCTGGAAGCGGCTGGCGACAGCGCGCCAGGATCAATCGTCGAGCTGCGCAAGTTCGATGATGCCCGGGGCCAACGTCGGGTCGCGCTCGCAGTGCGCTCCGACCTCGATATCGATCGACAGATCACGGCGACGGGGCCGACCTGGCTCGATCGGCAGAACATCGCGCGAGAGCCTGCCTCCCTCTCAGACGGCGGCTTCGGCGCCACAGTGCGAGAGGCTATGAACGCCCGCGCCGAACATCTCGTCGAACAGGGACTCGCAGAGCGCCAAGGAAGGCGGGTCGTATTCACTCGCAATCTTATCGATACGCTTCGCCGCCGCGAACTCGATGCACTTGGCGAGAAGCTCGCCGCCGAGGCCGGCCAGCCCTTCAATCGCGCCGCCGGCGGAGATCATGTCGCAGGTATCTATCGCCAGCGCCTTGTCCTTGCCTCTGGCCGCTTTGCGATGATCGACGATGGCTTAGGCTTCCAGCTCGTGCCCTGGTCGCCCTCCATCGAAAAGCATCTCGGCCGGCATGTATCCGGTGTCGCCAAAGATGCCGGTGGCGTCGACTGGAGTTTTGCCCGCAAGCGCGGGCTCGGCCTCTGACAACAGGAAGAAAGGATGATGCGATGTCAGCCACGAAAATCCTCTGGGGGCAGATCCTCACCGTCTTCCTAATCGTCCTGCTGACGACCTGGGTGGCCACGCAATGGACCGCATGGAAGCTCGGCTTCCAGGCTGAGCTCGGTCCACCCTGGTTCGAGCTCGCCGGCTTGCCCGTCTACTACCCGCCAGCCCTGTTCTGGTGGTGGTACTTCTACGACGCCTACGCTCCGGACATCTTCGTGGAAGGCGGATTGATCGCAGTGTCCGGCGGGTTCTTGTCGATCATCGTTGCAATCGGCATGTCGGTGTGGCGGGCGCGCGAAGCAAAGAACGTCGCGACCTATGGTTCGGCGCGCTGGGCTCAGAAGAAGGAGGTGGGGGCGGCAGGCCTGCTCGGCCTCGACGGTGTGGTGCTTGGGCGCTACGGGGACGACTACCTTCGACACGATGGACCTGAGCATGTGCTTTGCTTCGCCCCGACGCGATCCGGCAAGGGCGTCGGCCTGGTGGTACCTTCTCTGCTGACCTGGCCGGGCTCTGCGATCGTCCACGACATCAAGGGCGAGAATTGGCAGCTCACCGCGGGTTTCCGCGCTCTGCACGGCCGCGTTCTGCTCTTCGATCCGACCAATTCGAAATCGTCCGCCTACAATCCCCTGCTGGAAGTCCGTCGCGGCGAATGGGAGGTCCGCGACGTCCAGAACATCGCCGACATCCTGGTCGACCCGGAAGGGAGTCTCGAGAAGCGGAACCATTGGGAAAAGACCAGCCACGCGTTGCTGGTCGGCGCGATCCTGCACGTCCTCTATGCCGAGGAGAACAAGACCCTTGCTGGCGTGGCCGCCTTCCTCTCCGATCCTAAGCGCCCGATCGAGTCGACGCTGGCTGCGATGATGAAGACCGAGCATCTTGGGCCGAGCGGCCCGCATCCGGTCATCGCCAGCGCCGCGCGCGAACTGCTCAACAAGTCCGATAACGAGAGGTCCGGCGTGCTCTCTACCGCAATGTCCTTCCTCGGCCTCTACCGGGATCCGGTAGTTGCCGAGGTGACCCGGCATTGCGACTGGCGGATCTCCGACATCGTGGGCGGCGAGCGACCGGCAACGCTTTATCTCGTCGTGCCGCCGTCCGACATCAATCGGACCAAGCCGCTCATTCGCCTTATCCTCAATCAGATTGGGCGTCGACTGACCGAGGACCTCCGGGCAAAGGGTCATCGGCATCGGTTCCTGCTCATGCTCGACGAATTTCCCGCGCTCGGCCGCCTCGACTTCTTTGAGAGCGCGCTCGCCTTCATGGCTGGTTATGGCCTGAAGAGCTTCCTCATTGCGCAGTCGCTGAACCAGATCGAGAAGGCCTACGGCCCGAACAACTCGATCCTCGACAACTGCCATGTCCGCGTAAGCTTTGCCACCAACGACGAAAGGACCGCCAAACGCGTGTCCGACGCGCTGGGCACGGCAACCGAGATGCGGGCGATGAAGAACTATGCCGGCCACCGGCTCTCGCCCTGGCTCGGGCATCTGATGGTGTCTCGGCAAGAGACAGCCCGCCAATTGCTGACGCCTGGCGAGATCATGCAGCTTCCAGCGACCGACGAGATCGTCATGGTGGCGGGCACGCCGCCGATCAAGGCGAAGAAGGCGCGTTACTACGAAGATGTCCGCTTCAGGGAACGCATCCTTTCGCCGCCCGAGCTGACCCGATCCGCAAAGTCTCGTCCTGACGACTGGAGCCGGTTGCCGGTCCTGACACGACCCGAGGTCGTCGAAACTCCCGCGCCGCGCGAGGGTAATGACGATCCGACCGAATCCGAGCGACGCCAACAACCCGAACTCAACCGAGTGCTGCCGGTTGAGAAGACGGCTCCGATCGAGAATGAGTTCGAGCTCGACCCGACCGACGATAATGGAGACGATGATGCTGTCCGCAATCGTCGCCTCGCCCGCCTCATGCAGGGCGTCGCGCGGCAGGTCTCTCTCGACCCCAACGATGGCATGGAGTTGTAGGCGCAATGATCGGTCGAAAGAAGAAAGCGCAGATCTCCGTCTATCTCGATCAAACAATCATGAGGATGCTTGCCGACTATGCGGCGCGGCGGGATCAATCCCAGTCCATGATTGCTGAAGCCGCGATCGCTTCGTTCCTGTCGCCGGATGCAGATGAGCGACGGGAGGCGGCGATCGCCAAACGCCTTGACCAGATCGACCGGCGCCTGGCCAGGCAGGAGCGCGATATCGGGATCGCGGTCGAGACTCTGGCGGTGTTCGTCCGCTTCTGGCTTGCGACCACTCCCGCCTTGCCGGAGCCGACGGCGCAAGCAGCGCGTGCCAAGGCCGGCGAACGCTACGAGGCCTTTGTCACAGCGCTCGGCCGGCGCCTGGCGAAGGGGCCTAAACTGCGGCAGGAGATTTCGGAGGATATCAATCCGACGGGGGACAACGGAGTGCCGTCCCCAGCCAGATTGTAGCAGCAGGAAGCTGGGACTGTTGCAAAATTGAACCCTGTCGCTGTGAGGTGCTGCTCCAAGCGAAACGCTGACCTTCCAGGCGGTGGAGGTCATCTTACGAACTACCAAAGCGCCGTTGCGCTCTTATTAGGTTTTCGCGCTGATCGCGTATTAGGTAATTGTGCTGCGCTATGATCGCCGGAGTGCGGCACATGGCGCTGTCGGACCCAAGCTGATCGGTGACGCCGGCAGGCGGGAAAAGCGCTTACCGCCCCCAGGCCTGCCGCCATGCGGCGAACTCGGACGGCTTGATCTGATAGCGCGCGAAGTTGCCTTCATGCAGGCTGAGAAGCTCGCTTTCTGCCGTTTCGCGAAAGCGCTCGCGCTCGGGCGGATCGATATGCTCACTTGTCCAGGCGCTGATATGCTTCGTGGCTTGCTTCTTATCCATCCGCCCGCGAACGACCGCGCCGACAACCTCGCGGAGTGCCGCCCGGTGCCGCAGCCTGAAAGGATCGGGCTCGCCCAGCGACTGCCGAACGGCGGCATAGCGCGCGGCGGAACGCTCGTAGGCCCAGATAAATACGTCGCGCATCAGTTCGGTCCTGTTGAGTTCATAGACGCTCAAAACCGCATCGGTATAGGTACCGCGCGGCACGCCTTCGAACGAGAGCGGCGAGAGATTGTCCTTGATCAGGGGGATGTTTGCCGACAGCCGGGACACGCGTTTGTTCACGTCATCGAACGGCTGCAAATACGGAAGCTGCACCATCACGAAGAACGCCTGCTCGAACGGGTCGGTAATCGCCGCGGCTGTCGCAAGTGTCTGGTCGAAACACTCTTCGATGAGCTGCGGTACTTCGAGCGGATGGAAAGCCGAACGCTCGATGCCGACGGCTATGCGGCGCAACCTGCCCGCAGCGTTGGGATCGGCGAGCAAGTTGTTTGCAAGCAGCGCGTGGAGATTGAGTATCGTGTATCGGTTGAAGCCAACCTCCTCCGCGGTGCCGACAAGGAATTCGATGGCGTCCTTGTGGTTGAGGATCATCTGCGTCTCAAGCCGCTCCTTGCCTTCCGCCTCCTCGCCAAGATCGATGAGGCGCTTGGTGTCGAGCAGCGAATAGGTGTTCCCCTCAAGGCGGCTCGAATTCCAGGACAAGTCGATCAGCAGCCTGTTCAATATTTGCTTGGCGTAGGTGCCAGCGGGCTGCGCGGCGATAGTGGGCGTGCCCACCTCGCGCAGGTGCGCCCGTTCCGCCGGCGTCAGATAGAAGGTCTCATTGGGTCGGTACTCGTCGAGAAAATCGCGATTGTAGCCGACCGGCTTGCGCGCCTCGGGCGGCTTGCGGACATAGGCCTGAATCTCGGCGCCGGGTTTCGAGAGCGGCAGGAAGGCTTCGCCTTCGGCTCTCCGATCGGCGCGTCCGGCAGCCGTGCCGGCGACGGCCTGGAGTTGTGGCAGCCGATAGCGTGCCCAGCGGCCATCGCCTTCCATGATCAGGCGGTGATGATCAACCAGGTACTTGAGGCGGTACTGCAGCGTGCGGCGCGGCGGCAGCTCCTGCAGCGAATCGGCAATCTGCTGCGCCGCCGCCCCGTCCTCCTGGCGCCGCACGGCCTCCTCGATGGCCTGCAAGTCCTCTTCCAGAATACGCCTTGCCATGGACTTTCTGTTTTGTTGCGCGTGATGCCTCTATGCGCAATTTAATCACACCTACGCGCAATTTTCCAGCTTATGCGCAACTATGCTTGCGCGTAAGGCCATTTTAGCTGCGCGGAGGGAGCCGGGACCAGCCCGGCTGGTGGCCAGGCAAGTTGACAAAGTCCTATCCATTTAAGGCAGCTCTCAAGTCGACGGATTCGAAGATCCTGGACGCCGTCCCGAATTGAAGTTCCGATCAGGGCCGATCGGTGCCTCCGCCGTTCTCCTGTATTTGTACGCCACATTGCTACGACGGCCGAAACTTGTTGAAGCAGCCTGATTTCGGGCTCTTTTAATCATCCCCGACCGGGGACCGTCTGAGTTGTCCCCGACCGAGACGGGGAAAAGACGGTGGTTTCGCACAACAACACGGAAGGACGCGCGCGCAGTTCGCGCATGCTGCGTACGGCGCTCGGAGCTGCCATCACCCGGTTCCTGGACGATCCCGCAATCGTCGAAGTGATGCTGAACCCGGATGGCCGAATCTGGGTGGATCGGCTCTCCGAAGGTCTGGCCGAGACGGGGGAGGCGCTCTCTGCCGCCGATGGCGAGCGCATTATCCGTCTGGTCGCACACCATGTCGGCGCCGAGGTGCATTCGCGCGCTCCGCGCGTCTCGGCTGAGCTGCCGGAAACTGGTGAGCGCTTCGAAGGGCTGTTACCGCCAGTGGTTGCCGCGCCGGCTTTCGCGATCCGCAAACCCGCCGTCGCTATCTTCACGCTCGACGATTATGTGTCCGCGGACATCATGAGCGCCGATCAGGCGGCGACTCTGCGCACCGCTGTCACCGCCCGCGCGAATATCCTTGTCGCCGGCGGCACGTCAACCGGTAAGACGACGCTTACCAATGCCCTGCTCGCTGAAGTGGCGAAGGGGGCGGATCGCGTCGTCATCATCGAGGACACGCGCGAGCTGCAATGTGCGGCACCTAACCTCGTTGCCATGCGCACCAAGGAAGATGTGGCGACGCTCTCCGATCTGGTCCGGTCCTCACTGCGCCTGAGGCCAGACCGTATCCCGATCGGCGAAGTTCGTGGCTCGGAAGCACTCGACCTGCTCAAGGCATGGGGCACCGGACATCCCGGCGGCATCGGCACCATCCATGCCGGCTCCGGCATCGGAGCGCTGCGCCGGCTCGAGCAGCTCATCCAGGAAGCTGTCGTCACCGTTCCGCGCGCGTTGATCGCCGAAACTATCGACCTCGTCGCCGTCCTCTCGGGGCGCGGCTCCGCGCGGCGGCTCGTCGAGCTCGCCCGAGTCGAAGGCCTCGGCCCTGGCGGCGACTACCGCATCTCCCAAGCCACCTAAACAACACAGGAGACCATTCATGATCCACACACTTGCTCGTGGCTACCGTCACATGGCTACCGCCTCCACCACCCTTTCCATCAGCCTCATGCTCGCCCCGGCCGCCCATGCCGCCGGCTCATCCATGCCGTGGGAAGAGCCGCTTCAAAAAATCCTCCAGTCGATCGAAGGTCCGGTCTCCAAGATCATCGCGGTCATCATCATCATCGTGACCGGCCTGACGCTGGCCTTCGGCGACAGTTCTGGTGGCTTCCGGCGCCTGATCCAGATCGTCTTTGGCCTATCGATCGCCTTCGCGGCATCAAGCTTCTTCCTCTCGTTCTTCTCGTTCGGCGGTGGGGCGCTCATTTGATGGCGTCGGCTCTCGAACAGCTCGACGCTGTGCCGGGCTTCGCTGTCCCGGTCCACAGGGCGCTCACCGAACACATCCTGCTCGGTGGCGCACCCCGCTCCATCGCGATCGTGAACGGGACGCTGGCCGGAGCCATCGGCCTGGGCCTGCGCCTCTGGCTGCTCGGTATCGCCGTCTGGGCGATCGGGCATTTCGCTGCGGTCTGGGCGGCCAAGCGCGATCCGCTCTTTGTGGAGGTCGGGCGTAGGCACCTTCGCATTCCAGGTCATCTGACGGTCTGAGGATGGTGCCATGATGAACCTCGCCGAATATCGCCGTACCGCCAGCCGCCTCGCCGACTATCTGCCCTGGGTGGCGCTCATTGCTCCGGGTGTCGTGCTCAACAAGGATGGCTCGTTCCAGCGTACGGCGAAGTTCCGCGGTCCAGATCTCGATTCCGCCGTCGCTGCCGAGCTGGTCGGCGTCGCCTCACGCCTCAACAGCGCCTTCCGTCGCCTGGGGTCCGGCTGGAGCATCTTCGTCGAGGCGCAGCGTCACGAGGCAGCGACCTATCCTTCGAGTAAGTTTCCCGATCCGGCTTCCGGCCTGGTCGATGCTGAGCGCAAGGCCGACTTCGAAGAGGAAGGCGTCCATTTCGTTTCAAGCTATTTCCTCACCTTCCTCTTTCTGCCGCAGGCAGAAGAAGCCGCACGCGCGGAAACGTGGATTTACGAAGGGCGCGAATGGTCAGGCGTCGACCCTTACGAAATCCTGCGCGCCTTTATCGACCGCACGGATCGTATGCTCGCGCTGCTCGACGGATTCATGCCGGAATGCCAGTGGCTCGATGATAGCGAGACGCTGACCTATCTGCATTCCACCGTCTCGACCAAGCGCCACCGCGTCCGCGTTCCCGAGACGCCTATCTATCTCGACGCGCTGCTGGCCGATCAACCGCTGACCGGAGGGCTGGAGCCGCGCCTTGGCGACCAGCATCTTCGCGTGCTCACCATCGTCGGCTTTCCAACCGCAACGACGCCCGGCCTGCTCGATGACCTGAACCGGCTCGCCTTTCCCTATCGATGGTCGACGCGCGCGATCCTGCTCGACAAGACCGATGCGACGAAGCTGCTAACGAAGATCCGGCGGCAATGGTTCGCCAAGCGCAAGTCGATCGCGGCGATACTGAAAGAGGTCATGACGAACGAGGCGTCCGCGCTCGTGGACACGGACGCCACCAACAAGGCGGCTGACGCCGACATGGCCTTGCAGGAACTCGGTGCCGACGTGGCGGGCATGGCCTACGCCACCGCGACCCTCACGGTCTGGGATGTCGATCCTGGTCTGGCGCAAGAGAAGCTGCGCCTCGTCGAGAAAGTCATTCAGGGCCGCGACTTCACGGCCATGGTCGAAACCGTCAATGGCGTCGACGCCTGGCTCGGCTCGTTGCCTGGACATGCCTACGCCAATGTCCGCCAGCCACCCATCTCGACGCTCAATCTCGCCCACATGATTCCGCTGTCTGCGGTGTGGGCGGGGCCGGAACGGGACGAGCACTTCGGTGCGCCCCCCTTGCTTTACGGCAAGACCGAAGGCTCGACCCCGTTCCGGTTGTCGCTCCATGTCGGCGATGTTGGACACACGCTTGTCGTCGGACCGACCGGCACCGGCAAATCAGTGCTGCTTGCGCTGATGGCGCTGCAGTTCCGCCGCTATGGAAACAATCAGATCTTCGCCTTCGACTTCGGCGGCTCGATCCGCGCGGCGACGCTCGCCATGGGCGGCGAATGGCAGGATCTTGGCGGCAATGCGGTGCGCCATCGCGACGAAGATGATCCGCTGATCGGGCTCGCGCTCTCCGACCTCGCTGGTGATGCAAATCCCGTTTCTCTCCAGCCACTCGCTGGCATAAATCATACACCGGAGCGTGCCTGGGCCGCAGACTGGCTGGTCGACATCCTCGCACGCGAGGGCGTTGTTGCCACTCCAGACATCAAAGAGCACCTCTGGTCGGCGCTGACCTCGCTCTCATCCGCGCCAGTCGAAGAGCGGACGCTGACGGGTCTGTCCGTTCTTCTGCAATCGTCGGCGCTGAAGCAGGCGCTGAAGCCTTACTGCATCGGCGGGCCCTATGGCCGGCTGCTCGACGCCGAGCATGAGCATCTGGGCAAGGCGTCCGTCCAGGCCTTCGAGACCGAGGGTCTGATCGGCACGGCGGCCGCTCCCGCCGTGCTCGGCTATCTCTTCCATCGCATCGAGCAGCGGATGGACGGCCGCCCGACCTTGCTCATCATCGACGAGGGTTGGCTCGCCCTGGACGACGGCAGTTTCGCGGGCCAGCTCCGCGAATGGCTGAAGACGCTGAGGAAGAAGAACGCTTCCGTCATCTTCGCCACCCAGTCGCTGTCGGACATCGACGGCAGCAAAATCGCCCCGGCCATCGTCGAGAGCTGCCCGACGCGACTGTTCCTGCCCAACGAGCGTGCGATCGAGCCGCAGATCGCGGCGATCTATCGGCGCTTCGGCCTAAACGACCGCCAGATCGAGATCCTTGCGCGGGCCATACCAAAGCGCGACTACTACTGTCAGTCGCGGCGCGGTAACCGTCTCTTCGAGTTGGGGCTCGGTCCGATCGCGCTGGCGCTTTGCGCGGCATCGTCGAAAACCGACCAGGCAGCGATCGAACATATCCTCACCGAGGCGCCCCGCGAACACTTCCTTGGGGCCTGGCTCACGCATCGCGGCCTCGCATGGGCCGCCGACCTCGTTCCCGATCTCACCAACGTCATCGACCAGTCCGCAAAGGAGTCCTCACCATGAGACCCATTCCCGGCCGTATTCGCATCTGCCGTTTGGCCTTGGCGGCAATCATTGCCGGCACCGCCCTTTCCGTGCAGCCGGCTTCCGCGCTGATCGTCTTCGATCCCAGGAATTATGCCGAAAACCTGCTCTCGGCCTCGCGTGCGCTGGAGCAGATCAACAATCAGGTCGCCTCGCTTCGAAACGAGGCGCAGATGCTGATCAACCAGGCGAGGAACCTCACCTCACTGCCGACTTCGATGCTCGGCCGCATCGAGGGCAATTTCGCCGAGATGAAGGGTCTGCTAGGGCAAGCGCAAAGGCTCGCTTACAACGTCCAGGACATCGATCAGCAGTTCAAGGACACCTACCAGAACTTTGGGTCAAACCTCACCGACCGACAGTTGGTCGACGGCGCCCGGGAGCGCTGGCAGGGTTCCGTCTCGGCCTTCGAGGACGCGCTGAAGACCGGTGCGGTCGCCGTCGGCAATATCGAGGGTACGCGCCAGCAGACCACGTCGCTGGTCGACGCCAGCCAGGCGGCCGTTGGCGTGCTGCAGGCAACGCAGGCCGGCAATCAGCTGCTTGCCGTGCAGACAAGTCAGATTGCCGACCTCACGGCGATGCTGGCCGCGCAGGGGCGCGCCAACGCATTGGAGTCCGCGCGGCGTGCCGCTGCCCAGGAACAGGCGCGCGAGCAGTTCAGCCGCTTCATGGCGGGCAACAGCTACAGCCCGGCCTCAGTCAAGATGTTCCACGACTGAGCGACGCGCCACCATGGACATGAAGATCGCCGCCCGGATGCTTGCCGTGCTTGCCCTTATCGCCGCCATGACTGCCGCCATCATGGCGCTGCGAGGCCACGGCACGGAGGATGCCGCCTCCCACAGCCTGCGTCATCCGGGCGGCGACCCTGCAAACGTCGAACTTGCCCGTTGCCGAGATCTCGGGATGGCGGCCATCGACAATGACGGCTGCAAAAGGGCGTGGGCCGAAGGTCGGGGCCGATTCCTCGGCCTTGACGGCTCCAATCGCCCGGTCATGCCGGCGCCCGAGCGCTTTGGCGACGACGGCAGCACGAGCATACCGCAGAAACCGGCCGACCCGCTTGTCAGCCAGCCGGTGTCGCCATGAACAATACAGGGATCATCGACCAGTTCCTGGAGACGTTCACCCGCTACATCGATTCCGGCTTCGGGCTGCTGGGCGCAGATGTGGCGTTTCTCAGCTCCACTCTGATCGTGATCGATATCACGCTGGCCGGACTGTTCTGGGCCTGGGGCGGCGACGGGGACGTGCTCCAGCGGCTCGTCAAAAAGACAATCTATATTGGCTTCTTCGCCTTCGTCATCGGCAACTTCAATCGTCTCGCCGGCATCGTCTTCGAGAGTTTTTCCGGGCTTGGCCTCAAGGCCGGCGGCTCCTCGCTTTCCGGCTCAGCACTCCTTCAACCGGGTCGCGTGGCGCAGGTGGGCATCGACGCCGGCAATCCCATCTTGAACGCCGCCGGCGAGTTGATGGGCTACGTCTCCTTCTTCGAGAATTTTGTCCAGATCGTCGTGCTCATGACCGCCTGGGCGATCGTGCTGGCCGCGTTCTTCATTCTCGCGGTTCAGATCTTCGTCACGCTGATCGAGTTCAAGCTGACCACGCTTGCCGGCTTCGTGCTGATCCCCTTTGCGCTGTTCAACAAGACGGCATTCCTCGCCGAAAAGGTGCTCGGCAACATCTTCGCCTCCGGCGTCAAGATACTGGTGCTCGCCGTCATCGTCGGCATTGGCTCGGGTCTGTTCAACCAGTTCACCGCCGGCTTCGGCGGCAACCAGCCTTCCATCACCGACGCGCTGTCGCTCGTTCTGGGCGCGCTGGCCTTGATGGGCCTGTCGATCTTCGGTCCCGGCATCGCGACGGGGCTTGTCTCCGGCGCACCGCAACTCGGCGCAGGTTCGGCGGTTGGAACCGGTCTTGCCGCCGCTGGCCTGGGCGCTGCCGGCTACATGGGCGCCCGCGCCGGCATCGGCATGGCCACAAGCGCGGTCGGCAGCGCGGCGCGCGGCGGTGCTGCTCTGGCGGGCGGAGTGCGGACCGCCTACGGCCTTGCCGATGCTTCGGTAGGAACGACCGGGACTGGCGGCGGCGCTGCCGCGTTCGCTGGTGTCGCCCAGGCTGGGGCCGGCCTTGTTCTCAACCGGGGCAGGCAAGCCGCAGTACGCGCCTCTCAATCCATGCGCTCCAGCTACCGTTCGGGACAGGCCGCCGCATGGATGGCGACCGGCGGCAAGAACGAGGTCGATCCAGGCCACGCCGACGCCGCCAGCGATGCGGTCTCCGGTGGTTCACCTACCGCGGCCGCCGGCGCGGGTACTCCCACCGGCTCTGGCTTCGTCGCGCAGCAGTCCCCGCCCGAATGGGCCAAGCGCATGAAGCGCGGCAGCACCGTCAATCACGGCGTCAGCACCGCGGCTCATACCGTCCGCTCCGGTGACCACGGCGGCGGCTCGATGTCCGTCAATCTCAAGCAGGATGATCGCTGATGAACTTGTTCCGACGACCCTCCGTGCGCTATTCCCGCACGCCAGAACCGGAAACCCCATACCAGAAGGCAGCACAGGTTTGGGACGACCGGATCGGCTCCGCCCGTGTGCAGGCGAGGAATTGGCGGCTCATGGCCTTCGGCTCACTCCTGCTCGCCGGTGGGTTCGCTTCCGCGCTCGTCTGGCAATCGACGCAAGGCACCATCGTGCCCTGGGTCGTCGAAGTCGACAAGCTCGGCGCCGCGGCAGCCGTTGCGCCCGCCGTCTCCGACTATCGCCCGACCGATCCGCAAATCGCGTGGCATCTCGCCCGCTTCGTCGAGCAGGTTCGCTCGATTGCCGCCGATCCGATCATCGTGCGCCAAAATTGGCTACGCGCCAAAGAGTGGACCACCGACCAGGGCGCTGCCGCGCTCAATGACTATGCTCGCGCGAACGAGCCTTTCTCCAAGGTCGGCAAGCAGCAGGTCGCGGTCGAAGTCTCCTCAGTGATCCGCGCCTCTGCCGACTCCTTTCGCGTCGCCTGGACCGAGCGTCGCTACGAAAACGGCCAGCTCTCCACCACCGAGCGATGGACAGCGATCCTGACGATCGTGCTCCAGCCGCCGCGGGACGCCGAACGGCTTCGGGCCAATCCGCTCGGCATCTACGTCAACGCCATCAATTGGTCCCGGGAGATGGGCCAATGAGCCTGGCATCGCGAGTTGTCGCCATCTCAGCTTTCCGCAAATCTGCGCTCATGGCAGGACTATTCTCGGCAACAGTTCTCGCCGGCTGCGCCACGCCGCAGAAGCCACCGCAGATCACATACGACGCCAGCGTGCCGCCGCTGCCGGCCATCCCTACTGCCGTGACAGATGAGAGGCCAAAGCCGCTGCACACCCCACCGTCCTGGGCGCCGGCTCGCGGTGGCACCGCCGCCATAACGCCGCTCGCGCGCGTCGAGAACGCCAATGCGGCCGCCCGTGTCCAGCCACGACGTGAAGGCTACTACAACGCAATCCAGATTTTTCCCTGGAGCGAAGGGGCGCTCTATCAGGTCTATGCAGCGCCTGGGCAGATCACCGACATCGCGCTTGAGCCAGGTGAAAGCCTGACCGGCACGGGGCCGATCGCGGCCGGTGACACAGCCCGCTGGATCATCGGCGACACCGAAAGCGGATCGGGTGTCACCCGGCGTGTCCATGTGCTGGTGAAGCCCTCGCGTGCCGATATCACCACCAATCTCGTCATCTCGACTGATCGGCGCACCTACATGGTCGAGCTGCGCGCAGGCGAGAAACCTTATATGCCGGCCGTGGCATGGGCCTATCCGGCGCCGCCGTCCGGACGGCGGCAGGCGGTTCCCGCTACGCCGGTCATCCCGGCCGTCGCCGTGCGGAACTACCGCTACGGCCTCACCGGCGATACGCCACCGTGGATGCCGATCAGCGTCTATGACGATGGCCGGCATGTTTATGTCGAGTTTCCTCGTGGGATCGTACAGGGCGAGATGCCGCCCATTTTCGTCATCGGCCCCGACCGCGAACCCCAGATCGTCAACAGCCGGGTCCACCAAAACATCCTGATCGTCGACCGCCTCTTCGGCGCGGCGGAATTGCGCCTTGGCAGCGGCAAGCGGCAACAGACCGTCAGGATCGTGCGCATCGATGGGACGAGGACCGGTCAATTGACTTGGATGCCAAGGTCCAGGGCAGGTTCGAAAACCATGATCACCCCCAGTCAGAGGGGAGGATAGGGCTGATGACCGAGAAAGAAACCGCCGCTGCACCGATGCGGCTTCGCGCCGAACCACCGCGGGTCACCCGCCTGTCGCGCAAGGTGCTCGCCGGTATCGGCCTTGTCGCGTCGCTCGGTGTCGGCGGCGCGCTGATATACGCCCTCCAGGTCCGCGACGGAGATACTAGCGGTGAAGAGCTTTACTCGACCGACAATCGGCAAACCGCCGATGGTCTCGCCGGTCTGCCGCGCGACTACACTGGCCCGGTCCTCGGGCCGCCGCTGCCTGGCGATCTCGGCCGGCCGATCCTCGATGCCCAGAACAAGGGACAGCCCGTCGTGCCGCCGATTGTTGCGGCAGCCGCGATTGACGAAGGGGAACAACGCCGGCGAGCGGAAGAGGAGGCGGCCAGAACGTCGAGCGTGTTCTTTCAGTCTGGTGCTCGTGCGACAGCAGCCGCCGAAACGGCTGGACGCACAGCGCCGGACCTTGCCAATCCCGACCTCGGCCTTGCCGGCCAGCCAACGGCACGGGACCGCCAGCTTGCCTTCCTCAACGTGGCCGTCGATCGGCGCACTGTGGCGCCAGATCGCGTCATGCCACCGGTATCGCCTTATGTGCTTCAGGCTGGAGCGGTCATCCCGGCTGCGCTCATCACCGGCATTCGCTCCGATCTGCCAGGTCAGATCACCGCGCAGGTGACAGAGAATATCTACGACAGCCCGACCGGCCGCATCCTGCTCGTACCGCAGGGCACCCGCATCGTTGGCCAGTACGACAATCATGTCGGATTCGGGCAACGCCGGGTGCTGCTTGTCTGGAGCAGACTGATCTTCCCCAACGGCCGCTCCATAGTCCTGGAGCATCAGCCTGGCGCCGATGGCCAAGGCTATGCGGGCCTGGAAGACGGCGTCGACTACCACTGGGGCGAGTTGTTCAAGGCGGCTGCGCTTTCCACCCTGCTCAGTGTCGGCGCTGAGGCGGGCTCATCGGGCCAGGAGAGCGACATCGTGCGGGCGCTGCGCCGCGGCGCTTCCGACAGCATCAGCCAGGTCGGTCAACAGGTCGTCCAACGCCAGCTCGACATCGCACCGACGCTGACCGTCCGCCCGGGTTTCCCCGTGCGCGTTCTCGTTACGCGCGATCTCGCGCTTGAGCCGTATGGAGGCTGAAATGGCAAAGTTGAAACTCGGTCCGATTGCGGACGACAAGCCAGTCAAGGTGACGGTGGAACTGCCAGCGGCACTTCATCGCGATCTCAAGGACTACGCCGAGATCCTCGGCCGCGAGGCGGGGAATCCTCCCGCAGATCCCGTGCGCCTGATCGTCCCCATGCTGCAACGGTTCATTGCTACGGATCGGGCCTTTACGAAGGCGAAGCGCACAGGGGGAGGTTCAAGCCCAAAGGGCTGATGCCTGCAGGTTGCTGCCGTTGCTCAGGCGAAGCTGAATCGGAAAGGCGATTGCATTTTCCGGCGCCGCTCCCGGCGCCGGATTTTGAGGCTCTTGTCGGCGAGACCCATCGGCGGATTATGATTGGTGACTTGGACGCCCAGCTATCGGATCCAGTTGTTCCAACGTTCCAGGAGCATGGCTGCATTCGCGTTGATCCATTCAGCGTCGGGCACGACAATCGAATTGCGGATATCGTCAGCACCTGGCATCGTCTTGCGCGCCTGATCCGACATCAACGAAATGGCTTCACTGCTTGGCGGCGTGCAGGACAGAACCTCGCAGGCCTGCGCCTGTGCCTTTGGCGAGTTGAGCCAGAACGCGATCAGCTTGAGTGCATACTCGCGATGGGGTGCGCCTTTGATGAGCAAAATACGATCGCCGACCAGGAACGACGCCTTGCTGGACCATGCAATCGGCAGGCCCTCGGTTTGCATCGCCTTTGCCCGCGTCAGCCAGATCTGGCCCAGCGAATACTCCTCGTTGCGGAAGCCTTGCACGCTTTGATCGCCGGTCTTCCACCACAGCGTGATCGCCGGTCGAATCTGATCAAGCTTGGCCAGCGCGCGGTCGACATCGAGCGGGAACAATTTGTCCTTGGCGACGCCGTCTGCCAGGAGCGCGGCCGCCATGACGCGCCAGGGATCATCGAAGTTCGGAAAGGCCCGTCCGCCCGGAAACTTCTTAGTGTCCCACATGTCCGCCCAGGTTTCGGGAACTGGATCGCCCGCGTTGCCGATCCGATAGGCGAGCAGCGTGGCAGTCGATTGCAGCAGCGCGCCGCCGGGCGCGCATGCGTTTGGACTGAGGTCCTTTCGGTTCGCGAATTGCTGGCAGAACCCACTCAGATCCTCGGTCGCCTGACGATGCGCTTCGGAAGCGGCCTGGATTTCCCCATCGAGATAAAGGTCCCAGGTGACATTTCCGGCTTTCACCATCGCGCTCGCCTTGGCGCGCATCTCGGCGTTGGTGGCAACGACGATCACGACCTCGATGCCGGTCTCCTTGGTGAAGGGATCAAACCAGGCCGCCTTCAGCGCCCGGTCATAGGCACCTCCTGTTGAGGCGATGACCACCTGTTCTGTGGCCGATGCCGAATTCAGGGACACGGCAAGCGGTATCAGGCATGCGAAGGCACATATCGGCAGCCGGAGCCGGATGGCAGACAAGCGAATCCAGGTGGATGACATGGTGCGGTTCTCCCTTTTTGATTGGATGTTTTCCGATTGGATCGGGCGTTAGCGCCCGTCATTCGGCTGGCCAAACATGTGCGCCAGCGCCATGAGCAGCAGAGAAAGCCCAACGAAGGTCGTCGATGCAGCCGCAATCACAGGCGTGAGGTTGAAGTCGATGTCCTCGAACATCTTTCGGCCGATGGATGTGCCGTTGATGTCCGAGATGAAGAAGGCCACGGTCGCTTCGTCGAAGGACGCCAGGAAAGCAAAGACCGAAGCTGCGAAGATGCCAGGCGCGATGTTGGGCAAGACAATCCGAAAGAACGCCTGAATACGGGTGGCTCCGCAGCTCAATGCGGCGAGCTCCAGCGTCGGATCAAATCGCTGCAGCGACGCGCTGACGGTGATCACCACATAGGGAACTGCAAGAACGGTGTGAGCCACCAGAAAACCGGCAAAGCTTCCTGTGAGTTGGAGGGGCGAAAAGACCAGGTAAAGGGCGACACCCAAGACGATGTGCGGGACGATCATCGGGCCAAGAGACATCGCGAGCAGCGTGTTCTTGAAGGGAAGGTTCCCTCGGACGAGCGCTAGCGACGTCATCGTTCCGACGACCGTGGCGCTGAGCGTGGTCGCGATGGCTATCTTGAAGCTGAACCATGTCGCAGCCATCCAGTCGGGATCGCTAAAGAACCTCCGGTACCAATCCAAGGTCAACCCGCGCGGCGGAAACTGCAGATAGTCGGTCTGGCTGAGCGACATCGGCACGATGAGCAGCGTCGGCAGAACAAGGAAAAACAAAACCGTGCCGACGATCAGGCCCCCGCCGAGCAGCACCGCAAGCCTGCGCAGCCGCAAAGGAGCCGTCCGCTGGTATCGTCCTGCGCTCACGGGCAATGCAGGCAGCCCGGACGACTGGTCAATAAACACTGGACAATCCCTTGCTGAAGGAAAGCGACCTGCGGAAGGCAATGACGATCAGAAGCGTGATGGCCAGCAGAACGGTCGAGAGTGCCGCCGCGAAGGGCCAGTCGAGCAGAATGGTGGTCTGCTGGCCGATCAGCGAGGCCATCATCATCGCTTCGGGACCGCCGACCAACGCAGGCGTGATGTAGAAGCCAAGCGCAAGCACGAAGCACAGGATGGCGCCGGCAAACACGCCGGGCAGGCTCAGCGGCAGCGTCACAAGAAAGAAGGCCTTGACCTTGCCGGCCCCTAGATTGTGCGCCGCCCGCACGTAATCGTTGGGTACTGCCCGAAGGGTCGAGAAGATCGGCAGAATGGCAAAGGGCAGCAGGACGTGCGTCATTGCAAGGATCACCGCGCCTTGCGTGTAAAGCAGCTTGATCGGTCCCTGCGTCAACCCTTCCGAGATGAGGAGAGAGTTTATGAGGCCATTGCGCTGGAGAAGAACGATCCAGGCATAGGACCGGATCAAAACGGACGTCCACAGGGGGATGAGAACACATGCGGTCGTGATTGCCGCTGCGCGCTTCTTGAGCCGCGCCATAGCGAGCGCGACCGGATAGGCCAGAACAATGCAGGCAAATGTAACCGAAACGGCAGTCACGATACTGCTTGCAAGAACCGTCGCATAAAGCGGCTCTCGCAACAGGCGACCATAGGTGGCCGACGCACCTGCCGAGAGACTGAGCATGACCAGTCTCAAGAGCGGGTAGAGAAATCCGATCGCGAGGATCGCGATGGTAGGGGCAAGCAGAACCCAGGATGCCGCAGGGGTGTAGCTTCGCATTGAGCGAGCTTGCGGCCGATCCTTCTTCCCTGAAGATCGTGAGGAGGGTTGCGGCTGCCTCATGCGGCGAGCCTTTCCCTTGCCGGAAACGCTTGCAGCATCGCTTCGTCGAGCGCCGCCGCAACCAGGGCTCCTCGTTCGAGGCCGGCTATTTGATCGGCCGGCATCTCAACACGCAGCACAATTTCTTGCAGCGCTTGCGGGCGGACGAGGAGAATCTGTGTTGGCCCAACAAAGATGGAAGCCTCAACGGTGGCGGCCAGCATTCCGGACGCGTTGTCCGCCGTTGGCGCCAACTTGATGTGCTCGGGCCTGATGGCGAGGCATACAGCGCTACCCTTGGATGGGGTTGCCCGTCTCCCGCCGGTTTTCGCTTTCAGCACGATGCCTTCGGCGACTTGGATGACGTGCTTGCCGGCTTCGCTGCCGACGAGAACGCCCGGCACAAAGTTCATGGTTCCGATGAAGTCCGCAACGAAAGCGCTGCTCGGACGACGGTAGAGTTCGGCCGGTGTTCCAATCTGCTGTAACGAGCCATGATGCATGACCGCGACGCGATCCGACAGCGTCAGAGCTTCCTCCTGATCATGCGTCACATAGATGACCGTAGCGCCGAGCCGCTCCTGAATGCGCTTGATCTCGATCTGCATGGCCTCACGCAGCTTCTTGTCGAGCGCTCCAAGCGGTTCGTCCATCAAGATGACAGGAGGATCGAAAACGAGCGCGCGGGCGACCGCGACGCGCTGCTGCTGGCCTCCCGACAGTTGGCTTGGATAGCGATCTCCGTACTGCGGCAGCTTGACCAGCTCGAGCATGTCCTCGACGCGCGCAGCGATCGTCGATTTCGCGGCCCTGCGACGCATTTTGAGCGGAAAGGCGATGTTCTGCCGGACCGTCAGGTGCGGAAACAGTGCATATTTCTGGAACACCATTCCGATGTCGCGACGATAGGGCGGCAGATAGGTGATGTCTTTGTCGCCGATGCGGATTGCCCCGCTGGAGGGAGGCTCAAAGCCGGCGATCAGCGTCAACAGTGACGTCTTGCCCGATCCGGAGGGGCCGACGATGGAGACGAATTCGCCGGCCTCAATTTCCAGATCGGTTTCGTTCACCGCGACGATATCTCCGTAGCTCTTGCGGAGTCCGGAAAGGGTCAGTGCCTGGCCAATCAATGCTGCCTCCTCTCTTGGTGGAGCAGCGTCCGGCGTTGCGTCAGGCCCCGCCCTCCGGGCGCGGCATTCCCGCAATCCGGCGCCTCCGCCACCTGGAACTGTGCTCCCGCTGCTCGTGACAGAAGCGAGGAGCGCTGCTAAATAAGAAATTGATGCGACAATCTCTTTGCAAAAACTTCATATAATATTTTTGTTGCATCAAAAATGGGGACTGTCAACAAGATTGGGTGGAATCGTGCTGGATCTGAAGATCGCGGCGGGTAGCGGTGGGCAGGGCGCCAGCCTGGGAGACGCCGCTTATCGGGAAATGAAAGAGCGCCTGATCCGCGGCAAATACCGGCCCGGATACAAAATGACGGTTCGCGCCGTCGCCGAGGATTTGGGAGTGAGCTCGACGCCGGCGCGCGATGCCATCAATCGGCTGACCAGCGAAGGCGCGCTGGTTTACGCGGGGCCAAAGACCGTCATCGTCCCTGTCCTGGGTGAACAGGACCTGAAAGAGCTGACGACAATAAGGATTGCCTTAGAGGGGCTTGCTTCCGAGAAGGCTGCGCCTTTCGGATCAGAGCAACACGTTGAACTGCTTGGTCAAATTCAAGGCAGGATCAGCGCGGCTCTCGATGCCGGCAATTATGGGGAGGCGCTATGGCACAACAAGGAATTTCACTTCCATGTCTATGAGATGGCCGGTCTTCCGCATCTGATCACGATGATCGAAAGCCTGTGGCTGCGCGTGGGGCCATCGCTCTACAATCTCTATCCTGAGTTCGCGCAAGAAAGATACGGCGTGCGAAACCATCAAATGGCGATGGAAGCGCTTGCTGAGCGGGATGGCGCAGCGTTGCGGGCGGCCTTTGAGAACGACATTCGGGACGGTTATCGGCTGCTGCGGCTCGCCGCCAGGCGGGCCGCCGACGCTTGATTTTGATTTTTGTTGCATGGACTTGACGTGTCGCAATTTTGTTGCAACAAACTTGTGAAGTTCGCACGAAGGCGGACCTGAATTCCCACGGAAAGTCCCAACCATGCTCTCGCAGAACGCCAATATGGGAAGGCCGGCGCCTGATCGCGCCCGGTCGTCTAATCTCTATCGCCGTGGCCAGCGGGTGTTCCCTGCGGGCGTTACACGAGCGACCATCGAGAAAGATCCTCTGCCCATTTACCTTGAGCGAGGCGAAGGCGCCTATGTCGTCGACGTTGACGGCAATCGGCTCCTCGACCTCAACAACAATTTCACGACCTTGATCCACGGACATGGCTTCGGCCCTGTGGTCGATGCCATCGGTGACGTGCTGCGGCAGGGTACGTGTTTTGCCAATCCCATGGAGCATGAGATCGCGCTCGCCGAATTGCTGGTGTCGCGCATTCCTGCCGTCGAGTATGTCCGCTTTGTAAACAGTGGCACCGAAGCGGTCATGTATGCCCTGAAGGCCGCGCGCGCCTTCACCGGACGCTCATCGATCGTGCGCTTCGAAGGCGCCTACCACGGAGGCTACGATTGGGCCGAGGCTGGCCAAAACGGTATCGGCGAGGCCGGAGTATCGGGCAGGCGCCTGCCGAAGCTCGGCTATAGGGGTGCGCCCAAGGCTGTCGCCGACAGCGTGATCGTCCTTGATTTCAACGACGCCTCGGGCCTCGAAGAGGCCATTGCTCCGGTTGCGTCTGACGTCGCCGCCATCCTCGTGGATCCGATGCCAAGCCGGGCCGGGCTCCTGCATCCATCCGCTGACTTCATTGCCGCACTTTCTTCAACAGCGCGCAAACACGGCATTCTGATCGTTGCTGACGAGGTTCTCAACTTGCGCCAGGGCTATGCCGGCGCCTCGGCGCGTTACGGACTGGAACCCAACCTGGTCGCCGCTGGCAAGATCATCGGCGGCGGCTTTCCCATCGGCGCGATCGGCGGCCGAGCCGACGTCATGGCAGTCTTCGGCACCGACGACAAGGCGCCGCTCGTCTTACAGGGCGGCACATTTTCCGCGAATCCTGTCTCGATGATCGCTGGCCGGATCGCGATGGAAGCTTTGACTCCCGATGCCTTCGACCGTTTGGAGGAACTGGGCGATCGAGTGCGAAACGGTTTGGCACAGGCAATTTCAAAAAGGGGGGCGCCGTTTTCGGTCTCCGGAGCCACGTCGTTGTTCCGCATCCATCCAAAGATGGATGTGCCTGCGACCTACAGGGCAGCGCAGATGTCGGCGCAGGAAGCTGCAACCATGCGCGCTTTGAGCAGACATTTCCTCACGTACGGAATCCTGCTGCCGTTCGGCGCAGCTGCCTGCCTTTCGACACCCATGACGGCCGCGGAGATAGACCGGGTTGTCGCCGTTTTCGATGATTTCCTTGCTCAAGGTGAGCCAAGCGATGGAGGCAAGCAATAATGCACGCGACTGTCACCAAGAGCACCGTTGCTGATCGGATCGCGGACGCGCTGAAGCGGCACGGTGTGGAGATGATCTTTGCCCAGAGCTTGCCCTCGGCGCTCATCCTGGCGGCCGAAGCGCGGGGCATTCGTCAGATTGCCTATCGGCAGGAGAACATGGGTGGCGCCATGTCCGATGGCTATGCGCGGCTCTCCGGCAAGGTCGGTGTGGTTGCGGCCCAAAACGGCCCTGCGGCTGCCCTGCTGGTGGCGCCATTGGCCGAGTGCCTGAAGGCAAGCATTCCTGTCGTCGCGCTTGTCCAGGATGTCGAACGCGACCAGACCGATCGCAATGCTTTCCAGGACTTCGACCAGATTGCCCTGTTTCAGTCCTGCACCAAATGGGTCAGGCGCCTGACCGTTTCGGAACGGGTCGACGACTATATCGATGCGGCATTTACCGCCGCCACGTCCGGCCGCTCCGGGCCGGTCGCACTGCTTCTGCCAGCCGATTTGCTTCGATCGCCGGCGGTCGAGCAAGGCCGGACTCGCGCAAGCTGCCTGGGACGCTGGCCGCTCGATCACTCGAGACCATCGGACATTGATCTGCGGCGGGTCGCCGAACAGATAGCCAGCGCGCGCTCGCCGGTAATCGTTGCCGGCGGCGGCATCCATTGCAGCGGAGCGGTCGACGAACTGGCGCGCCTTCAAGAAGAGGCAAGCATTCCTGTCTTCACGACCAATATGGGAAAAGGCGCTGTCAGCGAGCGCCATCCGCTGTCGGCCGGAGTCCTCGGCGCACTGGTTGGACCGTGCTCGCTCGGTTTCTACAGCCGCCAACTCATGGAGGAGGCCGATCTTGTCCTGCTTGTCGGCACACGGACCAACCAGAACGGCACCGACAGTTGGCGCCAGATTCCGAAGGCAGCCAGCATCGTCCATATCGATATCGACCCGACCGAAGTGGGCCGCAACTATGAGGCAACCCGTCTGGTCGGCGACGCAGCCGAGACCCTGGCCGCTTTGCGGCAGGCGCTGTCGAAGAGCGACCTGACACAGCGAATACTCTCGCGCCCGGTGGTCGAGGCAAAGATCGCTACCTTCTGGGAACAGTTCGACCTTGCATGTGAACCTCGACGGAAATCGCCCCAGTCGCCGATACGGCCCGAACGTGTCATGGCGGGGCTACAGCGATTCCTTGAAAGGGACATCACGATCGTCGCGGATGCCAGCTATTCCTCGATGTGGATCCTCGGGCAGTTGCGCGCACCACGCGTCGGCGCGCGGTTCATTACACCGCGGGGATTGGCCGGACTAGGCTGGGGTTTGCCGCTGGCGCTGGGCGCCAAGGCCGCTCATCCCGATCGCCCAGTCGTGGCCGTTGTCGGCGATGGCGGGTTTGCCCACAGCTGGGCCGAGCTCGAGACGATGGTGCGGATGAATCTGCCGGTTACGATCATCCTTCTCAATAATGGAATACTGGGCTTTCAGCGCGACGCCGAGACCGTGAAGTTCGGCAGCTACACCTCCGCGTGTCATTTCTCAGCGGTAGATCATGCCGGCATTGCGGAAGCCTGTGGCTGCCCTTCCGTGCGCGTCGCTGATCCGGCAGAGCTCGCCCCGGCCTTGAAGCGCGGGATCGAGGGAGGTGGACCGCTTCTCATCGAGGTGATGACGGACCCGGACGCGCATCCGCCTTTGTCCCTGTTTGCAAAGATGGACGAGGCGGCATGACGGACCTTCCTCAACGTGTTGCCGTCGTGGCTGGCGGTAGCTCGGGCATTGGCCTGGCGACAGTTTCAAGCCTGCTGGAGCAGAACATCAAAGTCGCTTTCTTCGGGCAAAGCTCTGAGCATGTTGTATCGGCAAAAGAGAAGCTGTCGGTGCGCGCAGGTGCGGGAAACATTCTGGCCCGCACCCTGGAAGTGACGGAGCGCTCTCAGATAGTGAGGTTCTTCGACGAGGTGGCGAGCCTTTGGGCAATGCCGGACATCCTCGTCTACAGCGCGGGCATCTCGCCAAAGGGACCTTGCGGTGCGACGCCTTTTGTCGAGGTCTCGCCCGAGGAATGGCAGTTGGTGCAAGCCGTCAATGTCACCGGTGCGATGCTGTGCTGCCAGGCGGTCCTGCCGCACATGATCGAACAAGGATTCGGCCGCATCGTCCTCGTCGGCTCTGTTGCCGGTCGCACCATTCCCAGGATCGCAGGCGCCGCTTACGTGACCTCGAAGTCGGCGCTCTCCGGCTTGACCAGGGTGCTCGTAGCCAACAGTGCCGGCCACGATATCACCGTCAACCTCGTGGCACCCGGCCGCATCGCCACTGACATGGCCGGGCCCCCCGACAGCGAAACCAACAGGGCAGCACTTGCCCGCATTCCGGTCGGGCGTCTAGGCAAGCCCTACGATGTCGCGGCGGCAATTCGCTTCCTGGTTTCCGAGAGCGCCGGTTTCATCAACGGCGCGACCCTGGACGTCAACGGCGGAGAGTTTGCTCCGTTGTGAGGTCGGAGGGCAGGATGGAATTTCGCATACTGGTTTATTCTCGCGATGCGCAACTGTTCCTGCTGCTCCAGCACGTCCTGGCGACCGAAGGTTTCGTCTCTTCACCCGTTAGCGGGGCGGATGACATCCTGAGGTTGGTTTCCAATGATCGTGTCCGAGCGATCATCATCGACAGCTCCGCAGCTCTCTTGGATCTGTACCCCCTCAGAGCCAAACACCCACAGGTCAGCTTCATTCTGCTTTCAAATCAGCCCACCGTCACAGGGGGACTCGCCAATGGGCTGGCCGACTCGGATCTCGTCCTGACACGACCGTTCAACCCATCTCGCCTCATCGAATTCCTTCGCCGCTTGCGGGTAGAAGCGGTGGTGACGAAGCACGGCACCGGCTCAGCCGAAACTCCGTTGCGGTTTGCCGATCTGGAGATGAATTCGACAACTGTGAAAGTGCGCCGGAACGGCCATGACGTACCGCTGACGGCCCTGCAGTTTCGGCTTCTGCGGCACCTTCTCAAGAATCCAGAGAGCGTTCAGTCCCGCGAAGCTTTGATTGCTGCTTGCTGGCCGCGGGAAGCCGAAGTCGAACCAAGGACTGTAGACATCCACATGGGGCATATACGCAGGGCCCTCAAGAAATTTGGGCCGGATCTGATCCGAACTGTACGCTCACATGGATATGCGCTGGCGGCCGATGTCTCGTTCGGCGATCCCCTCCGGCTTGACGCCTAGATCGCTCGCATCGAGCCGGGCTCCAATCTCGGTCGCCGGCGAGCACGAGCCTAATTGCGCAGGCGACGAAAGACCCGAAGCCAGAAGCTGTATTCGTCCTTTTTGTCTTCAAACCACGCCTCAAGCGCGCAGAATGCTACAGCGGTGGGGGCATCACTGCCGTAAAGTTCGGCAGCGTGTTGAATTATCGAACCTTCGACAATTTCACTGGTTGTGGCGCCAAGCGATTGGTCAGCCGAACAACAGGCAAGATGACGATATAAAATTCGAGACAAGCACAACCTCCCGCGTCCGACGCAGGGAGATGAATTCTAGGGCCGGACGTTGGTGCTCACTATGAGCCGTGCAGGTGAAATATACTGCACCGTCCCAGGCATGTGCTTGGACTTGTAGCCTAATGCGCAGAATCAATTGCCGCAAGTGATTGACTGAGATTGCTATTGTCTGCGCCACCTCCGGGTTGGCTAACGGGGAGGGCGAGGGCAATATCGTTGAGGACTTGTGCATGAGTGGAGCGTTGTCGCGTTGCGGCCACAGAGACAGTCGATGTCTCAGGACCAGGACGACTGGTCGTGTGGCAGCCGGTGATCGGGATCGTGAACCGCGACATGATCACCGTCGACAAGATTAGCCGGAAAAATCACCAGGTTCGTGCCGCCGGCATGACGCAGCGAGGGGAACAGGATGCCGCGCAGCCCTGCCATGATGATCAAGTCCGCGAGCTTCCAGGATGGCGGGATTTTCTTGTCGATGCGAGCGATCTGGCGCCAGGCACAATCCCATTCCTGCCAGGCGCCGTCCCAGATGTCCGGGTCGAATCCCTGCGAAAGGTCCGCCACTTCGGCGAGCGTGATCTTGTAGGCGGCAAGCGTGGCCGGCGGGGTGATGCTGGCGCCCTGCCTGTATTCATCGAGAGCTGTCTGGGTCGAACGGGACAGATAAAGCGCTTCGACACCTGGCCGGTTGAAACGACCGCCGTCGATTGCCGCGCCTGCGCCACTGGTGGGCAGGAAAACCCATTTGGGTGTCAGATAGCGATGGAAGATCTCATCTAGACCGATTTGGGCGACCTTCACCCGCGCGCCCCGTTCTCGAGATCCCGAATGAAGGCCAGAACCGCCTCGACCTGGCCGTCGGCGACGAGCTCGGCCGCCGTGCGGTGGCCGTAGTCGGCAATCGGTTCATTGCGATACCAGTAGATCGCCCTGTTGACGTCGCCGGTGAGTTCCGTCGCGGCCGAGATCACCTTCACCATCTCGCGCATCCTACCCTGCAGGCGCTCCGATGACGGATTGCGCAGTGTGTTGCGGTGGACACCGGTCAACTGCGCCAGGTTGGCCACCTTCACGCCAAGCGCCTGCGACAGGCGCTTCGGCGAGATATAGGGCGTGCGCGGCTCCTGCAGGCTATCCACAAAGCCTGAGACCACCTTGGAATGTGCGAGCTGTGCGTGGGTCATGACAAATCTCCGACCTCTCATACGCACAATATATGCACATTTCGACGCATAGCAAGTGAACAGAGGCCCCGGCGCCTTCCTGTGCACTGCCGTCCTTCCTCATCCCTCGCGGTCGTTAGCTGGCGGCGGCAATGCATCGAGTCAGTTGTTCGAGCTACATTACGAACGGCCCCATCGCGGACATCGGCAATTCACTTCACTCCAACGGCACCGATCAGAACTGGCCGATCAGATCGGATTGCAGGGATAGGCGTTTCTGATCTCGGCATTGAAGAATTGTCCGATAGAGGAGGCTTCTAACAGCCGATCGTACATGAACTGGGGGACATTATAATATTCGAAAACCTTGCCGGTAGCGACGAACTCCACCTGAAGTGTCTCCGAAGCAGGGTCATAGCCCACCGAAGCCAAACTCGACGAGCTTACTGGCTGTCGTTCCATTCATTCCTCCGTCCATCGTGGGTTCTGAGATCGCCGGGCAGCCGTGACGTTCACATAATTCTCGTTGCCGCGTCCCTTACTCCAGTTGTGGGCAACACAAGGATCCTCGCTCGCGGCCGCTTGCCTTCCTCGGGGAGCGTTATCCTGCATCGCACAGGCAACTTGGCAGCCTCGCCGGTGATCACAGCCTCGCCCGTACGAAGCACAGGCAAGCTGTCCACGATGCCGCTTAGACTGTCGGGTAGGGCACCCTGAACCTTGCTACAATCCGACGAGTTGGATAGGCGCAGCGAGAAGAAATTGGCGTTGAAATCACGAGCACAAAACTTTGACCGATCAGGGAGATGGCTCTTCGTCCCTCACAGAAAGAATTGTCGTCGTTAGATCAATAAGTTAGTGTGCCTTAAAATGATCGAGTGGTGATGATTCAACGTACTTCGCGACCTATCCAGATCACGTCGATGTCACCGAGATCGAGATCTCGCCGCAGCAAGCGGCTGGCGGCCAAACATTCAAATCGTCAAACGCCTAATAAGGCGGAGCTGGGAAGCCCTGACAACCTCGCCCGGACGTCTGGTCCGGGCGATTATTCTGGCCAGATATGGACCGCCGTGTCGGGGCTGGCGAACTTCCGTCAGCCAGCCATCCAGCCGCCGTCCACCATCAGGTTTATGCCGTTGACATAGCTCGCCATGTCGCTGGCAAGAAACAGTGCTGCTCCCGCAACGTCGGTTGGGGTGCCGAGACGCGGCCAGGGCGTGCGGCGGCGCGAATAATCGAGCGCGTCGGGATCGTTGGCGACGCCGGGCTTGCCGGTAATGATCTTGCCAGGGGCGATCGCGTTGCAGACGATGAGATCGTCGGCATGGTCGACTGCGATCTGCCGCGTCATCTGCACGATGCCGCCCTTGCTTACCGAATAGGGAAAATCCCCCGGGCAAGCGACCATCCCATGCTGCGAGGAGACGTTGATGATGCGGCCGCGCACCTCGTTGACCGGCGCCTGGGCGAGCATCTGCATGACCGCGCGCTTGGAGCAGTAGAAGAAACCCGTCAGGTTGACACCGATGACACGGTTCCATTGTTCCGGCGTGGTCTCGACCAGATTGGTGCTGGTGTAGATCGCGGCATTGTTGACCATGACGTCGAGCCGCCCGAACCGCGCAACCGTCGCGCCGATCAGCGCATCGACGGCGTCCCAGTCCGAGATATCGGTTTCGACGAAGATCGCAGTGCCGCCGGCCAAGCGGATCATGCCGACGGTGCCCTGGCCGCCTTCGATCGGCAGCTCGACCCTATCGGCGATGACGACGCTTGCGCCCTCGGCCGCGAAATTCAGCGCGATCGCGCGGCCGATGCCGGAACTCCCTCCGGTGACAACGGCAATCTTGTTTGCAAGCAGGGCCATGGCTCTCAGCTTTCCCGGGTAACGATGTTTCCAAATGTCGGACCGATGAGCTTTCCCGCGCGCACGATCTCGCGGCCGCGCAGGAAGACATTGGTCAGCCGGGCGCCAACGGTCCAGCCGTCGAACGGCGTGTAAGCCGCTCGGGAGACTTGCTCGGCATTGGAGATGGAACTCGACTGGCGCGAGTCGAGGATCAACAGGTCGGCGTCGTAGCCGGCTGCGATCCTGCCCTTGCGCCGGCCGAGGCCGAAGCGCTCGGCCGGATTGCGGGCGCACATGCGCACCAGGTCCGGCAGCGCGATTAGCCCGTCGTCGACCAGCTTCAGCATGGTCGCAAGCAGCGTCTGCAATCCTGGCATGCCGCCCGGGATGTCGGCGAAAGCCGCATGCGGCGCTGTCTTCTCGACCGGCGAATGCGGCGCATGATCGGTGGCGACGATGTCGATCAGTCCGCCGCTCAACGCGGCGCGCAGCGCCTCGACATCCCGCGAGGATCGCAAGGGCGGCGAGGCCTTCAGATTGGCGCCCTGCGTCTGGTAATCATCGGCAGTGAAGAACAGGCTCTGCGGCGTCGTCTCGACGCTTGCGTCGGCGATGCCGCGCAGCCGGCGCCATGTTTCGACGCCGAGTTCGGAATTGATCTGCCGGATATGGATTTTTGTCCCGGTCGAAGCGGCAGCCACGAGTGCCCGCGCGATGCCGCCGGCTTCCGCCACTGGCGACCGGCTGTCGAGGAAAGCGGCGATGCTGCCCGAGCGGTCGCGCTCGGTGCTGCCCGACAGGATCGATTGATCGCCCGGCGAAATCCCGATCAGCGTGCCGGCTTCCCCAAAAGCCTTCAGGACCTCGGCGACGGCATCAAGCGATGCGAACAGGAAGGCGTCCGGCACATCCGCGGTGAACAGCTCGAAAGACACCGGCGAGAGATCGAGCAGGCCGGCGATCCGCGACAGGTCGCGGCTGACCACGGCCTGCAGGCCGACGTCGACATGGATGCGGCCTTGCGCCATCTTCATCTTGTCGGCGAACTGCTCAGGCGTGGCCGTCCACGGTTCGTCGGTCGGCATGTCGAGCACCGTCGTCACGCCGCCAAGAGCCGCCGCATGCGTGCCGGAGGCAAAATCCTCCTTGTGCGTCAGGCCAGGCTCGCGCAGATGCGCGTGCGCGTCGACCAGGCCGGGCAAAAGCAGGCAGCCCGCCGCGTCGATGACCGTTCTGGCCTCCGCCGCTTTGCCGGCAGCGATGACCGCTGAGACCTTGCCGTTCGCGATACCGACATCCCAGCGGCTCGGCCCCTCGGCGTTCACCACTGTCGCGCCGTGGATCAGCGTCTCGAACACGTCGCGGCTCTCCTCTCAGCCGCGCTGCTCGAAGCGGGCACGGTTGTCGAGCCAGAAGCGTGCAATGTCCTCGCGGTGCATGAAGGCGGCGCCGGTGCTCTTCCGGACATGTTCGATCACCTCGCGCAGGCCCGAAGCCCGATTGGGCTGGCCCATCCAGCGGGCATGGATGCCGATCGTCAGCATGCGGCCGCCGGTCTCGTCCGCCTCGCCGAGCATATAGTCGATCGCCGAGCGGCAATCCTCGGCGAAGTCGCGCGGATTGCTGTAGCCGGGAGCCACGAGATAACGGCTGTCGTTGAGCGTTTTGGAATAGGGAACGATCAGGATCTCGGTGCCCCGGTGGTCGAGGAAATAAGGCAGGTCGTCGTTGCAGGGATCGGAGTGGTACAGGAAGCCGCCTTCCTCGACCAGAAGGTCGCGTGTGTTGACGCTCGGCAGCGAGCGGCAGTTCCAGCCCAGGGGGCGCCCTCCCAGCAGCTTCTCGTAGAGAGCAACGGCCTCACGCAGATGGCGTTCTTCCTCGCCTCTTTCCATCGTCGTGTAGTCGATCCAGCGCAGGCCGTGGCCGAGCAGGTCATGCCGCCGGGCCTTCATCCACTCGACGAAGGCCGGATTGCGCTCCAGCGCCACAGCGCAGGCTGAAATGGTGACCGGGATATCGTGGCGATCGAACAATCGCGCCAGGCGCCAGACGCCGGCCCGGCTGCCATATTCGAAATGCGTCTCGGTGCCGAGGTCGCGCACCGGTGGGCTGCTGGTAAGATTGTATTCGCCCCAATTGTCGTTGCGGCCGTCTTCCACCCAGGAATATTCCGAGCCTTCCTCGTAGTTCAGCACGAGGTTGATGGCGAGCTTGACGCCGCCTGGCCAGACGACGAAGGGTGGATGCGGACCGTAGCCGACGAAATCGCGTGGCTGCGCAAACGGGAGATCGGTTGGCATCGGTGCCTTCCTCAGGTTTCGTTGGCGGCGATCCAGTCCATGTAGGCGTGGAACGCTTCCTTGCCGGGACGCGGCCGCCATGCGGTGTCGCGCAGGATGCGGGCAATGTCATAGGCGCCCCACATGCCGCCCTTAAGTCTCGCATCCTGGACGATGTTGGCGTCATCTCCCGGCGTCACCTCGGCTTTCAGCCCGGGCACGCGCTCCCTTGCCCAGCCGATGATCTCGCCGATGGTCTGGCTGGAGCCGGAGCCGATATTGTAGTGGCGGTAATTGAGGTGCTGAGCATCGATCAGCGCGAGGATCGCGGCGGCAACATCGGTCGAGGCGATGTAGTCGCCGACGGGTTCCAGGCTGTTCGGCCTGATCGTCTCGCCGGCCAGAGCCATATGCGCGACGCGGTTGGGAACATGGCGAAAGTTGCGGCTCTCGGTCGCGCGGTCCATCGGGCCGTAGACGGAAGCAAGCCGCACCGAGATCGCCGACAGGCCGAACAGGTCGGCATAGCGGTTGGCGACCATCTCGGAGGCGAATTTCGAGATGCCGTAGAGCGTCAGCGGTGCGACATACCCGTCTTCCGGCAGCGGCTCGCCGCCCCAGTCAGGCCCATTGTGGCGGTAGACGGAACCGGAACTGACATAGACGAAGCGCTTGAGACCCGGCCTTGCGCGCGCCCAGTCCAGCATCCGCACGGTGCCCATGAGATTGACGTCGACGATGCGGGCCGGGTCTTCGGCCTCCGGCTGACGTTTTGCCTCCGAGGCGCTGCCGCGCGAGATCGGCGTGATCGTAGCGCCATGCACGATTGCCGTGATGCCTTGCTTGTCAAGCTTCGCCGACCAGGCTTTCTGGTCGAGGATATCGGCGGCGATCAGTGTGAGCCGATCACTCACCGGTGCGAAGTGCTTTTCGGCTGCCGCGTCCAGACCGGACCGGTCGAGGATCACGGCGCGGGCCTGCGGGTCGCGCTCCAGCCATGCGCGCGCGACCACGCTCATGACAAAACCGGTGCCGCCGGTGACGAGCAGCGTCATGGGAACTCCTTTGAGAGCGGGCGAACCATTTTCGGGTCAGCGCGTCGCATAGCCGCCGTCCACGAGCATGTCTGAACCGGTGACGAAGGACGCGTCCGACGACAGCAGGAAGGCTGCCGCCGAGGCAATCTCGTCGGGATCGGCGATGCGGCCGAGCAGATGGGCCGGACCGAGGCCCGCATTGGCCGCCTCGAAATCCGCGAATCTGCGCAGCAGGCGCGTCGTCGCCACGGCGCCGGGCGACAGGCTGTTGACGCGCACCTTGTCGGCGGCATGATCGACGGCCATCGCCTTGGCGAGGTGGATCAACCCGGCCTTGGCGGCGCAATAGGCGACGGCCCTAGTGGTGGCGACGCGTCCGAATTGCGAGCCGATGAAGACCACCGAACCGCCGCCGCTGGCAGCGATCGCCGGCACGGTGAACTTGCTCATCAGAAAGGCGCCGGTCAGGCCGACATCGATCTCGTGCCGCCACGCGCCTTCGTCGAGGTCGACGACGGTGGCGCTGGTCGAGGGCGCGGCGGCGTTGTGCACTAGGCCGTCGAGGCGGCCGAATTTTTGCCGTGCGAATTCGACGGCGGACCTGGCGGACTCGATCTGCGTCACATCGCATTGGCAAGCGGCCGCGGAAGGGCCGAGCGCTTCGGCAAGCGCGCTCGCCGGATCGAGACGGTAATCGGCGCAGACGACCCTTGCGCCTTCACCAATGCAGCGGCGGGCGATCGCGGCGCCGATCCCGCTCGCCGCGCCCGCGATCAGGACGACGCTTCCCTCAAGTCGGTTCATGGCTGCATCCACCATCAGACTTGCTCCTCGATGGCTTGCATGGTTGCGACGGCGACCGGCCGGCGCAGCAGGTTATAGCAGGCAGCGAGCGTCACCAGCACGGCACCGCCGCCGAGCAGCAGGAACATGGCCGGCGCTCCCATATGCTCCATCAGCCCGGCGGAAATGCCGGGCGTCGCGACATTGCCGATCGAATAGAGCAGGAGCAGCGTGCCGGAGGCGCCGACCATGTGCCGGCTGTGCAATTGCGAGGCGCCGAACGCCATCGCCACCGGATAGACGGTCAGCGCCGTCGCGCCATAGAGGAAGAACAGCACGAAGAGCACCGGCTCCGAAGAATTGCCGACCCAGGCGATCGCGGCGCAGAGCGTGACCGACAGCAAGCCTTGGACAAGCAGTATGATCCGCCGTTCAAACCGGTCCGACAACCAGCCGACCGGCGTCTGCGCCAGCATGCCGGCGATGCTTATGGTGGTGACGAGTCCGACCGTCGTCGCCGCCGGCAGGCCGATCTGGGTGCCGTAGATCGGGGTCAGCACGAAGACGTTCATGTTGGTGATGCCGCCCTGGAAGATGGCGACGACGGTCACCGGCGCCAGCCGGAAGAGCGCCAGCGGGCCGAGGCGTTTGACCGGTCCGATCGTGCCCGCCTGGTCCGGATTGGCGGGCGTCGTGGGCAATGCCGGCCAGCGTCCGCCGGTGAATTTGGAAATCAATGCCAAGAGCACCATCACGGCCGCGACCGAAAACAGATGCGGCGATTGCGGGCCGACCAGCGCGACGAGGAGTTGCCCAAGCAGCACCGCGATCGCCGTCGTCAGCATGTAGAGCGAGAACATGCCGCCGCGACTGTGGTGTTCGGCGTAGAGATTGATCCAGCTCTCGCAGACGACGAACAGCGAGGCCATCGCCAGGCCGCCAAGCAGGCGGAAGCAGATCCAGCTTGGCAGGAAATCGGTGAAGACAAAACCGGAAGCCGCCAGCAGCGCAAGAACGAGGATGGCGACGAAAGTGCGCTCGTGGCCGTACTGGGCGACCGCCGGGCGCGTGACCAGGCATCCGATGAGGAAGCCCACGGGATAGGCGGTCAGCACGATCTGCACGACCTGGGGAGAAATGCTAGGCTTGCCGAGATGTAATGACACGGCGGTGGTCAGCATGGCGCTGCCGATGCAGGCAAGGCAGATGCCGACCATGATCGGCAACATGGCGCGAGACCGCTCTGCGTTTTGCCAGAGCCGCGCAGCGGATTGAGCGATCGACCTCATGGATGCGGCTGCGGTGGCTCCCCTGGCGGCACCGTTGACCGACGGCAGCCCAAGCAGAAGCTACACGCTGCCGTGGTTGCCACAAACGAAGATTGACGCGGCTATGGCTTGATTTTTTTTGGCCATCGCAGTGAAGGAAAGCGGCATCTCCACGCGCGCCGGGCTTTACAGCCGTTTTGCACCCTCCTTACCATAGGCAAAAGCCAAAATCTTGAGAACCAGCGGAAGGGAACAGCATGACGATCGAACGCCTCGAAAACGGGCAGCGCTTCTGCCGGGTACTCCGCTACAACGGCACCGTCTATGTGGCCGGCCTGACCGCCGATGATCTTTCCGGCGACACCACCAGCCAGACCAAGCAGATCCTGGCCAAGATCGACGCGCTTCTCGCCAAGGCCGGCAGCGACAAGTCGAAGCTGCTCAGCGCGCAGATCTGGCTCCGCGACATCGCCGATTTCGAAATGATGAACGCGGCCTGGGACGCCTGGATCGACAGGAGCGCCATGCCGGTGCGCGCCACGGTGGAAGCGCGGCTTGCCGGCGACCAGTATCGTGTCGAGATCATGATGACGGCGGCTGTCGGCTGAGCCGGCCGGCGAGGGCAATCCGATTGGACGAGCTGGCTAATGCATGAGCTGGTGATCAGAGGCGGGCGCGTGGCGCTCGACGACGGCTGGGTCGAATGCGACATCGGCATCGACGATGGCCGGATCGCCGCCATCGGCAAGGCCCTCTCCGGCGAGAAATTGATCGATGCCAGCGGACGTTGGGTTATGCCTGGCGGCATCGACGCGCATTGCCACCTCGACCAGCCGGTCTGGGGCGGGGCGGGCAATGCCGACGATTTCGAGTCCGGGACCATCTCCGCCGCCTTTGGCGGCACCACATGCATCGTGCCGTTCGGCATGCCCGGACAGGATATGACGACCGTCGGCGCCATCGACCGCGCGCTGGAGCGCGCTGCGGGACGGGCCGTGATCGACTACGGGCTGCATGCCGTGGTCACCATGGGCACCGGCGCGGATGTCGAGGCCCAGCTCAACCAGCTTGCCGGGCGCGGCATCGCCTCGGTCAAGCTGTTCATGACCTATCAGGGTTTTGCCGTCGACGACGATCTCTTCTTCAAGGTCCTCGACGCGGCAAGGCGATTGGGCTGGATCGTCATGGTCCATGCCGAGAACGACGCCGCGATCCGCCGCACGCGCCAGCGGCTGATCGACCTCGGCCGCACCGACATCCGCTATCATCTGGTCGCCCACGGCGAGACGATGGAGCGCGAGGCGACCCATCGCGCGCTGGCCTTCGCCGAGATGACCGGCGCGCGCATGACCATCGTTCACGTCTCCTCCTGGCAATCTGCCGAGGAGGTGGCACGGGCGCGAACGCGCGGTGTCGATGCTGTCGCCGAGACCTGTCCGCAATATCTGTTCGTCGGTGCCGCCGACCTCGACCGTCCGGCAATCGACGCGGCGCGTTTCGTCTTTTCTCCGCCGCCGCGCTCGCCGCGCAGCCATGAACATCTGTGGCGCGAGTTGATCGGCGGTAGCATCGACCTCTGGTCTTCCGACCATTCGCCATACTATTTCGCCGACAAGATCGGCCGGTCCGAAACGCCCGGCTTCACCACGACGCTGAGCGGCATTCCCGGCATCGAGACGCGCCTGCCGCTCTTGTTTTCGGAAGGCCTCTTGACCGGCCGCCTGACGCTCGAGCGCTACCTCGACCTCACCGCGCGCAATGCCGCCTCGATCTACGGGTTTGCCGATCGCAAGGGCAGCATCGCGGTCGGGCTCGACGCGGATCTTGCGCTGTGGGATCCGACGGTGCGCTGGACGCTCGGGCACAAGGCGCTGCATTCGCGCGTCGATTTCACGCCCTATGAGGGCAGGAGCGTCACCGGCAAGCCGACCGCTGTACTGGTGCGCGGCGTGCCGGTGATTGCAGATGGCGAGCTTCGGGCGCAGCCGGGCTTCGGGCGCTTTGTGGCGCGGACCGCCGCCGATCCCGTGCTTTCCGCAAAACCAGTCGAGGATTGGACACCATGGCTCGATGCCTGACCATTGCCGTTTGCCAGATCGGACCGATCCAGCGTAGCGCTACGCGCGCCGAGACGGTCGAGCGCCTGGTGCATCTGCTGGAAAAGGCCGCGGCGGCCGGCGCCGAGATAACGGTGTTCCCGGAAATGGCGCTCACCACTTTCTTCCCGCGCTGGCGCATCGACGACCAGGCCGAGATCGATGCGTTCTTCGAAGCCTCGATGCCGGGACCTGAGACGCAGCGCCTCTATGATGCGGCAGCGCGCCTGAAAATTGGCTTCGCGCTGGGATACTGCGAACTGACGCATGAAGACGGCCGCACGCGTCACTTCAACACGATGGATCTTGTGGGGCCGGACGGCGCCTTCATCGGCCGCTACCGCAAGATGCATGTGCCAGGTTCGAGCGAACCGGAAGCGGGCACGACCACCCATCTCGAACGCCGCTATTTCGAGCCGGGCAATCTCGGCTTTCCGGTCTTCAACTATCGCGGCGTCCGCGTCGGCCTCGCCATCTGCAACGACCGCCGCTGGCCGGAAACCTATCGCATGCTCTGCCTCAATGGCGCCGAGGTGGTACTGCTCGGCTACAACACGCCGCTTTTGCTCGACGAGGCGCCGGCGCTGGCGCATCTCAGAATGTTCCACAACCATCTGCCGATGCAGGCCGGCGCCTACCAGAACACGTTCTGGATTGGCGCCGCCGCCAAGGCAGGCCTGGAAGACGGCCAGGCGCTGATCGGCGGTTCGTGCATCATCGCGCCGACCGGCGAGATCGCGGCGCAGGCGATGTCGCTCGACGACGAGGTCATCGTCCATCGCGCCGATCTGGATCTCATCGCCACCTGCCGGAAGGTGAATTTCGACTTCGCGCTCTATCGCCGACCGGATCAGTACCGCCGCATCGCGGAACCGGTCTGAGATCGCAATCGGAATGGGCATCATTGAAGCCAGTCGAACGCAAGCTACGGCGCCACGGGCCGATCCCTTGTCGCTCAGCGAGATCGTCGAGAACGGTCTCTGCATCGGTTGCGGTCTTTGCCTTTCGATCGCCGTTCCCGAAGCGGTCGAAATGGTGATGACGCCGGAAGGCCGTGAGCGGCCGGTGGCGAGTCAGGCGTTGGACAGAGAGGCACTGGCTCGGATCAACGCCGTCTGTCCGGGAACGCGCATCGCCGGCACACCACCGGCGCAGGTTAGCCAGGCCGCCTTGATGGACACCGTCTGGGGACCTGCCGAACGGCTTGTGCTCGGCCGCGCGGCGGAGCCCACCGTTCGTTTCGTTGGCTCCGGCGGCGGGACGCTGACGGCGCTCGGCCAGTTCCTGCTCAGCTCCGGCCGCGTCAAGTTCATCCTGCATGTCGCGGCGTCGCAATCCATGCCGATGCGCACGGAACGCCGGCTGAGCTTCGACGCCGCTTCGGTGCTCGAAGGCGCCGGCTCGCGCTACGGGCCGGCGGCGACCCTGGTGGATTTCAACGATATTCTCGATCGCGGCGAGCCTTTCGCGCTGATCGCCAAGCCTTGCGACGTCACCGCCGTGCGCAACCTGGCGCGGCTCGACCGCCGTGTCGACGAGCACATGCGCTATGCGCTCGCCTTCGTCTGCGGCGGCGCCTCGGATCTGACCAAGTCGGAACAGGTGCTGCAGCGCTTCGGGCTGAGCGAGGACGAACTGACCCTCTTCCGCTACCGGGGGCACGGCAACCCCGGCCTCAACCGGATCGAAACCAGAGACGGCCGCGCCTTCGAGATCAGCTACCGGCAGCTCTGGGAGGACGAGGACAAATGGATGATCCAGCCGCGCTGCAAGATCTGCCCAGACGCGATCGGCCAGGTGGCGGACATTGCGGTATCGGACGCCTGGCTGAATGGCGGACCGGCGGTCGAGGACGAGCCGCTCAACGGCATTATCGTGCGGACAAAGCGCGGGCTGGAGCTTTTCGACGCGGCAGTTGAGGCCGGCGCGCTGCAGGTCAGGCGCGAGACCGGCTTTGCCGAGCTCAGCGAATTGCAGTCGCACCAGGTGCGCAAGCGGCGCGCCGTATGGGCGCGGCTGAAGGGCATGGCAATCGCCGGCAAACCGGTGCCTTTTGTCACCGACCTCGCATTGCGCGATTGCGCTTCGCAGAATTCGCTGGCCGAGAATCTGGCCGAAGGCCGTGGCGCCCGCGACCGCGCCCGGCGCGGCCGCCTGGGCGAGCCACCTGCCGCGTCGCGCGGAACAGTCTTGGGGGATCCATGAGCGAGCAGACCGAAGTGATTATTATCGGCGGCGGCATGGCCGGCGCTGGCGCTGCCGTCGAGATTTCGCGCGACAGAAAAGTCGTGCTGCTCGAAAAGGAGAGCCATTGCGGCTACCACACCACCGGCCGCTCGGCGGCGAGCTTCACCGAGAATTACGGCAATGGCGTCATCCGCCGCATCGTGCTCGCTAGCCGGGCGTTTCTCACCGAGCCGCCTGCCGGCTTCTGCGATTATCCGCTGCTCAGCAAGCGCGGCATGATCACGGTGGCGCGCGCCGATCAGCTCGATCTCTTGCGCGAGGATCTGGAGGCCGCGCAGGCCCTCGTTCCTTCGATCGTCGCGATGACGCCGGCCGAGGCAATCGCGCGCGTGCCGGTTCTGCGCCAGGACTACCTTGCCGGCGCTTATATCGAACCGCACTCCATGGACATCGACGTCAACGGCCTGCACCAGGGTTTTCTGCGCGGCGCGCGGGCGCGCGGCGCGCGCATCGTCACCAAAGCCGGGGTGAGAGGCATCGGCAGGCATGGCGGCCAATGGCGGGTCGAGACGGAGGCGGGGACATTCCTTGCGCCGCTGATCGTCAATGCGGCCGGCGCGTGGGGCGACGAGATCGCGCTTATGGCAGGTGTGCGTCCGGTCGGTCTGCAGCCGAAGCGTCGCACCGCCTTTAATATCCCCGCGCCGGCCGGTCTCGACATTACCGACTGGCCGCTGGTCAACGATGTCGGCGCCGAGTTTTATTTCAAACCGGATGCGGGGCAGCTGTTCGTCTCTCCGGCCGATGCAACGCCGTCGGCGCCGATGGACGCCTATGCTGAAGACATCGACGTGGCGATCGGCGCCGAGCGCCTCGAACGGGCGACCACGATCGAGGTGCAGCGCGTCTCGCGTTCCTGGGCGGGCTTGAGGACCTTCGTCGCCGACGGGTCGCCGGTGGTCGGGCCCGATGATGAATTTCCAGATTTCGTCTGGCTGGTCGGGCAGGGCGGCTATGGTATCAAGACCTCGCCGGCACTGTCGCGCGTCTGCGCCAGCCTGATCGCCGGCGGCGGCCTGCCGGACGATGTCGCAAGGCAAGGCGTGTCGTTGGACGATCTCACGCCGCACCGGCTGCGGAGCGTCGAGCCCCAATCCGGGCGGGCCGCGTCATGAGCCATGCCGCGCTGACGACCGGCGGCAGGCTGGCCGGGCGCCTCCTGGAGACGCTGGCGCAAGCCACCGCGGATGCGCCGGGCATCACGCGTGTCGCTTATGGACCCGGCGAGCGCTTTGCTCATGGTCTCGTGCGGGAGGAAGCGGAAAAGCTAGGCGCGACGGCACGCGTCGATGCCGCTGGCAATCTCTACCTCACACTCGGCGGCCGCTACCCGGGTTTGCCGGCGATCGTCGTCGGTTCGCATCTCGACAGCGTGGCGCATGGCGGCAATTTCGACGGCGCCGCCGGCGTCCTGGCCGGGCTCGCGGTGATGGCGGAGTTGATTGAACAAGGCATCCAACTGCCGCGCGATCTGATCGTGCTGGCGACGCGCGCAGAGGAAGCCGTGTGGTTTCCGCTGTCCTATCCGGGCAGCCAGGCGGCGCTTGGCCTGCTCGATCCTCGGGCACTCGAAGCGAAGCGGTCAGACAGCGGCCGCGCGCTGGCAGACCATATGCTGGAGGAAGGCTTCGACCCCGACGCCGTGCGGCGCGGCGCGCCTGGTATCGATGCCGGCCGCATCGCGGCTTTTGTCGAAGTGCATATCGAGCAGGGACCGCGCCTGGTAGCTGCCGGGGCGCCCATCGGCATCGTCACCGGCATTGCCGGCGGGTTCCGCTATGTCGATGCGAAATGCCTCGGCGCCTATGCCCATTCGGGCGCCGAGCCGCGCTTTGCCCGGCACGACAGCGTGCTCGGCTTTGCCGATCTTGTCGCTGGCCTCGAAGCGGAATGGGACGCGCTCGAACGTCAGGGGCATGAGGCCACCATCACCTTCGGCCGCGTTCAATCCGATCCCACCCAGCATGGCGGCAGCCGCGTGCTCGGCGAGCTCGGCTTCACGCTCGATGTGCGCAGCGCCGAGGCCGCCGTCCTGGAACGCATTGAGGCAAGGCTGCATGAGATTTTCGCCGAGGTCGGCGCCAGGCGCGGCGTCACCTTCGAGACCGGTCCCCGATTCACCTGGGAGCCGGCGACCATGTCGCCGGCCCTGATCGCGAGGCTGGACCGGGCCGCCACCGAATTGCGGATGCGGGCGCCGCATGTGCCGAGCGGGGCCGGGCATGACGCGGCCACCTTTGCCGGTGCCGGCATCCCGACCGCCATGCTCTTCGTGCGCAACGAGAATGGCAGCCACAATCCGCATGAGGCGATGGAGATCGCCGACCTCGACCAGGCGATCCGGCTGCTTCGGCATTTCGTCACCGAATTCGACAACCCCTTGGATCAGCCATGAACCTTGCCAAGACGGCTTTGCTCGTCATCGACCTGCAGAACGAATATCGCCCCGATGCAGCCTGGCCGGTCATCGGCTACGACGCGGTGCTCGCCAACGCTGTCGCGCTGATCGAAGCCGCCCGCAAGGCGGGCGTACCGGTCATCCACGCGCAGGCCTGGGTGAAGCCGGAAGAGCGTGAAGGCTACGCACGGCAGGAAGAGATCCTGACCGAGGAATTCCGATCCGCGGTGGCGGGCAGCGACGGCGCCGCGATCTGCGCCGAGGTGGCGGCGCTGCCGGGCGACATCGTCATCCACAAGCACTGGCCGAGCGCCTTTCGCCGCACCGACCTTCCGCAGCGGCTCGCAACGCTCGGCATCGAGAACCTCGTCGTCGCCGGCGTGCTGACCGACAGCTGCGTGACCGAGAGCGTATTCGACGCGGTCTATCAGGGCTTTCGCGTCTGGCTGGTGAAGGAGGCCTGCGGCAGCATGACGGAGGCCATGCACCGCACCGGCATGCTCGACATGGCGAACCGGCTCTATGGCGGCGGTATATTGCGCCTGCCGGAGGCGCTGAAGGCGCTCTCGGGCCAGCCTTTCGATGGCTGGCGCTGCACGCGTCCTGTGGAGTTCGCCTACACGCTGGAGACCGTCGACCGGATTTATGAAGCGCTGTGATCGGCGCCGCAGCCGCATGCGCCCCTGACGACCGTATTTGAGGCCGAGGGCTTGAGGACCGCGCCCGGCAGCGCCCCGGTCGCCCTGCCGCCGCGCCAGACCGATACGCCGTTGACGAACACATGTTCGATGCCGGCGGCGGGGCGCCTAGGTTCCTCGAAAGTGGCGGTGTCGATGATCGTCTCGGGATCGAAGATCACCAGGTCGGCGAAATTGCCCTCGGCCAGGATGCCGCGCTGCTGGATGCCGAACTCCCGGGCCGGCAGCCCGGTCATGCGGAACACCGCCTCCTCCACGCTGAACAGGCCGACATCGCGCGCATAGTGCCCGAGAACGCGCGGAAACGTGCCCCATAGCCGCGGATGCGGGTGGATGTCGTGCGGCAGGCCATCCGAGCCGATCATGGTGCGCGGATGGGCGATGATGTTGCGGACATCGGTCTCGTCGAGTTGGAAGTAGACGGCGCCGGCCGGCAGCAGCCGCTCACCCGCTTCGCGCTCGGTGCAGTTCCATTCCCTCGCGATGTCGGCGATCTCGCGTCTCGCCATCTCCGGATGCGGATCGGACCAGGTGACGAGGATCTTCAACCCGGTGTCGCAGCGCTCCAGCCGAAGCACGGTCGAGCTCGCGGCATAGGGATAGACGTCCATGCCGATGTCCATCGTCTCGCGCGCCCGGTCGATCCGCTCCAGCGACGGGAGGCTCTTGCCGAAATTGGCGCGGCCGGTGCACTGGTGATGCGAGATGAACAGCTTGCCGCCAGCATGATCGGCGATGTCGATCGCTTCCTCGATCGCTTCGTCCATCGTCTCGAAATAGTTCCGCGTGTGGGTGACATAGGGACCGCCGAGGCCTGCCGCCGTGGCGGCGAGCGCCTTGACCTCTTCGGTCGATGAGTTAACAGCCGGCGGATAGTCGAGCCCGGTGCTGAGGCCGAACGCGCCCTCGGCCATGGCTTCGGCGACCGCCTCCTGCATCAGTGCCGTTTCCGCTTGGTTGGCCGGCCGGTCGGTCACCGGCATGCACCGCTGGCGCAAGGTGGTGTGGCCGACGAGCAGGGCCGCATTGGTGGCGATGCCGCGCCGCCTGAGTTCGGTGACGTAGTCGGCAAAGCGGTCGAAACGGAAATTCTCCCGGCCGCCGACCAGCGTGAAAGGCGGCGGCGGGGTCCTGTCGAGGAGGAGGGGCGCGAGGCTGACGCCGCAATTGCCGGCGATCACCGTCGTCACGCCCTGGCTGATCTTCGGGTCCATGCCGCGCGGCGCCAGCAGCGCGCCGTCGTCATGGGTGTGCACGTCGATGAAGCCGGGCGCGACCAGCTTGTCCCTAGCGTCGATTTCCTCGATGCCCTGAGCGTCGCCGAGCCGACCGATCGCCGCGATCCTGTCGCCCGAGACCGCGATGTCGGCCTCGAAAGGTTTCGAGGCGTCGCCGGCTATCAGCGTCGCGTGACGAATGACGAGATCATAGGGCATCGGGCAGGCTTCCTAACTTTCCGGATTGGCGGCGATCTCCTCGCGGCGGCGCGCGACATAGGCGTCGAGCTCCTCGCGGATCGCGGGATCCATGGCCGGTTCTTCGTAATCGTGCAGGGCCTGCTGCCAGAGTTCCGTGGCGCGTTCCAGCGCATCCTTGCCGCCGGCCTCCTGCCAGGCGCCATGGTTCTGCCAGTTGGAGAGCATCGGCTGGTAGAAGGCGTTGGTGTAGCGCGACATGGTGTGCTCGGCGCCGAAGAAATGGCCGCCGGCCGGCACTGACTTTATCGCCTCGAAACCGAGGTCGTCTTCCTGGAAAGGCAGCGGCCGCAGGAACTCCATCATGTTCTGCAGGATCTCGACGTCCAGTACGAGCTTCTCGTAGGACGCCGTCAGCCCGCCCTCCAGCCAGCCGGCGGCGTGGTAGATCAGGTTGGCTCCGCCAAGCACCGCGCCCCATGTCGCCATCTCCGTCTCGTAGGCCGCCTGCAGGTCGACGACGTTGGAGGCGTTGGCGTTGGAAGTGCGGTAGGGCAGGTTGTAGCGCCGCGCCAATTGCCCGGCGATGATATTGGCCTTGGCATTCTCCGGCGTGCCGAAGGCAGGTGCGCCGGACTTCATGTCGACATTGGAGGTGAAGGCGCCATACATCACCGGGGTGCCGGGGTTGACGAGCTGAGTCAGCACCACGCCGAACAGGGCCTCCGCGTTCTGCTGGCAGAGCGCGGCCGCGAGCGTCACCGGCGTCATCGCACCCATTAGCGTGAAGGGCGTGACCGTCACCGGCTGCCCGTGCTCGGCCATCGCGATCAGGCCTTCCGCCATCGCATCGTCGAACAGGCGCGGCGAGTTGATCGAGATGATCGTCGTGACACCCGGCGAGGCCCGCATCTCCTCGACGCTGATGCCGCGCGCGATCGCCATCATATTGATGCCGTCCATGGCCCTTGCGCGGCCGATCGCGGTGCAGTGGAAGCTGAGATCGCTCAGCGTCAGATTGGCGTAGTAGGTGTCGAGATGACGCGCATTGGCCGGCAGCTCCATCGGCGCCACCACCTGGTTGCCGATGATGTGGATGGCGTTGAAGTGGTGCGCAAGCCGGATGAAGTTCTGGTAGTCGGGGAGATTGCCCTGGCGACGGCCGTTGATGCGGTCATGCACGTTGGGCGGGCCGGCGACCAGCCCGAAGACCAGCGAATTGTCGCCGAGATGCACCTGCTTTTCCGGATTGCGGCTGGTCAGCGTGAAGGACGAGGGAACGTCGCGCAGGGCCTCGGTGACCAGGCTCTCGTCGATGCGGATAGTTCGCTCCTCGCGGTCGACGATGGCTCCGGCGGCGGCGAAAAGGTCCATCACCTTCTCGCTCATGACACGGATGCCGAGCTCGGACAGAATGCGCATCGAGGTCTTGTGCAGTTGTTCCATGCGGTCGTCATCGAGGAGCTGCATCGGCGGGTAGGGGTTCTTCACACTCTGCCATGGCAGTTGTGCGATGCCACCGCCACTGCGTCCGAGCTTCGATCTGCGACCACCGCCGCGCCTGTCCTGTGACATCGGACTACTCCCTCCCGACCTTCAATAGCCGCGTTCCGGATTGACCACGTTTTCCAGCGGCTCGCCGCGGCGGTAGCGCGCCAGATTGTCGGCGAACATGCGCACCGACTTGATGTCCCAGCCCTCATAGACCGCCGCGCAATGCGGCGTGACGGCGACGTTGTCGTAACCCCAGAGAGGGTGCTCGGCAGGCAGCGGTTCTGCGGTGAAGACGTCGAGCGCCGCTCCCTTGATGCGCCCGGCATCGAGCGCCGCCAGCAGTGCGGCTTCCTCGACGACGCCGCCGCGCGAAATGTCGATGAGGACGACGGACGGCTTCATCGCGGCGAAGGCTGCTTTGCCGACCAGACCGCGCGTGGCGGGAAGCAAAGGCACGCAGCAGACGATGAAATCGGCGCGGCCGATCAATGCCAGCAGCGCGTCGGGGCCGTGCACTTCGTCGAGGCAAGGCATCGGCTTCGGCCGCGCGCGGATGCCGAGCGTGCGCACGCCCATCGTCTGCGCGCGGCGCGCGACGGCCTCGCCGGTCTTGCCGAGGCCGATGATGAGAATGGTCTTGCCCTCGATCGGCTCGACGCGGCCGCCGCCCCACTGGCGAGCCTGCTGGCGGCGCTCGAAACCGCGCAGGTCGAGTGAGAAAGAGAGGATGGCGCCCAGCGCATATTCCGCCAGCATGCCGGCGGCGACGCCGGCTGAATTCGTGACCGTCAGCCGCGCAGGATCCCAGCGACCGAGATGGTCGGTTCCCGAGCCGCCGATCGACACCCACTTTACCGTCGGGCTCTCGGTGACAGCCTGGCGCGGGTATCGCGGCGTTCCGTCGAAGCGGATGGAATAGACCACTTCCGCGGCGGTCCGTTCGATCAGCGCGGGGAGGCCGGCGTAGGTGTCGCAGGGATGAACCTCGAGGTCCGGATGCGTCTCGCCAAGCACCGCTATCGCGCCGTCCGGCTTGTCCGTGTGCAGGATGACGGTTGGGCGCGCTGACATTGCGACCTCAATTACGGCCGATATGGTCGGCGCCGCTGCCGAGCGCCGCAAGCAGCGCCTGCCCGCTCTCCAGCGTCGCGTTCTGGTGCGGCGCGCGCAGGTCCAGCCAGCGCCTGTCGCCGGAGCGAACCGCAAGCACCGCCTTCATCGCCGGGATCAGCCCGCGGTCCTGGATCACCTTCCGGAACGCCTTGATGGCGGCATCCGCCTCGGTGACATCCTCGCCCTTCAGGGCGGCGTCATAGAGGCGGCGGATGGCTGCCGCGTTCAAATTGACCGTGGCCGAGATGCAGCCGGCCGCGCCGCTGGCTAGGCCCTTGGTGAGCTGCGCTTCCGAACTAGGGAAGACCGCGACATCGGGCGCGGCGGCGATGACCGCGGCCGTATTGTTCCAGTCGCCGGCGCTGTCCTTATAGGCGACGACCGTATCGGGAAATGCTTTGTTCAGCCGGGCCGTCAGGGCAGGGCTGATCGCCACGCCCGAGTTCTGCGGGATGTGGTAGAGGATCACGCGCATCGAAGGTTTTGCTACCTTCTCGATCAGCTCGCTGTAATAGCGCGCCTGACCGTTGTCGCCGGCGCCGGTGTAGAAGAAGGACGGCAGGACCATCACGGCGGCACAGCCGAGGCCGACGGCATGTGCCGACAGCTCGACCGTTTCGGGAAGCGCGGTGACGCCGGTGCCGGGCATCAGCCGGTCCGGCGCGATGCCGGCCTCGACCAGCCATTCCAGCGCCTGCATGCGCTCACGCAGCGAAACCGACAGCGCTTCGCCCGTCGTGCCGAACGGTGAGAGGAAATGCGCGCCCTGGCCGAGCACCCATTTGGCGTGGGATACCCAGAGATCGCGCGCGATGCGGCCGTCGTCTTCGAACGGCGTCAGGATCGGAGCGATGGTTCCTTGCGGGCGGGTCATGAAGATCCTCTAGGCATGATGCTGGTCTGTGTTGTGCCTGGCCACCGCCGCCACGGTTCGGGCGAAATAGGCCGAAGCGGTGATATCGAAGAGTATGTCAAAACCCCTTGACGAGCGGAACATGACGGCTTCGATATGGCCGACGCGCGTCTGGGCAATGTCGCCGACGCCGAATTTTCCGGCTCTGAGATCGAGCGCGCAAAGCCTGCTCATCGCCTCGGTAAGACGGGGGCCGGAAAGACGCATCCATGCCCAGCCTTCCTCGCGCCATGACGAATAGCCTTTCGGCGCGGCATCCGCTTGCCAGGCGCGTTTGATCTCGGCGAGAACATCGCCCGCACTCTCGGCAAGCAGCAGGATATCTTCGTTGCCGAGGCGCAGGACCCGCATGCCGCGATGGTCGTCGATACGATTGACGGCGGGCAGCGTAACGCCTTGCGCGGCAAGCCAGGCGGTGCTGCCGCCACCTTTCAGGCCAAAGCGCGGCGTTGCTGTCACGTCCGTCAGCTCGATCGCTCTGGAAACCAGTTCCGTGCCGTTCGCCGCGCCGCCGGGCATGAACGGATAGATGCGGGTTGCGGTGTCAGCGGAAGCCGCCATCTACATCTCCTGCCGCGCGTTGGTCGGATCGAAGAAGGCATGTCCGGCCACAGCGACCTCGACCAGTTCCCCGTCGCGACACTTCACCGTCACGCGGCTGCCTTCCGCCTGGTCGTCGACATGGACATAGGCAAGAGCAACGTGATGCCCAAGCGACGGCGAGTATCCGACCGACGTGACCTGGCCGACAGCTGCGCCGCCACGCAGCACGAGACAGCTTTCACCGGGAATGTTCCTGGCGTTGGCGGGGAACCGCAGGCCGACCAGCTTGCGGGCCTGCCCGAGCCTTGCACGCATCTCGATGGAGCGCTTGCCGACGAAGAACGGCTTCTTCTTCGAGACCGCCCAACCGAAGCCGAGCTCGTCCGGCGTGGTGATGGCGTCGGTGTCCTGCCCGATCAGAATGTGTCCCTTCTCCAGCCGAAGGATGCGCGAGGCTTCCAGCCCGTAAGGCCGCAAGCCGTGCGGCCTGCCTGCGGCCATCACGGCATCCCAAAGCGCGGGTGCGAGGCTCGAAGGACCGTGCAGTTCGAAGCTCAACTCGCCGGTGAAACCGATGCGCATCACCCGCACCGGCACGCCAGCGACGACCCCTTCGCGACCGCTGAGATAAGGGAAGGCCTCGCGGCTGAAATCGATGTCGCTGTCCAGCGCCTCAAGAACTGACCGGGCCTTGGGGCCGGTAACGTTCAAACCGGAGAATGCGCCCGTAAGGTTGAGGACATCGACCTTCAGGCGCCATTGTGTGTTCCAGAACAGCATGTCGGCATAGACACGTGCCACCGCGCCGGTGGTCGCCGTCACATAGAACCGATCCTGCGCGATACGATAGGCGACGCCGTCGTCGACCACCGAGCCCATCTCGTTGAGCATCAGGCAGTAGCGGACGCGCCCGGTGGCCTGATTTGCATGAGCCATCGTGTAGAGGCGGTCGAGGAATTCGCCGGCATCTGGCCCGCGGATCTCGAGCTTGCCGAGCGTGGAGACGTCGAGCAGGCCGACGCCTTCGCGCACGGCGAGGATTTCTTCGCGGATCGCCTTTTCAGCGCTCCTTGCGTCGCCGTAGTAATAGGGCCGCCACCAGGCGCCGACTGGCTTCATCACGGCGTTCAGCGCGAGGTGCCTCGCATGCAGCGCAGTGCGGCGCTCCAGTGGTTCGTGATGTCCGGCGAGCACGCCCAGCGTTTCCGGCCCGACCGGAGGGCGGGCCGTGGTGATGCCGACCTCGCCCACCGTCCGGCCCGTCGCTTCGGCGACGATCCTGGCGGTCGCCAGCGCCGAATGCCGCCCCTGGCTCGGCCCCATGCCGACAGTGGTGAAGCGTTTGACCAGCTCGATCTCGCGATAACCGTCCTTGGTCGCGTTCTGCAGATCCTTGACCTGCAGGTCCTCATCGAAGTCGACGAAGTCGCGTCCCTTGGGATCGGCGACGATCGGCTGCGCATAGCGTGGCTGGGCGCTCTTTGGACCGTCCGCCGGAGGTTCTTCCACAACCGCATGGCCAAGCCGGGAAAGCGCCGACCCAGCCGCGCGACGGCCGCTGTTGATCGCGTCCTGCAAGTCGTCCGCTCCGGCGACAGCGCCGGCAAGGTGGACTGGACCCGTCGGGAGCCTGAGCTTCATCGTTCCCGTGGCAGCATCGTAGCCGACCTTGCCGCCTGCCTGGCAAGGCAGCTGCCACGCAGGCACCTGGCCGACCGAGACAGCCAGCAGGTCGCAATCGATCCAGCTTCCGCCGACGCGGACGCGGGCAAGATGACGGTTTCCGGCCGTGCCTTCCGCCGCCTCGACCGTCACGGCTTTCCGGATGGCGACGCCTTTGCTGTGCGACACGGCCTCGAATGGGCCGGTCTGGCCGCCCGATGTCGGATCGGCGACCATCATGACCGAAACGCCCGCCTCAACAAGGTCGAGCACGACCCCATAGGCTTCGTCGCCGGTGGCTAGCACCACGGCCTTCTGCCCGGGGCGCACCCCGTAATGGCGGATGAGGCGCTGTGTGGCGCCGCCGAGCATGATCCCCGGCAGGTCGTTGTTGCGGAAGACGGCCGGCTGCTCGATCGCGCCGGTCGCCAGGATCACTTCGCGGGCGCGGGTGCGGTGGAGGCGGTCGCCTTCGATCAGCGGCAGCCAGTTGTCTTCGTACCAGCCGTTGCAAACCGTGCCGGTCAGCACCCTGAGATTGGACAACGCCTCGATCCGCGACAACAGGCCCGGGAGGAATGCCGGATCGTGGCGGCCGTAGGTCAGCGATCCGCCTATCTCGCGGTTTTCGTCGCACAGCACCACATCAGCGCCGGCCTGGGCGGCGGCAATCGCGGCGCTTAATCCCGCCGGCCCGGCGCCGACGACGAGCACGTCGCAATGCATATGCGTCTTGTGGAAATGCCGGTGCGGAGCCTTGGTGTCGACCACGCCCAGGCCCGCCTTGCGGCGGATGATCGGCTCCCAGGTCTTCAGCCAGCTGTCGCGGCGCGGCCCCATGAAGGTGCGATAGTAGAAGCCGACCGGCAGGAAGCGGCCGAACCTGTCCATGATCGCGTCGCGGTCGCGATCGAGCGAGCCGTTGACGTTCTGCGCGCTGACCTGCAGCCCTTCGCTGATCGGCGTGCGCTCGGCGGCGGCGTTGGGCTCGAAAGGCAGTTGCACCAATGTGTTGGCATCGGCTCCCGTCATCGAGAGGATGCCGCGCGGGCGATGGTACTTGAACGAGCGCGACAGCACCCACTGGCCGGAAGCGGCAAGCGCGCTGGCGATGCTGTCGCCGGCATAGCCTTCGAAAGGCTTACCCTCGAAGCTGAAGCGAATACGGCGGCTTCGATCGATCCGGCTTCCGAAAGGGGCAGGCAGCCGGGTCATGCACGGTCCCGCTGCTCGGAAGCGTCGAAGGTGCGGATGATCTCGTTACTGGCGAGATCGCGCTCCGCCAGGAAGAAATAATTGCTCGGCACGTGCCGCCACCACTCGACCACGATCCCCTTGCGATTCTCGGCGCGGAAGAGATGGCGCGACCAATCCGCATCGGCGGTAAGGTCCGGATCGAGCCTGGCGCGCACCGGCCCGAAGGACTGGAACTCGTCGATGTTGCGCGGGCCGTTCATCGGGCAGGTGAGCAGTTTCATGATCGATGTAGGTTCATGTCAGTGACTGGCGGCGGTCGCGCCCATCTCATTGAGCAGCCGGAAGGTTTCGAACCGCTCCAGCGCGAAGGGTTTCAGGATATCGGGCACGCGGCCGTCGGCTATTGCTTGCGCCATGCGCTTTCCGGCGACGGGCGTCGCCTTGAAGCCCCAGGTGCCCCAGCCGCAGTCCAGCCACAGATTGGCCAGCGGGCTCGCGCCCATGATCGGGCTGTAGTCGGGCGTCATGTCGGTGATGCCCGCCCATTGCCTGAGCAGCCGCACGCCCTGCAGGAAGGGGAAGAGGTGGACGGCGCCTTCGGCGAGGTGCTCCTTCATGTCGAGCGTCGAGCGCGTCGAATAGAGCTGGTAGGGATCGGAGCCGCCGCCGATGACGACCTCGCCGCGCGAGGACTGCACGAGGTAGGTGTGCAGCGAGACCGAGGAGACCAGCGTGTCGAGCCAGGGCTTCAGGGGCTGGGTCACCATCGCCTGCAGCGGGTAGCAGCGGATGGGAAGCTCGACGCCCGCCATCATCGCCACGTCGTAATTCATGCCGCCCGTGGCGATCAGCACCTGTCCGCAGGCGATGCGGCCCCTGTTCGTCTTGACCGCTTGGACCCGGTCGCCGGTGACCACGAAGCCCTGCACCTCGGTGCGCTGGTGGATCTCGACGCCGCGCCGCGAGGCCTGGGCGGCATAACCCCAGGCGACGGCATCGTGGCGCGCGGTGCCGCCGTCGGCATGCCAGAGCCCGCCGAGGATTTCGAGCGGACCGCCATAGTCCATGTTGATGAGCGGGCAGAGTTTCTCGACGCCCTTCTGGTCGACGACCTCGGTGCGCGTGCCCATATGCTTGCCCATTTCGGCGCGCATATGGAAGCTGCGCAGCGTCGCTTCGGTATGCGCCAGGGTGAGCTGGCCACGCTGCGAGAACATGACGTTGAAATCAAGCTCTTGCGACAGGCGCTCGAACAGCTCGACGCCTTCCTTGTAGAAGGCGATGCCTTCCGGCGTGATGTAGTTGGAGCGGATCGTGGTGGTGTTGCGGGCCGTGTTGCCGCCGGCGAGGTAACCTTTCTCAAGCACCGCCACGCTGGTTATGCCGTGGTATTTCGCAAGATGGTGCGCGCAGGACAGTCCATGCCCGCCGCCGCCGATGATGACGACATCGTAGGCAGGCTTCAGCTCGGGCGTGGCGGGGATGTCGCCTCTGATCGGATAGTCCCTGCTGAGACCGTATTTCAGAAGCCTGAGGGGCATTGCGCGCTCAGCCCAGGGTCTTGGGAGGATCGTAGAGCAGCGCCGAGAGATCGGAGAAGCGGCTGTCCCGGTCGTCAAGCGAGAGCACGGCGTCGCGGATCGCCGTCGCGCGAACCGGTCCCAGAACCGGCGCCGCGAACTCCATGTATTTGGCCTCGACATCCTGCAGCGTCATCGGTGCTTCCGGTCCGCCGCGCGCATGTACGTCGCCCGACATCAGCACGCGTCCATCGTTGGTCGAGATCACGACGTCGGCCCAGCGGCCTGCCGGGAAGCGGGCGCTGTGGCGCTCGGATTCGGTCACCGTGATGCGGGCGAGCATGTCCGCGACGCCTGCGTCTCCGAGCCCGACGCCGGAAATATGCTCCAGCCCGATACGCCCATGAATGATGTAGGTGGCGACGGCGAAGCGCAGGCTGTATTGCGCCTTCGAGGTCGTGTCGGGCATGCCGTCGAACAGCGTTGCCGCATAGTGGAAGCTGTTGACCTGGACATGGGCGATCTCGGACGGAGCAAGATTGTGCACGAGGCACAGTCCGCGCGTCGCATCGATCGCCGCATGCGCCCAGCGGCAGATCGGATAAGGCTTCACATATTGGTGCAGCGCCTGCCAGAAGACGCCGAGATCCTGCCAATGCGTGGCGATGTCCGGCGCCTCGACAGTGATTGCCGGAGCGCCGGTGAAGCCGCGTTCGGCCAGCACGACCGCCGACAGACCGACGAGGGCGCCGAGGCCAGAGCCGTCATGCAGCATCGTCGGCGTAGCGATCTCGCGCATCATCTGGCTGCGCGGGCCGTGATATTCGGCAATGCCGAGCGCCTCGCGCAATTGCGTTTCGCCGAGCCGCCGCAGGCGCGCGCCGAGGGCGGCCACACCCAGGGCATTCCAGGCGCCAGAGGTATGATAGTCGGGAACGGTCGCATGCAGCGCGATGCCAGCCCGACCGGCGACTTCGTAGCCGACGACCAGGCAAGCCAGCGCCTCCGGCCCGGTGAGGTCGGGCCTCGCTTCCGCCAGCGCGGCCAGCGCCGGCACCACCACAACGCCGATGTGGCCTTTGGTGGGGCTGTATCCGTCGTGACCGTCGAGATTGTCGATCTGGGTGGCCGCCGCATACGCCGCGCCCGCAATGCTGGCACGCCGCCCGTCGAACAGCATGCGGGCCAAGTGCTGCGGATCGCTGGAACCATAGAGCAGGATGGCGGCATCGCGGGCGATCCGGCCTGCTTCCATCGGTCCGGCCGCGATGGCAATGCCGAGTGTGTCGAGCAGAAGGTAGCGTGCCTGTTCCAGCACCGGCGCGGGGAAGACGGAAGCGGGACGCCGCAGCACGAAATCGGCAAGACGTGTGAACGTATCAGAACTGACGACAGGCACCTCACGCCGATATGACGGCACAGCCACGCGCTTATCTCCCCTGTCTGCTCACAACATCAATAAATTGGGTTCATCGTGCATTCACGCGATTAGTTTGGCGGCTTTGACCAAAAATATTCATGCCTTGTCGCTTGTCTGCGATTGAAGGGCTGCTCGTCCGTGCGATAGCTATGGCGGATGTGCAGCAGGAGTCCGGAATGAGGCCGCCACCGCCCCTGAACTATATCCGATCGTTTGAGAGCTCCGCCCGTCATCTCAGCTTCACCACTGCCGCCAAGGAATTGGGATACACACAAGCCGCGGTCAGCACGCATGTGCGCGCCCTCGAGCACTATATCGGCCGGCAGTTGTTCATACGCTATCCGCGTAGCCTCAAGCTGACCGAGATGGGCGAAGCATTCCTGCCGACGCTGCGCCAGGCGCTCGATCAGATCGATCAGGCGACGGAAGCGATCGTGGCCTCCTCGCGCAACCGGACGGTGGTCGTCTCCTGCCCGATGAGCCTTGCCGAAAACTGGCTCGCCGGCTGCATGGCTGCGTTTCGCAAGAAGCATCCGGAGATCGAGATCGTGCTGCACGGCACGATCTGGGAGGATATCAGCGAGCAGATCGCAGACCTCACAATCTCGACGCGTCGCTTTGACGACCGCCCGCCCGCGGGTATTCCGCTCTGGAACGACGAACTTGTCCTGCTCTGCGCTCCAGGCATGCTCGAGAGCGAGCACACGCTGAAGGCGCCGCAGGACATCCTCAAGGTGGACTGGATCTTTGTGCACGGTCGCCAGGAATACTGGCAGGTCGTCGCGGATGCGCTTGGCGTCGACATGGAGGACCATGACAAGGGCCTGTCGACGAACGCTTCCAACATTGCGCTCGAACTGGCCGCCATGGGGGCCGGTCTCGTCGCCACGCAGCGCTCGCTCGCGCACGCTTATATGCGTCGCGGGCTGCTCGTCGAGCCATTCCCGGTCCGGCCGCCAAGCCCCTGGAATTACTATCTCACCGAGAGCCAGCTCTCGAAAGGAAACATCGCGCGCGCGGTGCGCGAATGGATACTTTCCAAGGCCCAGGAAGACGCCGCCTAACCACCGCGCCGTCTCCTCATTCAAAAATTTGACAGGTCAATGGCATCTTTTTTTTAGGCCTTTAAAGCCGGGTTTCGGCGGTTTCGTCTCGCGTAAGCCCTTCCGGGATTTTTGCATCGCCCCTAACATGTGCGGCTGCAAGGGGAATGAACGGGCGCAAAGCCCTGAACCGGAGAACAACGATGACAATGTTCAAGAGCAACGGTGACCGCGTCCCAACGGTCATCGAGAGCTACGCAGACGAAGTCAAAAGCGGCAGGATGGACCGCCGCGAATTCCTGGCCATGGCAAGCGCGATGGGCGCTTCCACGGCGCTCGCCTATTCGATGGCCGGCATTGCTCCGGCCAAGGCCGCCGCGACCGAGCCCGGCAAGAAGGGCGGCATCCTGAAGATGCAGATGATCATCAAGGACATCAAGGATCCGCGCTCGTGGGACTGGTCGGAAATCGCCAACGTCTTCCGCCAGTGCAACGACTACATGATCCGCTACACCATCGACTTCACCTTCGAGGGCCATCTGGTCGAGAGCTGGGAGGTCAGCGACGACGCCACCGAATATACGCTGCATCTGCGCAAGGGCGTGAAATGGTCGAACGGCGACGACTTCAATGCCGACGACATCGTCTACAACATCGAACGCTGGTGCGATAAGGCGGCCGAAGGCAATTCGATGGCCGGACGCATGAGCTCCCTGATCGACCCGGCCACCAAGAAGGCAGCCGCCGGCGCGATCACCAAGGTTGACGACCATACGGTGAAGCTGAAATGCAATCAGTCCGACGTCACCATCATTCCGGGTTTTTCCGACTATCCGGCGATCATCGTCCATCGCGACTTCGACAAGAACGGCGCCGACATGACGAAGACGCCCGGCACCGGTCCGTATGAGCTGATCTCGTACAAGGTTGGTGAATCGGCCTCGGTGCGGCGGCGCAAAGACTTCACCTGGTTCGGCGGCGAGCCCTATCTCGACGGTGTCGACTGGACCGATTACGGATCGGACGCATCCAATCCCTCCATCGCCAGCGCCTTCGAGGCCGGCGAAATCGACTGCAACTATCAGACGGTCGGCGGCACCGTCGATCTTTATGACGGCATGGGTCTAGTTAAGGAATCGGTCGTCACCGCCGGCACTATCGTGCTGCGCACCAATGTGACCAACAAGCCGTATGACGACAAGCGCGTGCGCAACGCCATCCAGCTCGCGGTCGACAACGACACCGTGCTGAAACTGGGCTATAGCGGCCTTGGGCAGGTCGCCGAAAATCACCATGTCTGCCCGATCCACCCCGAATATTATGCGCTGCCTAAGGTTCCACGCGATCTGGCGAAGGCAAAGGCCCTGATGACCGAGGCCGGTCAGATGGATCACGAGTTCGAGCTGATCTCCTACGATGCGGACTATGTGAAGGACCCGGCCGACGTCGTCGCCGCGCAAATGCGCGAGGCGGGATTCAAGGTCAAGCGCACCATCATTCCGGGAGCCTCGTTCTGGAACGACTGGACGAAATACCCATGGTCGACCACCGATTGGGGCATGCGGCCGCTCGGCGTACAGGTGCTGGCGATCGCCTATCGCAGCGGCGAGGCGTGGAACGAGTCAGGCTACGCCAATCCGGAATTCGACAAGAAGCTCAATGCGGCGCTCGCCGTGGCGGATCCCACCAAGCGCAAGGAGCTGATGAAGGACGTCGAGTTCACCCTCCAGGACTCCGGCATCCTCATCCAAGCATTCTGGCGCTCGCTCTACCGGCACCACGCGCCCTATGTGAAGAACCTGCCGATGCATCAGACTTTCGAACTGCAGCTCGATAAGGTCTGGCTGGACAAAGCATAGGTCGGGCAATCACGGCAATATCTCGGGGACGCGTCCGCGCCCCTGAGACTCCGCCAGGCGACTGCGATCGAGCAGATCAAACCAACCCAGCACGCTTCGAGAAAGCGCAAAATAAAGTCGCCGAACCAAGGGAAGAAAATCTGGATATGCGTACTCATGCACAAGCCGTCGTCATCGGTGGCGGTCTGATCGGCTGCTCGATTCTCTATCACCTTGCCAAGTTCGGCTGGACGGATGTCGTCCTTCTGGAGCGCAGCGAACTGACTTCCGGTTCCACCTGGCATGCGGCGGCCAACATCCACGGCCTGCATGATTCCACCAACATCAGCCGCCTGCAGCACTATACCATGGCGCTCTACAAGGAGCTCGAGGCCGAGACCGGCCAGGGCTGCGGCATCTTCCAGCCCGGCTCGCTCTATCTCGCCCAGACCGAGGCGCGCGAACATCAGCTGCGGCTGCAGGAAGCCAAGGCGCGGCGCTACAAGATGAACTTTTACGAGGTCGCCCGGGACGAGGCGGAGCGGCTGCATCCGCTGGTCGATTTCGACGGCATACGCTGCATCATGTACGAGCCGGAGGGCGGCAATGTCGATCCGTCGGGCGTCACCGCCGCTTATGCCGCGGGCGCGCGTCAGCGTGGCGCCGAGATCCACCGTTTCACGCCGGTCACCGCGACCGAGGCTCAGGCGGACGGCAGCTGGATCGTGCGTACGCCGAAGGGCGACATCCGCACCCAGTGGGTGGTCAACGCCGCCGGCCTGTGGGGCAGGGAGGTCGCGGCCATGGCTGGGCTGCAACTGCCGCTGATCCCGACCGAACACCAGTATTTCGTCACCGAGACCATTCCCGAAATCGCCTCGATGGGTCGCCGCCTGCCGTCGGTCGCCGATCGCGACGGCGAATACTATCTGCGCCAGGAAGGGCTCGGCCTCCTCATCGGCGCTTACGAGCGCAACATGAAATTCTGGGCCGAGGACGGCACGCCGATGGATTTCGGCCACGAGCTGTTTCCCGACGACATCGACCGCATCGAAGAGAACATGATGCGCGCCGTTCAGCGTGTTCCCGCGGCCGCTACCGCCGGCGTCAAGAAAGTGATCAACGGCCCGATGATCTGGTCGCCCGACAGCGCCGTGCTATTCGGCCCGGTGCCGGAGCTCAGCAATTATTTCTGCTGCAACGGCATCATTCCCGGCTTCTCGCAATCGGGCGGGATGGGCAAGCTCGCCGCCGAATGGATGATCGAAGGTGAGCCGACGCTCGACATGTTCGGCTGGGACATGGCGCGGTTCGGCCATTGGGCCGGCAAGGCCTTCACCAAGGCGCGCGTGCAGGACCAGTACAGCCATCGCTTCAAGATCCATTTCCCGAATGAGGAACGCGCCGCGGGGCGCCCGGTGCGCACCCGGCCGGTCTATGAAATGCAAAAGGAGATGGGTGCGGTCTTCGGCCTCAATTTCGGCTGGGAGCACCCGCTGTGGTTCGCAGCGGAAGGCGAGCCGCGCGAGGAGACGATCGGCTTCACGCGCCAGAACTGGTGGGGACCGGTGGGCCGCGAAGCGCGCATGTTGCGCGAGCATGGCGGCATTATCGACATCTCCAATTTCGCCAAATACCAGGTGAAGGGCCCGGGCGCGGAAGCCTGGCTGAATGCGCTCTTCGCCAATCGCATGCCGGTGAAGGTCGGCCATTCCTGCCTCACGCCGCTGATCGGCAAACGAGGCGGCATCGCCGGCGACTTCACTGTAACCAGGCTGGCGGAGGACGAGTTCCTGGTGATCGGTTCGGGCATGGCCGAGCGCTTCCATCAACGCTTCTTCAAATCCGTGCCGCTGCCCGACAGCACCAGCTTCCGCTCGCGCACCGAGGAACTGGGCGGTTTCAATGTCGCCGGGCCGAAGTCGCGCGAGCTGCTGCAGCGACTCACCAATGACGATTTGTCGAACGAGGCCTTTCCGTTCATGCGGTCCCGTCAGATCGCCGTGGCCGGCGTCGATGTCGTTGCCTTGCGGGTGTCGTTCACCGGCGACCTCGGCTGGGAGCTGCACTGCAAGGCAGCCGATCAGGTCGAGCTCTATGGCGCGTTGCTCAAGGCCGGGGCGGAAGTCGGCGCCGGGCCGGTCGGGTCGCGCGCGCTGATGTCGCTGCGCGTCGAAAAGGGCTACGGCAGCTGGAGCCGGGAATATTCGACAGAATACTGGCCGCAGGAGGTCCGTCTCGACAGACTGGTCAAGACGGACAAGGAATTCCTCAACCGCGATGCCTATCTCGCCGTCGCCGGCAAGCCGGCGCGGGACGAACTGATCATGCTTTCAGTGTCGGCCAAGGATGCCGACGCGACCGGCGGCGAGCCGATCTTCCTGCCCGACGGCACGCCGATCGGCCAGGTGTCGTCCGGCGCCTACGGCTATTTCGTCGAGCAGTCGCTGGCGATGGGCTACGTCAAAGCAGGGTCGGCCAAGGCTGGCGACAAGGTGACCGTCGCAATTCTGGGCAGGCCGCACGATGCAATCCTGCTCGCGCGTCCGCCCTTCGACCCAGAGGGCAAGCGGCTACGGTCGTAAGAACGGCTATCGTGACAGGAACCCGGCGGGTCGGCGGCCGGGTTCAGTCCCAAAGCGGCTTGACCAATGGCGCGCGAGATCTGAGCGCCGGCAAACCCAGATGTCGGGGTTGGCCGTGACCTTGTCGAGGAAGCGCGCCAGCCCGATCATGCGCCCCGGCCGCGCCGCCAGCCGGCAATGCAGCGAGACCGTCATCATGCGCGGGATCTTTTCGCCTTCCTTTAGAAGCCAGTCGACACCATCGCCGACATATTCGAAGAACTGGCTGCCGGTCTCCAGGCCGGAGCCGCGCGAGAAGCGGCTGTCGTTGTTGTCGAAGCTGTGCGGCACGACAAGATGGCGCTTGGCGCCGACGTCGACGAAATAGGGAAGGTCGTCATTGTAGTCGTCGCAGTCGAACAGGAACCCGCCGTGCTCGACGACAAGGCGCCGCGTGTTGAGGCTCGGCCTGCCGGTGTACCAGCCGAGCGGATCGACGCCGGTGATGCGCCGGACCGTGTCCGCCGTCAGGGCGATGTGCTTACGCTCCCCGTCTTCGCTCAGCGGCGCGTAGTCGATCCAGCGCCAGCCATGGCAGACGATGTCGCTGCCAAGCGCGGCGATCGCCTTGCCAGCCGCGGGATTGAGCTCCAGCGCGCGTCCGACGACGTAGAAAGTGGGGATGACGCCCTTGTCCTTGAATAGCGAGATGAGCCGCCAGACGCCGACACGCGAGCCGAACTCGTAGAGCGATTCCATGTTGCGATTGCGCAGGCCGGGCACGGCGGGCGCGACGGCAAGATCCGACAGGATCGCCTCGGAGACACCGTCGCCTTCACCGATGCTGTATTCGGCGCCTTCCTCGTAATTGACGACGATGTTGAGGGCGAGCTTCGCGCCGCCGGGCCACTCGGCCAAAGGCGGCTTTTCGCCATAACCGACAAAATCCCTGACCGGCAGGTAAGGCGTTTCTGAAGTCACTTTCGGAATCCCTCAATGAAGCTGTCACCAGGATTGGCGGCCGCGCATGCCGGTCAGGATGCGTAGCGCGCGATCCATGACATCCTGCTGGCCGACCGTTATGCGCAGACAGTCGGTCAGCCCATAGCCAGCCAGGCCGCGCACGATGATATCGGCGTCGCGCAAGGTCCTGTCGGCAATCTCCGCGGCAGCCGGATCGGGAAAGCGGACCAGCACGAAATTCGTCCGGCTATCGGCGACCTCGTAACCGGCGGCTCTCAGGCTCTGTGCGAACCGGTCGCGGATTTTGGCGGTACGCGCCACTGTTGCGCGCATGTAAGCCTGGTCCTCGATCGCAGCGAGCGCCATGGCGAGGCTCACCGTCGAGACCTGGTTGGAATTCTGCATCTTGCGCACCTCGGCGGCGATTCCGGGCGCAAACAATCCCCAGCCGACGCGCGCGCCAGCCAGTCCATAGGCTTTGGACAAGCTGCGCAGCACGACGGTGTCGCCGCGCCCGGCAAGCGCAAAGACAGGCTGCGGGTCCTGGTCATCGAACTCGCCATAAGCTTGGTCGACAATCAGAAGCACGTCTCCCGGCAATGCGGCGCGCAGGCGCAGCAGTTCGGTGTTGCGAATGCATGTGCCGGTCGGGTTGCCGGGATTGCAGATGAATACGATGCGCGTCGCCGGCCTCACCGCGGCCAGAATGGCGTCGATCGCAAGGACGAAATCGCGTTCGGCAGCCTTGACGTAAGTCGCTCCGACGCGGGCGGCAGCGGAAGCAGCAAAATTATAGGCAAAGGCGGTGCTCAGAACCTCGGCCCCGGGACCCGCAAAGGTCGCGATGGTGGAGGCAATCAGGTCCATTGAGCCGGCGCCGCACAGGACTAGGTCGCGCTCGATGTTGTAAGCCCGCGCGACCGCGTCGCGCAGCAGCGTCCAGTCCGGATCGGGATAGAGATGGCTACGTGCCGCAGCCTCCTGGCCGGCTTGTATCGCGCGCGGGCTGGGCGGAAAGGCGCTCTCATTCTGGGCCAGCGTTGTCCGGTCATGGCCGCCGAAATTCGCAAGCGCGAAAGCGGACATGGTCTTGATATGAGCAGCGGCCTTCGGGGTCATGCCAGTCCCAGCAGATTCGGCTATCGTCGCCCAAGGGAGGCTACGGCACTCCAGGAAGCCGCCAAAGCAAAATCTAGCCGCGCAATGACCTCGAAAGTCTGGCCCATGGACGGCGTGCCGCCAAGATGCGACGGTCTTTCGAGGCGCGCCGCCACATGATGCGGGACGTCAGCCAAGTCCCGGACGACGCAAGGCTGACTCGATCTCAATCTCGATCGGCCGAGAAGGCTATGGAGCGCTGAGCTTCGACGCCGGCCAGTCGCTGCGACAGGGCGTGCGAGATTGAATTGTACGCCGTGCTGCCGAGAACAAGCCGCAACGGAGCGGCCTTCTCGTCGGCCGCTGCGATCATGGCGCTCGCCGTGCGCTTGGCATCGCCCTCGACGACGAAGCTTCCGCTGGCGATCGCGCGCCTGACCTCGCCGGCCGGTGTGTTGTCGTACTCTGTCATTGGTTCGGCGTAGACGAGACTGGCCCCAAATCCGGTTGCCGTCGGTCCAGGTTCGGCGATGATGAAGTCGACGCCGAACGGCGCGGCCTCCTGGGCGACGGCCTCGATGAAACCTTCGATGCCCCACTCGCTGGCGTGATAGACGCTGAAGTTCGGATAGGCGATCTGCCCTCCTTCCGAAGACACCTGCACAATCCGTCCGCCGCCCTGCTTGCGCAAATGCGGCAGGACCGCGCGAATGACTTGGATGGAGCCGACGACATTGGTTCCGATCTGTCGGTCGATCTGGGCGTCGGACACTTCCTCGCCCGCGCCAAGAGACCGTATCCGGCAGTCTGGAACTGCTTGCGTATTGGGCAACAGCAGCTGGCTCTTCCTGAACCACAAAAAGCGGTCCAACTGCCTGCGGCCCGATTCAAGCGATGGCCGGCAAGCACTCAGAGCAAGCTCTGTGGCCGGCGGCTGATAGCGACCCGGCGACCGGCAGCCACCCCCTTACGATCGCCTGGCGGCCCTTTCGGCTTCCTCATTCAGCTTCTCAAGGTGTGATCCGCAAATAATCTCTATCCGACCGATCAAGTCCGCGACGCGATCTGAGAGCCAGCTAAGGGCCTCCCTGGTGATCTCGAAGTGGCGCGAGTAGCGAGCCTTCACATAGGCCTCGTTGATGACGTTGAACCAAGCCACGAAGCGCTGCTGGTCATGAGGCCACGCTGCCGAGAGGTGCTGAGCTTGATCCTCGGCAAGACTGCGGAGAAATTTGATGTTGTGAGAGGGTGGGGAATAGTTCGTAAGGGTAAGCAATAGCCCGGCGTATGCATGTTCAATCGCTTGGTGCAGCAGAAATGCGCTATCATTGGGCATAGCTGCTGCCTGGGCGGTCATTGCCAGCTGGAGGTTGTTTTTGGCCCTTTGGAGTCGAATGGAATGTCCCAGGGCCACCTTGTATTCATCCTTTGCCGTCAACGGCTTTGGATTGGCCAACGGCTCCTCATCCAGTTCGTAGAGCACGATCCCGTCGCGACGAATGTCAACGAAAAAATACTGCCCCTCCTTGAGGGCTGTATTCACCTCCCGGCGCGAGTGTACGATGAAGCTGACCGGGGTGTTCACCTCGCGCATCAGGCGGTCAGCCGCTGTCCGCCAGTAGGCCGCGAAATCCGTTAGTTTGCGGTTGTTGACCACGACCAGCAGATCGAAATCTGATCGATATCCCTTCCTGGTATGCGGCTCGTCCACCCAGCCGCCGCGGGCGTAAGATCCGAAGAGAATGACCTTGAGAATGCGCCCGCGCTTCTTGAAATCCGCTGTTGCGCCCTTCAGCGCGTCGTCGAATTCCTCGATGAGCACTTCCACGGCCCGTGCGAGCTCGCGCTGCTTCAGCGGCGGCAGATGGTCAATGCTGGATTTCATAAGCAAGGGTCGGTCATCCATCAGGAATGCATAACCGAGGCAAGGCCTCGAATCTACAGACTGCCGGATTCGGCAGGTTCATTCAATACATTTGTTGCAACAAAAAGTAGCAAACTTACTGGACACATCTAGGAAAAAGTGTGAAGGTTTGATCGTGAAATAGGAACAGGAGGGGCATTTCGAGCAAAGCGCCCGAGTCCTAGCCATATTTTTGACGCAACAAATGGCGGATTTAGCGTGATTGTTCAGTCAGGAGGGGCCTCTTGTATGAAGCCTTCAGTCCTTTTCTGGTCGCAGAATCCCGACCTGTATCTTCTTTTCAGCCATATTCTCGCCACCGAGGGGTTCAGGTCCGTGCTGGCAAGCGATGAGAACCTGGAACAACTGGCGGCGCAGCCATCGGTGGTGGCGATACTTCTCGATACCGAAAACAATGTCGAACGCGCGTTGGAACTCTGCGGCCTGATCAAGGCCAACCGGGCAACGGCGCATGTCCGCCTGCTAACTCTGATGCCGGGTGGGAATGAACAGCACCATCTGGATCTGCTGAGGGCGGGAGTGGATGAAACCTTTGTCCGCCCGACATCGCCGGGCAAGATCCTGGCATACCTGCACTCGGTCGTTTCGGGAGGTAACGTCCCGAAAGCGCGGGGAGAAACGGGCATCTTCGATGTGTGGGAATTCAGCCTCGAGACAGGCAGGCGTCTTGTGAGGCACGGTTCCAAGGAGGTTCAACTCAGTCCTACTGAATTCAGGCTCCTGAGTCTCCTGCTCCAGGCGCCAGGCCGCGTCTTCAGCCGGTCCGAACTTATCGGCGCCGCGTGGCCACCCAACTATGTCGTCCAGCCGCGGACGGTCGATGTCCACGTCGGGCGCTTGCGCCGGCTGCTCGAGCAAATGACCGGCCGCCCCATTATCCACACTGTCCGATCGAGCGGATATGCGGTGGATTTCGATTAAACGAAGCTTTACGCACCTTCACCGTCACAAGAAGTTGCAACGATCGGTCGACCGGAATTTATGAGGAAATTATCTTTGCCTTCGTTGAGGTAGGCGCGCGGCAAATTCAGCTTCGGACTGTCATTCGACAGCTCGGAGCCTAACTTATGAAAGATCATATTCCCGGTTATTCTGCTGGGCGGACGCATGCAGCCTTCCGAAACACGGCTAGTCTTATCGAGGCCGCCGCCACGCATTTCGAGGCCGCTCACTATCAGGGTGTCATGGCGCTCTATGTCCGTCCTTCCGAGGGCCGGACAGTTGTCCTGAATTACGACGGCCGCCAGATCGTCGACTTTGTTCGGTGTTCCTATCTCGCCCTGGACAATCATCCGGCCATTGTCGCCGGCGCAGTGGATGCTGTGCGAAGCTCGGGCACGCTGCATTGGTCGTGTGCCCGTACCCGTTTGAATTTCGCCAGCCTCGGCGAATTAGAGGCATCGCTTTCCGATCTCTTCAACGCAAAGGTGATCACCTACACCACGGTGCTCGCCGCCAACATGAGTGCCCTGCCATTGATTGCCTCTGGGCACCTCACCGGAGGCTATAAGCCGGTCATGGTCTTCGATCGGCTCGCTCACGCGACGCTCGCTTACCACAAGGGCACTATCGCCAGCGAGACGCGGGTCGAGACATTGGCGCACAATGATCTCGCTGATCTGGAGCGGCTCTGCCGCAAAAACCAGGCGGTCGCCTACATTTGCGATGGTGTCTATTCCATGGGCGGCAGCGCTCCAATCGACGAACTGCGCCGCCTCCAGGAAAAGTATGGCCTCTTTCTCTACATCGACGATGCGCACGGCATTTCGCTGTTCGGCGACAAGGGGCAAGGCTTCGCCCGGTCGCAGATGGACGAGCTGGGCAGCCGGACTATTATCGCTGCGTCCCTTGGCAAGGGTTTCGGCGCTTCAGGCGGCATGTTGATGCTGGGCACCGTCCATCAGGAGAATCTCTTTCGCCGATTCGCGGTGGCGCATGCGTTTTCGGCGTCGATCAATACGGCCTCGATCGGGGCAGCACTTGCCTCAGCCAGGCTGCACCGCACGAATGAGCTCGGCCGGCTTCAGGCTGCCCTCCAGGAGCGGATCGCCCTCTTCGACGCTCTCATGCCAACCGCGCAAAGTGGAAAGCCGCTTCCGATCCGCACGGTTCATTTTGGCGATGAATTGATGGCGGTCGCGGCAGCCAGGGTCCTTCTGCAAAAAGGCTTCTATGCGTCGGCTATCTTCTTTCCGACCGTAGCCCGCGGGCAGGCCGGCTTGCGCGTCTGTCTGACCGCGGGCCATTCCGAGGAACAGATCCGATCGCTTTGCGCTGAAATCGACATGGTCCGGGATGATATCCGCAAAGCCCATGAGCCATGACGCGTACGGCAACGCGCTGAGGCTGCTGACGTATGTCTTTGCAGCTATGGAGCATGGCAGCTTGAGGCAGGCAGCCAGAGAGCTGAGTGTCCGTGAATCCAGTGTAAGTCGCAACGTCGTTAAGCTCGAACAGCTTTTGGAGATGCAGCTGTTCGAGCGCGACGTTCGCGGCGTTCGTTTGACCGAGGCAGGTCGAGCCTGGACCGACGTCGTTCGGACCCATTACGACGGTTTGCAGGAAGCTTTCCGAGACACCCGCAACAATAGGGACGCAAAAACGCTCAGGATTGGGCTGTGCGCGGTGGCGGGAGGAGAATTCCTGAAGCGCCTTATCGATCGCTTCCGCAAATCCTGTCCAGATGTCAGTCTGGCCATTGAGGATATTACGCGTGAACAATGCCTGACGGCGGTACGTCGCCGGCGCTTCGACATCGTCTTTGCGCCAGGGATCGGCACCGTCACGTCATGCCGTGCCGAGATGCTTTGGCAGGAGCGCGTCTTCGTTCTCATGCCTGCTGATCATCCGCTCACCGAAAAACGCGCCGTCACTTGGGCAGATCTTGCGGACATGCGACTGCTCGTGCCGGTCGGATCGAGCGGACCGCTGCTGGATTCCCATATGCTGGAAGGCATCTTCGCTCAGGGGTGCCGCCCAAACGTCAAGGCGTGCGAAGCTGGCCAAGCGACGGTCATCTTCAATGTGCAGCTAGGCCAAGGCGTTACTTTGGCAGGCGAGAGCTTCGCCCAAACTGTCGCCATTGATGCGACGGCCTGGAAACCTCTTGGCGGCCACAACAGTCTCTGTTCGATCAAGGCCTTGTGGCTTGAAACGAATCCGAAACGTGCCGTTTTGCGGCTGATTGGCCTTGCCAGAAAGATGGCGAATAGGGTTCCAAGTGCCGAACACTCGCAGCGCGTTCATTAGACAATTCCGGAAAAGCGCGTGAAGATATCCGTCTGGAATTGTGGCCAGTGCCAGCGGCTATTTGTATCTCGCAACCGATGCCGTCGCGAGGCGTGCTGTCGCGACGACCCGCATTGACGGCAACGCCCTTTGGGCGTTCCATCAACTTGCCAAACAACCGGTGTCTGAAGGAGGCGGCAATGCCTCTTGGCGGAGGCGCATACACTCCCAGTGAAGTGGCGCTGCTCGGTCGCGTGTTCGATCGAACCGCAGTCCCCAAAGAAACCGAGACCGAACGCGAGGCGCGAGCGCGTAGGATCATCTCTCGATACCAGGCCGGTGCCACCGACGAGTTAGAGCTCGAGGAGGCCGCTCGAATGGCTGAAGCCGGGCAGAGGCAATAGAATTGCCCAGGTAGAGACTCTAGCAAGATCAGATCGATCGGCGGATCATTTGGGTGGGAACATCGTCGCCCCCCTTGACGATCCATGCCGAGGCTTATTTTTGGGTCTTAGTTTCTCCTTGGGATCGTTCAGTGTAGTAGACGCCCTCCCGCTCTCGGTTTGGCGGTCGCGAAGCAGAAGTTGCCTTTTCCCGGATGCTAGCAAAGCGTCTCGCACGCCAGGCCGTCGCCATCCCGATCCAGCTTCCGGCCCCAGGAGCAGTTGTGCAGATACCACTGGGCTTCGTCGCACGAGCTGATTTGCGAGCAGTACCGCCGCGGCACGCATGAGTAGCCGCTTTGCGCGACCAACCGGCGGCTGACGATGCCGAGCGGCTGGTTCGGCGGTGCCGCGCCCTCGGCGTGCGATTCTCGCCATTCCCAAGGCGCTTGAAAGTTGCCGACCCACAGACCGACCTTGGCCGCTTCCGCCTTTGCCTGCTGCGGCGCATAGGCGCCGCGGCTGTAGCGCGGCCAATCGACCGCCTGGCCGTGCTCGACCATCCATGCTGCCACGCTGACACCGTCGGCGCGCCGGCAATCGCCGACGATGCGGTGATAGCGATCCCAGGTCACGAACGTGCATTGCACTGGTCTCGAGGCAGCCAGGAAATCGTCCAGCGCTTCCGCAGAGCGTCGTCCGCAAGGATATTCGAAGCCCTTGGCGTCGTCGCAATGTTGCCGGCTCTCCGGCGCGTCGATGCCGTTGAAGCGGATGCGCTGCCCGTGGATTTCGATCGTGTCGCCGTCGATGACCGATGCGACGCCGGTGATCGGCTGCGGCTTTGGGCCGAGCAAATTCGAGATGCTGATATCCGGCAGGCCGTCGCTGTGCTTCATCGCCGTTTGGACGGCCAGCGCGCCGGCTGCGGCGACAGTCACGAAGATCAGCCGTCGCGGCACGCTCGCCCAACGCCGGGCGCGCGAGCGCCTGGCGCCGGTGCGCTTGCGCCACTGATCGGACCGATTGTCGTGACGAGACTTGTCCAAGCCCTTTCCCCACATGGGAGGATGCTCTTAAATGCGATTGAAGTCCAGCGGCAGTCTCTAGCGGAACTATATTGTTCTGGACTTTAAAACTGCTCGGAGAGCTATGGTCAGCCCCAGGGCATCTCGCATTATGGTTGGAGAAGTGCGCCTCCATATTGCGCCCAAAGGTGTTCGCAGTCCCATATCCTCAAGCTTGGCGTTCCTGGTTCCCCATATAAAACCATTGCACCGCGAACGTCGTATCCAAGCACCGACGCATTGGCGACGAACTGGATGGCGCGCCCTAAGCTGATGGCGCCGATCCGGGCTTCAATTTTGCTGGTGAGATCGATCACTCCGAAGATTTCTGCATCTGCGCCCCTGCCGGCCAAAACAGCCGTCGAGATCGCATCGTCCAGGGCAAGGAGCATCGCGTGGGTCCCCGTAAGCAGCGCTTGCTAACTTCGATGCGCGAAATTTGTTCCGCGCCCCTGAAAGAATCTGAGATCTTCAAGCGGCTCATGGTCCGGCTGTTCATGCCAGATGACTTGCCGGAGATCGGGCCGGTCGACCGGCTGGCCGCATCTCCTGCAATCGTAGAAGTGATCCTGTTCGCGGGGAGGGTCGCCTCCATATCGGTGCCCGACGATGGGCGGCCCAAGGTCAGAAAGCTTCGTCACCCGCGCAATTTCCTCGCCTCGCGCTCCAATACCTTGCGGTCGTTGCCGTGCTCGCCGATCAGTTCCCGAACTTGCCCGGGCGTAATCCGGCGCTGCTTGGCGAAGTAGCGGACCTCATAATCCTCATCTGCTGAGACGCGGTCGCGGTCGCGGAAGTCACGTTTGCTCTTGTCGTCTGTAATGGCGCTGTTCCTCCCTGGGAGAGGAAACCACCACCTGGCACGAACGTTCCAATCTGCTTTTTCAGCAATCGCTAACGGAACGCTTGCGGCTGTGGGATATTGAATCAAATTCGAGTATCGCGTGGGATTTCGATGCGTAAGCCTGCCGGCGGCGTCCGGTTGTCCTTCATTCGTCCGATGGAGCCCGTGTTGGTCGACCAACCGCCTAAGGGCGACGAATGGAGCCACGAGGTCAAATTCGACGGCTTCCGGACCCAGCTCATCAAGGATGCCGACGGCATCCGCCTCTACACCAAGACGGGAATAGATTGGACGGCCAAATATCGACCGCTTGCAGCGGAAGCGAAGTCAATTGAGGCGGAAAGCTTCATCATCGAATGCGAGACGATCGTTACCAACGAAGCTGGGTTGTCCGACTTCCACGCGCTGCGCTCAGCTATCACCAGGCGCCCCCAGGATCTGTATCTGGTCGTGTTCGATCTCCTGCACCTGAATGGCCACGATCTGCGGGACATGGCGCTGAAGGACCGGCGCGAGATCCTGCAGGCTCTCATCTCTGCCGGCGGCCGCGTCCAGTTCAGCGAGGCGCTGCCGGGCACCGGCGATGCTGTCTACCACCTTGCGTGCGAAGCCGGCTTGGAGGGCATCGTGTCGAAGCGGCTGGACAGCGTCTACCGCAGCGGCTCGACGATGAACTGGCGCAAGATCAAATGCTATGTCGAAAAGGAAATGGACATCATCGGCGTCAAGCGCGAGACAGGGAAGCCGGCGATGGTGCTGATGGCCGACAACGGCCGCTATATGGGCGGCGCCTTTGTTACCTTCAAAGCTGACAAGCGGCAGCAGCTATGGGACCGCGTGCAGGGCAAGGCCGGCGCCCCGCCGCCAGAGGGACTGGCGAAAGAGAAGGCCGAATGGCTGAAACCCGGCTTGGTCGGGCGGGTGAAGTTCCTGAAGGGCGAGGAGAAGCTTCGCCACGCGTCGCTCAGGGATTTCTGGGAGGAATGAGGCGGCGCTTGGACGCCGCCTCGTCCAATCAGATGTGTCTCAGCCGCGCCTTTTCCGCAAGCGGGGGTATTGCGCCGTCCTCGATCAGAATGTCTTTCTTGTGAGCGAAGGCTACGAAAACGCCTCTTGCAGTCTCGGGATCGACATCTCCGACCAACGCAGCCTTGCAGGCGCGGATCGCAGCCTTCTGTTCCGGGCTGTTGCCGCACCAATCAACTGCGAACTGATAGGCGTCGGCGACGGTGTTGAGTTGGCGAGGGAAGCCCAGTCCGACCCATACCCGGACTGGCTTTTCGAAGGCTTGTGACAGCATCGTGAATTCCTCCTCCACGACGCCTCAAGCAGCTACTCCGCCGCCCTGGCCGCGGTTGCCGACCATCCAAGGCAAGGCTGTGGTCACTTCCTCATGGATTCTGGCCGACCTTGCGAAGCCGCAAAACGCTTCCTTGGCGGCCGACAGCGGGTAGCCGCTGTCAAATGCTCTCTGGCATGCGCGAAGTGCGGTTTCATAAATGGTGTCGCGTCTGTTTTTTGGCCATTCGTAGAGAAACTCCAGTGCGTCCTCCAGGCACGCGATTTCCTCGATGAGGCTGTTCCCGCGTTTCACGAAAACAGGGCTGTCAAACATCCGGTCGTTCATAAGATCCTCCAAGTCGAACGAACAATTGAGTTTGGATGAGCGTGGCCGACAGCGGCCCGCGCCCAGCAGCGATATGGGTTTGCAAATTTTGGCCGTCAAGCTCACGCCTTAATCAGCGATTGCGAAAACGCCTATAAGGCCTTTCCTGCGCGGATCATCGCTCTTGCAATCGCCAGTTCTGCCTCGACCCTGGCATTTTCCTTCTGGGTCATGTTGTCGGCAGCGATCAGGCGCCGAAGAGAGCGCATCACCTCACCATGCGTCCAGCCGGCTTCCAGCATGCAGTCGACGATCACCTGGAAGCCAGGCTCCATTGCTTCCTGACAGTCGATCTCGCGGTCGATATATCCATGCTGATGTTTCGGCGGGTTGATCATGAGTTGCCTTCCACAGTACACTCCTCATCCAAGGCATACGGCACCGGCAGGTAAGAGTTGGCCGTGAGCCAATCGTTCACGATGGTCCTGACGAGTTCAGCCTTCGAAAGTCCCAGTTCTTCTGCCACTCCTGGTAGCGACTCCTCGACCTTCGGATCGAGCACAAGGCCCGTGACGTTCCTGAGCATCAGCGCGGCTCTTCGGAGCATTACCTGGAGGTCGGCACGAGAAATCTCGGCAATATGATCGGCCGCGCCATCGAGGTCGCTGGCGATGTCATGACGGGTCATCTTCAGCCCTCCACTACAAGTAAAGCTCGCCTTCGGCCCGATGCTCGAAACAGAACCAATGCGACGGCTGTCTCGGTCGGGCGAAGCCCCAACCGGCATCCTTGCCGCATGCTACGTGCTCACAGGCATGGCCAAGCGGTCCGCGCTCACGCTGCTGCGCATTCTCTGCCGAGTGGGTCGGTTCGTCGCTCATAGCAGCTTGATCGGTTCGATCAGCCCGGCGTGATCGTTGGGCCGCTTGTCTATAGCGGCTGCGTTCACGTCCCTGCCTACCCGGTAGAATTGCAATTGACCGTCGATGTGGTGGCTGAGGATATCCCTCAGATCGCCGGCCGGCGTCTTCGGGTCCAGCCACGCATCGTAGTAAGCAGGGTCGAGTATCAGCGGCTGCCGATCATGGATCTGATTGACGGGTGCCGCAGACGGCCCGATGATAATCGTGCAACTCGTGATATCGAGGTTTGAATTGTAGGCCCACAGCCCGGCGAACGAGAAAGGCGCATGGCCCGGCTGGAAAATGTGCCACGGGTCCTTGCCGCCATCGGCCGGGCTCTTGGTCCATTCATAGTAGCCGTCGGCGGGGACCAGGCAGCGCTTCGATTTGAAGGCATCACGAAATGCCGGTGTGGTATCGACGGTTTCGATGCGGGCATTGAACATCGCTGCCTTGGGCATTTCCTTCGCCCAGATGGAACCAGCCACCAGCGCCCAGTTCGAACCTTGTGGTTGCCATCGTCCGCCATGGTCACGAAGGGCACCTCGTCAGTCGGAGCGATGTTGTAGCGCGGCGCGTCGTTGCGGCCGATGTCGGCCGGCGCCGTTAACCGGTAGAGGCGATGGATTTCTGACCAAGGCAGATATCTGGTGTAGCGGCCGCACATCCTTCGACCTCAGTTCCGTAGGGCTTTTCGGGAACGCTGAGCGGCCCCGAGCTCCAGAATTCGCTCGTAGGCGCCCTGCGGCGCCAGCCCCCGCGAGCGCGCCCATTCTTCCTGTCTCGTTTCGAGATCGAACACGATGCCGCCGAAGTGGTCAAGAAAGGCCGCGCCGGCCCGCGATCGGCGAAGCAATGCAGCCGCCATTGCTCCTGCTTTCCATCCTCCCAGACCGCAATCACTGCTCTTGTCCTGCATGTCATGCAGTGCCCGTGTAGGAAACGTCCTCGATAAAATTTCAGAACGAGCGAAAACAGCGTCTGCGGCAGCTACCCCCCGAGCAAGCTCTTCCGCTGATGCGTGCCAAAGTGAAGTGGCATTTTCGCCTCCCTTATGGCGATCCTGCCAAATGAGAACAAAAAGAGAACCAGAAGTCAAGAGAGACCTTGACCAGAGAGGAATATGTTCCTCATTTCAAGGGATGCCGGAACAACCCGAAAAGTGGCCGCGCGGGGTTCCGTGGCGGTTGATGGACGCTCACAATGTGGGGCAGGCAGCCCGCATTACGTGCGGCCACTGCAACATCAGACGCTATTACAAGCCGGCCGAGCTGCGAGAGATCGCTGGCAATGTGACGATCGACGAAGTTCGAAAGCGCGTTCGCTGTGAGAAATGCGGACGTAACGAGTATATGCGTGCCGAATTGTTCAACCCCGTTGCTGCGGAAGCGATGTCGATCCGCTACCGGCGCCTGGCCGAGATCAAATTTGTCCGGCGGATCATCTGGCGGGATGAATGACGGTCGATGGCGCGACAATCTATGCCAAGGCGCGTTTTGCATTTCACTGCGCCTTGGATGCTCAAGGATTTCCGTATTTGCAATGCGGGTCGCAAGCCGATCTTGGCTCGATTGTAACGACCGTGTCCAATAGCCGTCACAAAATTATGCCGCTGGGGCAGAACGTGGATCTAACCCCTGGCGTTTCGGGCTCTGGACGCCTTCGTTTTGGGCGCCTTTTCAACCTTCCGACCTAAACCCAGCGATTTTGCCAGAGCCGATCGCGTGGCCGAATAGCTCGGCGCAACCATCGGATAATCCTTGGCCAGGCCCCATTTTGCCCGGTATTCATCCGGTGTGAGGCCGTAATTTGCCGACAGGTGGCGCTTGAGGGATTTGTACCGTTTGCCGTCCTCAAGGCTGATTATGTAGTCAGGGAACACGGACCTCTTCGGATTAACCGCGGGTTTCAGCTCAGGAGCTTCAAGGGTCGCCGGCTTGCCGATATTGGAAAGTGCCGAATTCACGCTGGCAATTAGGTCTGGAAGTCCAGACACTGGAACAGAGTTCTTCTGCACGTAGGCCGAAACTATATCGGCCGTCAGTTCGATTAAGATGGTATCTTTTTCATCAGACAAAGGCGTGTCTCCCGTTACACTTGGACTTCTAGGCGAGGAGAACGATCCGCGCAACTGAGCGACCACCCTCTATCGGGTGGTTATCCCAGGTTCTGAGATACCACCCTCCGCCGGAGCGCGAGGCAGGATGCCAGCGCCTTCTCCAGTGCCCGCTCCTATTCGCCCCCTTTGGAGGGATGAAAGACGAGGGAGGCCTTGGATCGGCCTCGGCCCTGCAGACACCCGTAGCGCCCGCACGGTAAAGCGGGTGCGCATAACGCAGGTCGTTGCGAATCCGCCACGCTTCAACGGAAGGCATGTGTCGAAGTTGGGTTTTGGCGCATAACAACTAATCGCTGCTCGACGTCGCCGGTCATCGCAGGCCCGGTATGTTTCCGCTCGCAAGATTCCCGCCACATTGCCGAGCATTGACTAGCGTCGCTGCTGGGAAACATGCAACAATTGCTGCAGTCGGACCGGCAGGTGCGGCGAGGCATGCAATTCGGCACAGCTTCTTTTCCATCGGCGGAGATATTCAGCGATTGGAACCCCGCTGCGACCAGGCCAGCGGTTGAGCGCGCCCAGCGCCTCGATACACTCGGGCGTGCGGTCGTATTCGGCGAGCAGGATAACGGATATTGCCTGAGCGAATGGATTGAGGCCAGGTATTTCGATCTCGTCGCGGTGATCGGCGAACCACACCGCAGCGTCGCGGGTAAGCCCCTGCTGGTCGGCGAGCGTGCCATAGCCTCTGATTATATCCTCGCTATACTTGCCAATAGAGTCACCGAAGGCGTTGTCTCCGGGGAAAGGCGGATTCTCATTCCAGTCTTTCGCCAACCGCCTAAGGCCATGCAGCGAGAACGCTTCGACCAGCGCTTCTTCGAGCCACTGGCAGGGCGGCGCCGGCTTGGCATCCTGCTGCCAGCTGTTGGCGAGGACGTGGCCGAGCTCGTGCCCGAACTGATAGGCGAGCTTCGACCAGTCTCGTTCGCCGATGTCGACAATAATCCAAGCCATACTGCTGCCATCCGGATGCAGCCAGATCGCCGGCTGCCCGGAAGTGTGCTCGTCGACCCGCAGCCGCACAGGCTGGCGATCAGATAATAGCCGGACGCCGTCCAGGCAGGCCTGCCGCATGCGTTCGACGACCTGTTCTGCCGCCTGCGGAAGCATGTGACCCCAATTGCCCGCCAGCTCGATCGGGGCGGAGCGGAGCGTCGTGGAGGGAACAGTTGTGTGGAGCGGCATAACTGCGTAGCCAGGATCCAGGGCGGCCGAATATTTTGCCATTGCCGCAGCCGATCCTGCCGCAACGATGATGCCCACTGCCAACTCTCGGCGCGTCATAGCCCCTCCAATTGTCGGATGCAAATCCTCCAAGCTGCCTGGTTGAGGCGTCTCGCCAGCTATCACCGAACCAGCTAGACTTGAAGTGCGCTCAAGTGGAGGCGGTTGCAAGCTGGTCCGCCCGATGGAAGTGGACGAGTGCACGGACCGTCGACAAAAAAGGGCTAAAAACGTTATGGCGGAGATTTATGTAATTAACCTCGATCGAAGTGTCGGGCGGCTAGAAAAATTTCGCAAGTTAAACTCGCACCTGCCGGAAGTCCGGAGGTTCTCCGGATTTGACGGAAAGTCCATCGACCGCAACAAGTTGATAGAGGGTGGAGTCATCAGGTCAGATTTGGAGTATGCGCCCGGGAGTCTGGGCTGCGCCATTTCTCACGTGACGCTTTGGAGAGAGGCTGTCGGGCGGCACAAGATGATAACTGTCGCCGAAGATGATGCGATCTTCTCTCACGACTTCCAACGACATAAGAGCTCGCTCATATCGAATATCCCAGCCGATTGGGACTTTATCCTGTGGAGTGCAAGCTTGCGATGCTATGCTTGGCTAGATGCCCTTCCTGGCGGAACCGGTGCCAGACTGGAGTTCTTTCCGGGTGAAGTCATGACGCGTATTGCTGACTTCCAGGAGGCGGAAATTGAACCTGCTCTGCTTCGAGCGCACTATCTGCTCGGCACGGTTTGCTATTCCGTCTCGCCACGCGGCGCGCGTGCGCTGTTGGAGTGGTGCCTTCCGATACGGCCGATGATCGTCGATTTTGCCGGCTTTGGCTTAAGGCTGAACAATACGGGAATCGATTGCATCATGGCCGGCGTGATGCCCTCGCTCAAAGCCTATGCGTGCTTGCCACCGCTTGTCATCAGTGACGAACGGCCAGAAGAATCGGTGCGCATCAATACGTGAGCGAGAGCGGGGTGGCCTGGAGTGCAGTTGACCAGTCTGTGCCGTCAGGCAACTGGTTGCCTTCACCGAGCACCCTCTTCGCCGAGCGGTGCTGCTCGATCCTCTTGCCGGCGTCGAATGAAGAAATCGAGGTTGTTCCTGAGACGCTCATTGCCCGGATCAAGCTCAAGCGCCATCTGCCCCCATTCCACGGCACGGTCCATCGCATTCAGGTGCCATGAGGCAATGGCGCCCAAATCAAAGAGCCGAAACCCCCAGCAGTTCGGGTCATCGAGATAGCTTCCGGTGCGGCGGGTCTTTTCGATTCCGTTGGTACACGCCCAGAACAGATTCAACCAGTCGGCCCTGCCGTGAAGTTCCTCCGCAAGGTCGGCCCAGATCTCGCGGCGATGCGGCGCTTCCATTCGTGCTTTGTCCAACCACACCAATCTCTGGTCGGGAATCATGCGTGCGATGTAACGCATCGCTTCTGACCGTTCTTCGCCCCAGGTGCTGGTCGGCAAGCCAAGATAGCGCTCAAGCAGCCGGACGGCCTGGTCGTGCCGGTTGGCCCACATCAGGTCCCGCCCGAGCCAGAAACACATCTGTGCGTCGTCGGGATCTTCCTTGTACGCAACCTCCATCAGAGGCAGGTAGCTGCTCCTGGTTGGCTTGGCCAGGTCCTGCACCTCGAACATGACAAGGTCGTCGCTGGTCGCGGCCACCTCCCTTTCTCCGGTGAAGACGAGGGCCTCATGGACGGGGCGCTTGAAGCGATATCCCCAGCGATGGTGAAAATTCTTCGTAAGCCATTGCCGCAACGGTTTGGGGTCGTCGACGCTCGATCTATAGATCGTCTGACAATAGAGGGCCGTCGTTTCGGGTTTCCAGGCTGCCTCCAGCTTGGTGCGCCAGCCGGGCTCGAGGAACCGATCCATGTCCATCGTGCAGCATACGTCGACGTCGGCGGGGATGAGTGCCATGGCGGCATTCCGGGCGTCATCGAAGCGCCATGGGCGGACCGCGATCCGGTGCACGGTGACGCCGGCATTGATCAGCCGGGATACCGTGTCGTCGGTGCTGCCGGTATCGGCGACTATCCGATAGTCGGCGCCGACAGCCGAATTTGCCCACCTCTCGACATGTGCAGCTTCGTTCAACGCGATGGTATAGACCGCGACTTTCAAGGAAGGCGTCCGCGATTGGACGCAATCACTGAGCGACGTCCCGCTATACGGCTGGACCCACCCGACCGCAACGCCGCGTGACGCTCATCAAACAAGGCCGACGCCTCCGCGCTTGCGGATCGCCACCAGGCCTCCGAGCAATTTTGCCCGGCTAAGCTCGAAGTGACTGTCGAAGAACCGGATTTCCGCAAACTGATCGGCAAGGTTGCTGATACCCACCGGGTCAATTGATCGCGCCGTGCCGTGCTGTTGGATTTCTCGCAAGAGATCCTTGGTGAGTGTGATTTCGCTGGCATTTTCGCCTGGTGGCTGCCAGTCGAGGTCTTCGATGAAATACCATCCACCCTGTGCGAGGAGCGGGAAGAATTCGCGCAGCGTCAGCTGCTCGTCGAACGAGGCATGGCTGCCATCGTCGATAATCACGTCAAGCGAGCCCGGTTCCAGTTTCGCCGCGACGGAGCGCAGATCGTCCAGCTTGGATTGATCGCAAACGAAAGACTTGAACCTCGCATTGTTGAGCTGAGAAAAATCCGTCAGGTCGACACCGATCACCTCGGCATAGGGAAAATAAGACTGCCAGAGCGAGACCGAGGGCGTCTCGGACTGGCCGCCTTCCGCTGCGATGCGACAGAGGCCGATCTCCAACAGCCTCCGCATGGAGAGTCTCCGGCTCGACAGCAGCCGCTCGTAGACGCGCGCATAAGCATGCCGGTTGCCGGTATGCCGGTTCTTGTCGGTGTTGAAGCGATCAGCAAGATCGATGAGTGTGGGAAAGCTCTGCAGCGGCTCGATCAGCAAAGAGATGAGCGGCGCTCCTTCCCCGTTCGAGCGAGCCTCGTTTCGTGCCGTCCACAGGTGCGTTCCGAAGACGCGCTCATCATTCAAGTAGACAGCCAAATCGGAGAGCGGCTTTTCGAACTCGCTTATCTCGGTCCAATCGATCGCGTTAAAGAACATCGGCCCGAATACCCAATCGCGCAACTCGGCGCCTTTATCGGAAGCGATGTAGTCGGAGAGCAGTTTCGGGCCGATCTCGCCGAAGCCCTTGCCGCTCTCACCGTAGAACCGCTCGATGGACATCTCGTAGAGTGCTCTCAAATGGTGGCTGAAGGCTTCGGCATAGATCACGTTGCCGCAGACGAAGTGGCCTTGGTGCCCGCCGCGCCATTGCAGATTGAAAAAGTAATCGCCGCGGAACGGAAACGGTCGCAGCATGACCACGTCGCAATCCATCCACAACCCGCCATGTTCGTAAAGCACGGCGTAGCGAAAGGCGTCGCTGAAATACCGGATCTCGGAACCGGCGACCATTCGCTCGAACAAGCTGCGCGGCATCACGTCATCCGCGGCGCGTACCTCGATGCCGAGCGGCACGAGGAATTCAAGCTTGTTCGGCGAGTAGCTCCAGACCTTCACGGGATGGCCTGCCACGCGCATCGACGTGGTGGCGGCAACCAAGGTCAGATGCTTCGCATTGTCGGAAAGCACCTCGTAAAAGCAGTGGATCTGAGGCAGCGCGGCATCTCCCCTGCCCAGGAAGGGGGCTATCCGGCTATCGAAAGCCCACGATTGATCGCGACGCTCATGCGGCGAATCTGCGAAGCGAAGGAACGGCGCCAGCTCGACCAGGACCTCCTCTGTACCTTTCGTATTGTCGGAGAGGACAACCCTGCTCGCCTCCGTCGAGAGTCCGCCGTCAGGCCGGGTTTGTTGATGGAGATCGGCGGGTCCGGGCCAGGCGTGGGCGGCGGGCTTTTTCCGCTGCTGAGCCTCCACAATTTGTACGTTCGCACCATCCGGAGACTTCGTCGCAGGTGAGCTCCAAAAGCCCTCGCTCGAAGACAAATAGTCTGTGGGCTCCAGCAGCGAGCTTACTTCCGACGCATCGACGACGGCGATCCACGCTTCGCTCTCGGCGACGCCATACGAAATCAGCAGGCGCTCGTCTTTTGGGTGCCAAGCTAGGCCGGCGGCAAACTCACCCGCCTTTTCATTGAAGAAGAACGGCCGGCCGATCTTTGCCAGGCAGCCTGTTTCGTCCAACCAAACGAAGCGGTGCTGGCAGTAGCGCTGAGCCTCTTCCGGCCTTGCCCGCGCCTCGTGGGCGAGTATCAGCCATCCGCCTTCGAATGGAATCGCCTGCGTGCCTCCCTTGAGCTGGTCGGCAGCGACGGAAGACGGCTTTTCCGATATCGTCTGCCCTTGATCGCCGACAATGCGGACGGGATTACCCACAGAAAAGAACTGCAGCCGCTCCCGGTCGGTGCCGATGCCCGCTGGCTTGACGAGTGGGACCCAGTTGTTGACGTCGACCTTCGCACCGATCGGCCGGAGTACACGCCAGTCAGTGATCTGGTATGGTGCAGGCCCGCCATCGTCGATGCGCGCGATGACTGGTTCGCATTGCCCGTCTGCCGCCGACGCGCGCATATATGCGCTGCTCCACAATTGCCCCTCCCAGGCAAACGGACGCATAGCCTCAAGCCCGCAAGCCCGGTCGTAGGCAGGTCGCGGCAAGTCGGCTGGCTGTGAAATCTCATCGGCTGACGCGATCCCGAATTCACTGTCGATGCGCAGCAAGAAATTGCGTGTGTGCACCGCCGCTCGATCCGGCGCTTGAGCCCGGAGATTCTCTTCGGCCCCCATCAAGGTGACGGCCCCCTGCAACAGTAAGATCTCGTTGCCCCACCGAGCCACGGATGGGTTTGACAGCCGATAGCCGTCGGGGGGCGGGAACCCCACCCGGTGCGCAGTGAACGATGGCATCATCGTTTTGGCGGACTGAATGTAGAAGAACAGGTTCGACCGTGCCAGATCGCGGGGACCGTCCGCGACGCTACGGCTCAGCGCAAGCCAGTTGCACGCTGCGAAACCGCGGTCCTTGCGCAAAGGATCGCGCGCGTAGTTTGCCGCGACTGCGTATTCCTCCTGCAGACCTGTGGCGTAGATGAAGTCCTCAAGAAACAGGATGTCTTGCTCGGGTTTCTTGATTGCCAGACCGGCTTCCGAAAACAACACGCTAGCGTCGTTCATCCCCATCTCGCGGTAGAATCGCGCGAGGTCGTAGAGCGGCTCGGCACGTTGCGGGCGCTGATTGAAGGCAGCAAGCGCTTGGCGAACGAAGCCTGCATCGTCGCCGAGCTTTTTTAAGCAGCGTGCCTCCTGCAGGCGGGCGTTCCATCCTTCCTCGTCCCAGCCGCCCATCGCCGCGCGTTTGGCGTAAGCTACCGCCGCCTCGGCCGTGCGTCCGGCGTCGCGGTAGGACTGGGCCAGGTAAAACCAGTATCGGTGGTTCTCCGGGTCCTCTTCCAGCGCTTCCAGCAGGAGTTTGATGTCGCGCTCGAACTTGTCGACGCGGTTCGATCCGCTGGCATGGTCCTTGTACCAAACGCCCTGCAGTTCCTTCACGTCGCCGGGAACGTCAAGATATTCATGCGTCACGCCACGGTAGTGGGCGCCGGTATCGCGCCTGACAATACGGGTGTTCCAATAGGCGAGGTCGGAACCGGACCGCTGGAGCAACCGATAGCCAGGACAGTCGAGCTGGGCTCGGAAGTCCACGTCCTCGACGACCAACTCCATGTCGGCGTCGTCAAAAAGCAGATAGTCATAGGCAAGCGACGAAGCATATGCATGATCGAGCGCTGCGTTGCGGGCCTGCTCGAAATTTTCGAAGGGGAACTCATGCAACTCGCCGGGCAGGTTGCGATCGGCGAAGAAAGCTCTGATGTAATCCTGTGTCCCATCGGTCGACCCGGTGTCGCCGATGACCCAGCAGTCGATGTGGTCGACAACCGCCTCCAGACAGCGCTGCAGGTTCGCCATCTCGTTCTTGACGATCATGTTCAGGCAAAGTCGCTTGCCCGTTCTCATCTGTGAATTGCCATCTCTCGCTGTGAGGTTCCGCCACGTTCAAGCAATGCCATTCTCTTGGTACCGCCGATGAGTTCGCAGGGCCGTTCCGAAGCTCCTATTGTTTACAGGCGTTCAAATCAGTCCAATCAACTGTCCCGCCACCGGAGCAGCTAAGGTCCTCAGACGGTCTCCGCCCACTTGACCGCCATTTGCCAAGCGACGTCAAGATCGACCCCAATCGCCACGCCGCAATGGATAGCGGCGCTCGAGCTCGATCACGTTTCTGAGATTGACGCAAATTGACAGGCGAGGGTTAAGTTATGGATTTCAAAAAAATTTTCTTGAGTTTTCGTCTGTAATATATCTCGGCCTAATACTTTAGAGGTAGGTCAGTTTAGTCGCTTCCATGGTTTACAGACCGCTTATTTTCAAATTTACTAATGTGCTGCCGTTGAGGGGCCCGCAGGTCGCGGGTAGCTGGCGTAGGGAGTCAAGCCAGGGGGTTCCGGAGTAGCAAGGCCAAATTCGCGGACGACTGAGCTCGTGCGTTTAGTGAGCGCGCGGCCGAGTAAGCGTTTGTCTTTTTTGTTCGGGTCGAACGGGTTTTTCCACTCCGGAGCTCTCTCGCGAGTTTTCGCCAAGAGATCGGCGTCAGCTGTGACGGGAGTGGGTCATGTATCAAGTGGTATCACCTGCGTTTCCCAGTGAGTTCGAAGCCCGCCGCTTCGACAAACTTCAAAAGTACCCGCAACTGAGCGCCACAGGCGGCGCCCGTCCATGCACCGATGGGGAATTTGTTGCTGCAAGGTGCGACGGCCTGCTCCCGTGCCCCGCATCCAAACCAAATCTGCACAGGGTTATTCAAACCGAGTGTCGTCGGCGAACGGCGCCGTCTGCGTCTTCCTACCCGCCGATCGAACCAGGAGTCATCTGGAGCAAAGGATGCAGCGCATCACGCCTTCGGGCGAGCTCTCGCGAGATTGCGGCCAAGCTAGTGGGGTTCGGGCGCAACGTCGAGATTGAACCAAGTTTCAAGCAGGAGAAGCCGCGGCACAACCGCCGCTAATCGGGGAGTGCATGATGAGCTACGCAACTGTGTCTGCTGCAATGGATGTCACCGTTAGGGGCGTTTTGCCCATCGGCGACGCGACCGAAAATATAACCTATTTCATTCTGGACGCCGCCAAGAACGCGATCGTCGGTCAGGTCATTCTTCCCGCCGCAGTCAAGCGAAGCCACGCTGTCGCAATAACCGTCAAGGTTCCAAGCACCGCCGGCTCTCTCGCGATCGGGACATTTGACGATGGCGGGAATTTCCAAGCCTCCGGTTTCCTCCGCGTGGAGACCCCTGCCGTTGGCCGCCCAAGTGGCGCCATCGGGCCATCAGGAAGATGACCGGGGCCAAACGCCATTTCCGCATCGCTCGCCGACCAAGCCGGTGGGCGGTTTCCCCTTGAATTGAATTCGAAGCCAACAGGAGCCAGTCATGGCCCGCGCCTTTGAAATTCTCTTTGTGGATCCTTCAATCTCCGATCTCGAGACTGTTCTGAGCAACGTGCGACCGGGGGTCCAGGCCATCCTGCTCGATGGCCGTCAAGCGCCGGCGACGCAGATGGCTGCGGCGCTTAGAGGGTACGAAGGGCTGGACGCGGTCCACATCATCGCGCATGGCGCGCCGGGTCGGGTTAACTTCGCTTCAGGAGAATGGTCGGTCGGGACGTTGAAAGGAGCGACTGAGGAATTCGCCGCAATCGGCAGCGCGCTAGCTACGGACGGCGAACTGCGGCTCTGGAGCTGCAAATCGGCGCTGGGAAAGGCAGGCAATGCCTTCGTTGACGCTTTGGAAGAGGCCGTCGGCGTGGATGTCTGCGCGTCCAGTTCGCTTGTTGGCGCGACAGCCCTGGGCGGTGCCTGGGAACTACCTGCACGTGCAGGCGCGTCCGCACCCCTGCCGCCGCTAACCCCAGTTGGCATAGCAAGTTACACAGGGGTCCTGGTAGCGGGTAATCTGACGCTTACTGGTACGATTACTGGTCCTGGCAACAGCAGTAACGTCAACACATACTACCTAGTGGATACAACAGACAATCCTGATACGGTGGTCGGCAGCTTCCAGCTTCCATCTGCAACCAACGGCCTGGTATTTTCTTTTGCTGCGACGATAACAGTTCCAGACACTACTCACAATTATACCATTTACAACCAGAATTTTGGTGTAATGGGTACACTTACGCCCGGTCCCGGTAATACTTATATTTTCACATCCGGCGCGGCTAATCCCACCAATAACAATACCTTCGATGGCGGTAGTTTCGCCGTTACGAGTCAAATAGGGCCGACAGGCCCAGCCGGTGCGACCGGCGCCACAGGTGCGACCGGCGCCACAGGAGCGGGTGCAACCGGCGCGACGGGCGCGACCGGAGCAACAGGTGCGACGGGCGCAACCGGTGCGGGTGCGACGGGCGCCACAGGTGCGACCGGTGCAACGGGCGCGAGCGGAGCAACAGGTGCGACGGGCGCAACCGGTGCGGGTGCGACGGGCGCCACAGGTGCGACCGGTGCAACGGGCGCGAGCGGAGCAACAGGCGGAACCGGCGCTACAGGTGCGACCGGCGCTACGGGTGCCACAGGTGCTACCGGCTCGACAGGTGCAACTGGAGCTACCGGTGCGACTGGTGATACCGGAGCAACCGGCGCCACAGGTGCGACTGGTGATACCGGAGCAACTGGCTCGACCGGGGCGACTGGAGCCACCGGCGCTACCGGAGCTACAGGTGCAACCGGCGACACAGGTGCGACCGGAGCGACTGGCTCGACAGGTGCGACCGGCACTACCGGTGCGACCGGAGCTACAGGTGCAACCGGCTCGACGGGTGCTACTGGCTCGACTGGTGATACCGGAGCGACTGGCTCGACAGGTGCGATCGGCTCGACGGGTGCGACCGGCACTACCGGTGCGACTGGAGCTACAGGTGCAACCGGCTCGACGGGTGCTACAGGAGCGACGGGTGCTACTGGCTCGACAGGTGCGACCGGCTCGACGGGTGCAACCGGCTCGACGGGTGCTACAGGAGCGACGGGTGCTACTGGCTCCACTGGTGCGACCGGAGCCACCGGCTCGACTGGTGATACCGGAGCGACCGGCTCGACGGGTGCGACCGGCACTACCGGCGCGACCGGAGCAACCGGCGCCACAGGTGCGACTGGTGATACCGGAGCAACTGGCTCGACCGGGGCGACTGGAGCCACCGGCGCTACCGGAGCTACAGGTGCAACCGGCTCGACGGGTGCTACTGGCTCGACTGGAGCCACAGGTGCGACTGGTGATACCGGAGCGACTGGCTCGACAGGTGCGACCGGCTCGACTGGTGATACCGGAGCGACCGGCTCGACGGGTGCGACCGGCACTACCGGCGCGACCGGAGCAACCGGCGCCACAGGTGCGACTGGTGATACCGGAGCAACTGGCTCGACCGGGGCGACTGGAGCCACCGGCGCTACCGGAGCTACAGGTGCAACCGGCGCCACAGGTGCGACCGGAGCGACTGGCACGACCGGTGCGACCGGCACTACCGGTGCGACCGGCGCTACCGGTGCGACCGGAGCCACCGGCTCGACTGGTGATACCGGAGCAACTGGCTCGACGGGTGCAACCGGTGCCACAGGTGCTACCGGCTCGACAGGTGCTACTGGCTCGACCGGGGCAACTGGAGCAACAGGAGCGACCGGCGCCACAGGTGCGACCGGCCCGACAGGTGCTACTGGAGCAACAGGTGCAACCGGCTCGACTGGAGCAACCGGCGCCACGGGTGCAACCGGTGCCACAGGAGCGACTGGCTCGACTGGAGCGACAGGCGCGACTGGAGCCACCGGCTCGACTGGTGATACCGGAGCAACTGGCTCGACGGGTGCAACCGGTGCCACAGGTGCTACCGGCTCGACAGGAGCAACCGGTGCTACAGGCGCTACGGGTGCAACCGGTGCCATAGGTGCGACCGGCTCAACCGGAGCTACCGGTGCGACTGGCGCAACGGGTGCTACCGGCTCGACCGGAGCGACCGGCGCTACGGGTGCCACAGGTGCGACCGGCTCGACGGGCG
>NZ_JAVIJB010000090.1:0-4466 GCF_033977165.1 Mesorhizobium captivum
CGGACCGGGATTTTGCTACCGGTTGTCAAATTTCTCTCTCCGGTTTTTCCAACTTAAACACCTCATGAGTCAGCCGCGGTTTCAGCGGGATCGAGCCGCGGTGAGAAAACCGCTGTGCAGGGTTGGGAACCCAAACTGCCGACGACAGTATGTTCGCGCTTTCCAGCCGACCACCTCCCTTTGAAGTTGCGCGAAGACCTCTTGTATAGCCAGGCCTACACCTGGCCTGCAAGTCGCCCGACGATTGCCCGCACAAACATGTCGTACCTAGCATCAGTCACAATCCGCGAATTCACGTCGAATGACGACGTTGTCGCGGGGGGCGAATATCCTCTTTGGCCATCGGGGCAGTACGGTGCACAGATGACGGCCCCGATTGCTGGCATGGCGGCGCAATTTCCTCCCGATTTGGCTGCAACTCCCTCGGATCTTGAATACGATCGCTCTATTGAGAAAATTGAGTAAGGTTTTCCGTCCGCGGCGTTCCGCTGAAGGGTGACGTGGTCATGAAATAACCTGCTGACCACCTCGACATCAGCGTGCCGCGGTTGAAGTAGATAGCGAGCCGATCGCCGGCATTGCCACAGGCGACCAGCGGTCCGATCCGAGCTGCTCGGCTCGCAGCTGCTGACCTATATCCGATCGAACCGCAGCGCGATCATCACTATGGCAAGCGCTACCGAGCTGGACTTCGCATCGCCACGACCTTGGCCGAGTCAGCGGTGAATTCACTCGTCGGCAAGCGGATGGTCAAGAAACAGCAGATGGGATGGTCGCTTCACGGCGCTCACATGCTCATGCAGGTCCGCACGGCAGATCTCAACGGCGAGCTTCGCGATCGATTGCGAGCACCGTTCCGACAGCCAGAACCGAACGTGCCATCACTATTCAAGCCCAAGCCGCCTCTCCTGCACGCCGCCTGACCCCAGAGAAGTTACCGGTCTCGTAGGCATTCTCGATCTGCGCGTCATAGCGAAGTTCGCCGCCCCGGCTGGCGGATCGCACACCATCCGGCCATGGCGAGTGATGGCCGCAGCAGCCAAGGGACAAAGCAGGGGTTGAGCGTTCACCAGCCGGTATCCGGCATTTGATTTTCCTCCTGGCAATCCAGGGGGCTTGCGATTTCTCGTTTTTGCTGCGCCTATCCCCAAGTCAGAATGTTAACTGGCTTGGGCAAACCAACGCTGCAACCGATACAAAGGAAAAATGGATGGCAACTGGCACGGTAAAGTGGTTCAACAGCACGAAGGGCTTCGGCTTCATCCAACCCGATGCGGGCGGCCCGGACGTTTTTGTCCACATTTCCGCTGTGGAGCGATCGGGTCTTTCGACTCTCGCTGACGGCCAAAAGGTTAATTACGAGATCGAGCAGGACCGCCGCACCGGGAAATCCTCGGCCGGCAATCTCAGCAAAGTAAAGTGAGCTGACGGCTTCTTGCGCATGGCGCAACAGCCGCCCGACGGCGAGCCTCTACCGACCGCCGCAGATGAAATCGCGCGTGAACATGAAATCGACGGAAGCCTCGCGCAAATTGTTGCAGGCCGGGGAACGCAGTGCAAAAGGCGGGAGTCTCCCCGCCTTTCAAGTCAGCGCGCCGGAACAACGCTCAGGCCGCGCCGTTTTTGCGGGCCCTCTTTGCCGGTGCGGCCTGTTCGGCCTGATCAGGCTTTCGACCCAGGCCCAGGGTCTTGGCTAAAGCAGAGCGAGCTGCGGCATAATTCGGGGCAACCATCGGGTAGTCTGCCGGCAGGCCCCACTTTGCGCGGTATTCGTCGGGCGTAAGGCCATAGTGGGTTGAGAGATGGCGCTTCAGCGACTTGAACTTTTTTCCGTCCTCCAAGCTAATGATGTAGTCGGGCGTGACCGATTTCTTGATGGGAACGGCAGGCTTGAGGTCCTCAGGCTTAGGGACCGGGCCGCCGATCGTGCCTTTTAAGGCGGCATGAACCTGGTCGATCAGGCCAGGAAGGTCGCTCACCGGGACCGGATTGTTCGAGACGTAGGCCGATACGACGTCGGCGGTAAGCTCGATGAGGGCATCACTATTGCTCTCGATTTCTTCTGTCACGGAATGCTCCTGATTTTGATGGCTTCTGCAAAAATCAGCTTGATTAATGAAGGCAGCCACAGAACGCAATGAAAGGTTGCGTTCCAGCCCCTTTCATACGGTCTGCTCAAAGCGGCGCGCGCATTGCGCGCGTCAATAGACGCATCTCCACCGCCCAAAACTTCCAGTAGAATGATCGATTGGTCGCTAAGGCGCTTTGGTGATGGATGGACAGGTATTTCCAGCAGAACGGTTCAGTTTTGGCTTTGAAGCAGCCGTCGAAATTACTCGGTTCGGCATTGTAATGCCCTGATCCTGCCACTCTCCATAGGCAAGTGCGCCGAAGGGAGAAATCTCCAACTAAACGTGTTCACGAACAGAGAAGGGCTCGCCCAATGAGCAGGGTGGCGCGCGCGGACGCAGCTTCAGTTTCGTCGGCGACGTTCGCGCCGCTGGAGAACCCCACCTTTCGCGCGATCTGGCTAGCCGCACAGCTGTCCGGTCTGGGCTGGCTGTTTCAGACGGTCGCGGTCAGTTGGCTGATGGCCACCATCTCGACCTCGGACGTGATGGTGGCCTTGGTGCAGACCTCCACGACGCTGCCCGTATTCGTTCTGTCGATCTTCGCCGGGGCCATTGCCGACAATTTCAGCCGCCGCCATGTCATGGCCATCGGCTGGTGCGTGATAGCATTGTCGTCGATCATGCTGACCGCTCTTGTGGCGCTGGGATTTTACAATCCTTGGATGATCCTCGCCTTCAGCTGCCTGGCTGGATGCGGCGCTGCGTTCACTGATCCGGCATGGCATGCCTCGGTTGGCGACATCCTGCGAAAGCGCGAAGTTCCGGCCGCGGTCACGCTAATCTCGGTCGGCTACAATGCAATGCGAAGCATCGGTCCGGCGCTCGGCGGCGTCGTTGTCGCCTCCTTCGGACCTCTGACGGCTTTCGCGGTGGCGACGCTGACCTATCTGGCGATGCTGTGGGCCATAGGACTCTACAAATGGAGCGGTCGCGCTTCGCCTCTTCCCCGTGAGCCATTGAGCACGGCCATTCATGACGGGGCCCGCTTCACGGCGCTGTCGGGAGAGATCAAGGCGGCGATCGCGCGTGGATTCCTTTTCGGTCTGACGAGCATCTCGATCCTGGCGCTGCTGCCACTGGTTGCCCGGGACCAGCTCGGAGGAGGGCCGATCGCTTATGGTGTCCTGATGGCTGGATTTGGCGCCGGCGCCTTGTGCGCGGGCATTTCCAACAACGCGCTGAGGCGGTCGCTGTCGCAAGAGCGTCTGACGACGCTCGCCTGTATTGCCTGCGCCGCCTGCTGCCTGGCGCTTGCCTTCACGCCTTCGCTGGTGGTGGCGGCGATTGCCTTGACGCTGGGCGGCGCGGGTTGGGTCGTCACCTGGACGGGACTTGACGTCAGCGTGCAATTGTCGAGCCCGCGCTGGGTCGTTGGCCGCACGCTCTCGATCTACTCGGCCCTCTCGTCGGGAGGTGTCGCGGTCGGCAGCTGGATTTGGGGCGTGGTGGCCGAAAACCATTCCCTGACGCTGGCGCTCGAGGCCTCTGCGGGCGCTCTCTTGTTGGTTGCCGCCACCGGACTGCTGCTCCCGATCCGCCAGTGGAAAGAGGCCGACCAGGATTCGCTTGGCTTCGAAACGCCGGCGCTCGCCCTCGACTTGAAGTCGAGAAGCGGCCCGATCGTGGTTAAGATCGAGTACTCCATACCGGAAGCCAACGTCGAAACCTTCCTCGACCAGATGCAGGAACGCCGCCGGGTGCAGAGCCGCGCCGGCGCCCGGCACTGGAATCTCCAGCGCGACCTCCAGGAACCCTCGCATTGGACGGAGACGTTCCGCACGCCGACTTGGATGGACTACCTTCGCCTCAACCACCGGCTGACCGCGGAGGACAGGGAACTGGATCGGTCTCTCCTCGAACTGCATGCGGGAGAGCTTCCGCCTCGCACGCGGCTTGCGATCGAGCGGCCGACCGGAGCGCCGCGCAGGCGGGAGCAGTCGGGGAGCTTCTTTTTCCGACGGTGATCTCGTCTCGATTTGGTAATCGCCAACCGCTCCAAGCGCAGGCATCATGATGGTGGCAAAGGCCGCCGCGAAGTTCGATAGAGATAGAGCGCGGCTGGGGGATCGCTATCCACAGCTCTACAAGCCGAACAGTGGTGCCAACGACGCGCACGCTGCGGTCCCGCCGAAGCGCCGCCGGGCGCTCCGCCTTGCTGTCGTCATGTCGCTCAAGTTTTAGACAGATCAGCGAATCACAACGGGCAGACCAGTCAATCGGCTGTCCAATCAATTCAATTCTGCGGGAATGTTCAGCTGGCGTGGCTGCTGGCGTTCCAAGCAGCTGGATTCCGTATGCCTTACGCGCCGCCGGTCTAACGTACTCGCGTCGTCA
>NZ_JAVIJB010000091.1:0-4065 GCF_033977165.1 Mesorhizobium captivum
AGGGCCAGCAGAATTTTCAACCGGACAGCGAGCAAGCTGGGAAGTACGTAACGGTAACAAACGTAAGTGCCCGCCGCTCGACGTCAGCAGCCAACGGCCTCACTTGGCAGGGAATAAAAACGTGAGCGTTGTGCGGATGCCCCACTCCGGCCCGCCCTGCTGCCAGACCGAAACGCCGGCATTGAGGAAAGCACGTCCAACCGGCCGTAATGCTCCTTGACCGCCTCGGCCAGCTTCCTTTGCGCGTAGACATCCGAGCTATTGGCCCGCAGCACCGGAACAAGTCGGCACCAAGCTCCATCCCGATGACCCGCTGCCATCGCGCCTGGACGGAGTACGCCTCGACCGCTCTTGGTGATGTATGGCAGTTCATCAATGCCAAGGACTCTTCTACCGCTCAAGCAGGTAGCCCTTCGCGAAAAGTTCGGCCGGCTCGAAGAAACCCTGAGCCATGGCCCATACTTTACCGGAGAGGGCTTTTAGCATGGTCGATGTAATCTTCGCGCCGATGTTTCGCTACTTCGATGTGCTTGATCAGGCCGTTTCCCAGCCACTCTTTGATGGACGCCCCGTGTAGCGAAGTGGCGTGACGCGCTCACAAAGCGCGCGGCGTCGTTTCGGCCGTCAGGCCCGACTACGGCGACCTGCTCAATGAGCATCTTCGTAAGCATGATGCGCTTTTGGCTGCATAGTGATTTGCGGCCTATTGATGCGACGCGAACCTCGCTCGGGTGGGGCGGGCTGGGCCCAAAGGAGTTGATCGGACCCGAGATCCATCAGCCTTAGTTCTTGGGGGGCCTTGGAGGCGACTCGATAGGCGATCTCCGCCCATGAATGCAGCTTTTCTTCATCCTCGAGTGTCGAAGCCGTAGCGGATCCAGCCGAAGCAGCAGGACAAGCCGATATTCTGCAGCATCGAGCGGGTCTGGTTGTCGTAAAGCAACGTAAAGGCCGCCCCAGTTCGGTTCATCAGCCTTACTTGCCAAAGACCTGACGCCAGTCGTTCTTCATATCGACAACGGTCCAGCCATTGTCAGCCGCCGCATCGAGCCCCTTGTCGAGCTTACCGATCTCCGATGCGCGGTCGTAGGCCCATTCGCGTTCGCCGTCGGTGTGATGGATGAAGAGACAGAGGTGGGCTGGACCGCCGGCGCAGGTCCATTGCAGCATGGCGAGGTCGCCGTCCGAATTGCCGAACGCCGCGATCGGCCGACGGCCGATGTGCATCTGGATGCCGACTGGCTTGCCATCGCCGTCGTCGATGAAGTCGACAGCCGGCAGCTTCTCCAGCAGTGGCGTCCCGCCGCGGAGCTGGAACTTCAGCTCGCCGGAGCTGCCGACGACCTGCTCGGGCGGGATGCCGTAGGTTTCTTCGGCGAAGCTGCGCACAAACTCGATGCCGCCGCCCGTGACGATGAAGGTCTTGAAGCCGTTTGCACGAAGGTAGGCGAGAAGTTCGAGCATCGGCTGGTAGACCATTTGGGTGTATGGCTTCCGGCTCTTCGGATGGGTCGCCGTCGCCAACCAATCCTGGACGATCCCCCTGAACTCCTCCGTGCTCATACCGGAGTGGGTGGCGGTGATCAGCTCGACAATCGCATGCTCGCCGTCGGCAAGCGCGCTCTTCAGATCACCTTTTAACAGCGACGCGAACGGCTCTTTGTCCTTCCATTCGGGGTGCTGGGTGCTGAGCGCCTTGACCCGGTCAATGGCGAACAGGAACTGGAAATAGAGCGGTTGCTCGGCCCACAGAGTCCCATCATTGTCGAAGACGGCGATGCGCTCGGCAGGCGCCACATATTCGGTACCGCCCTCGCTGGTGACCTTCGCGACGAAGTCTATAATCGCTTGCTTCGTCGGACCATCGTTCCAGGACGGCAGCGCGTCCTTCTGAGTAGCGGCCGATGAGGCGGGCAGAAGGGCGACCGTCATCCAGACGATGAGCATGACGAAGATATGGGCAAGTCTCATTACAGTCTCCCGGTTTCCCATCTAGCGTGCCACCGAGCGGCTGGGCTCTCTGCAACCCTGACCCGGCATGCATGCGGTGATTTTGCATCGCTGGGCCCAAACAACCAACCGTACTCGGGATATGTTGCATCCGGCAGGATCGCGCGCTGGCGACATACTTGTCGCAGAGCATCAACCCTGGGACCCGGTGGGCTTCGCGACGTTGAATGGCTGTTTCGGACGATTCCGGCGGAACTTGCATCTCGGCGCAGCTCATATCGTCGAATGTCGTAGCGATGAACCGTTGCGGTCGCGCCCATCTGTCGTGCAAACGCCTGGCCGATCGAGCCTGCAGCCAGCACAGCCAAGGCAAGACGAACTTCATGTGGACTCCAATTCGAGGGCTGCGCTGGCAGCCCTCGTGACGGCTGAGGCGAGAGCACCGCCGGCAAATGATGCATCTGCCGAGGCGCTTGCCGATGTCAGTTCTTGCCGGCTCCTCCTGCCTCCTGCAATTTCGCCAGCACCTGGTCGAGGGAGAAGCTTCCCGGCTTCTGCCTCGGTGGGTAGTCGACATAGCTTTGCAGGTGCCCGGCCACGAAGGCCTGCGCGGGAACCAGTAGATAGGTTCTGTCGAGGCGCCAGAAGTCGTATTCGCTCCCTTCATGCGCGGCGCGCTCGAATGGATCGGAGCGCAGGTTGAAGATTTTCGGAAGCCGCAGGGGTACGAACGGCTCCTGCCACACGTCGAAGCCCTCCGCGCGCTGCTCCAAGAACAGGACTTTCCATCGGTCGTAGCGGATTGCCGCAAGGTTCCCATCATCGGTCCAGAAGAAGAACTCCTTGCGTTTGCTCGGACCGCTGCCGGCCAGCAGATCGTGCTGGTCATAGCCGTCGAGATGGACCTTGAAGGTCTTGCCCGCTGCCTCATAGCCAGTCAGGAGCTTTTGCTTGACATCCGGCTCGCCGGCGGCCGCCACGAGCGTGGGAACCCAGTCCTCGTGGGACATGACGTCATTGATCTCGGTACCTGGCTTGATGGCGCCTGGCCAGCGCATCATACCGGGGACGCGGTAGCCGCCTTCCCAGCTGGTATTCTTCTCGCCATGGAACGGCGTTGTTCCGCCATCTGGCCAGGTGAAGACTTCCGCGCCGTTGTCCGTAGTCCACAAAACGATCGTGTTGTCGGCGATGCCGAGATCATCGAGCTTCTGGAGAAGCTGGCCGACCATGCCGTCATGCTCGACCATGCCGTCAGCCTCTATCCCTAGGCCTGTCCTGCCTTCCGACTCCGGCTTGAGATGGGTAAAGACGTGCATGCGCGTCGAATTGAACCAGCAGAAGAACGGTTTGTTTGCCGTATGCTGCCGGTCGATGAAGTCTAAGGCGGCACCGAGGAATTCCTCGTCCACAGTCTCCATACGCTTCTTAGTCAAAGGGCCCGTGTCCTCGATCTTCTGCTTGCCGACCTTGCCGAAGCGTGGGTCCTCGGTCGGATCGTCCGTTTCGGTAGCAAAGCACTTGAGCACACCGCGCGGCCCATACTCGGCGTGGAATTGCGGGTCTTTCGGGTAGTCGACGTTCTCCGGCTCCTCCTCGGCGTTGAGGTGGTAGAGGTTACCGAAGAACTCGTCGAAGCCGTGGACGGTGGGTAGGAATTCGTTGCGGTCCCCGACATGGTTCTTGCCAAACTGGCCGGTTGCATAGCCTTGCGGCTTGAGGAGCTCGGCGAGCGTCGGATCCTTGTCGGACAATCCTTCCTTCGCGGCCGGCAGACCAACCTTCAGCAGGCCGGTGCGGAAGCAGCTCTGCCCGGTGATGAAGGCAGCGCGTCCGGCGGTGCAGGACTGCTGTGCGTAGAGGTCGGTGAAGATCGCACCCTCTTTGGCAATGCGATCGATGTTAGGCGTGCGGTAGCCCATCATGCCACGGTTGTAGGCGCTGATGTTCCAATAGCCGATGTCGTCGCCAAAGATGACGAGGATGTTGGGCTTGCCCCCAGTTGGCTGCGCCCGCGCGCTGCGGAGAGAGGGCGCCGAGGCAATAGCTGCCGTGGCGGCGACCAGCGCGGTGCCGCCGAGCAGTACATTGCGTCGGTTTAGGGTGATTTCCTCG
>NZ_JAVIJB010000092.1:0-3792 GCF_033977165.1 Mesorhizobium captivum
TCTCTGCAACGCCGGCGATTGGCGAAAGCCGCGATAGCAGCGCCCTTCTCCCCGTTCAACGGGGAGAGGATGCCGGCAGGCAGGTGAGGGGCAGCGCAGGCGCCCGAAAGGAAGCGATTGCCCCCGCGGCCGAGGCCTATGTTTTGAAGTCCCGGTCGTGCATCTTGTTGCGTCAACCTTTCCTTAACCGTGCCCAAACGGACCGCCCGAATTCGCCTGATGCGCCGTCGGGTGATCGTTGACATTCGAACAAAATTAGAACAAATTACGAACATTACAAAAACAGGAGAGAGTTATGTCTGATCTGGTTCAGGATGTCGTCTCGCTGGTTTGCATGAGCACCTTTCTTATTTCCATGGCGATCTGGATTGGCGCCATGTGAGCAGGCGGCTCGCCGCCGCCGTTTCGGGCGGGCAAAAAGGCCCGCCCATTGTTTGGGACGGGCAAGAGCCCGCCCATTGTTAAGTCTTTCTTGGCCGCGCTGCCGCTAGGCTGCTTCCCGAAGACGGGGAGCAAAGGCAGTGTCGGTCATCGCCGCGGTCACCCTCGTGGCCGGAAATCTCGGACTGATCTTTCTGCTTATGACCGTGCCGCTCGGGTTGCGCACGGTTACGGTCAGCCGTGCGATAGAGGCCGATCGCAAACGCCTCTGGCAGGCGCTTTGGCCGTTCGGCCAAGACGCCGCCTGGTCGGACGAAATCCTTTCCGCCGAGCCCCTGGACGGCGAGGGGACGGTACTGATCAAGCTGTCCTGGGAAGGGCGGGATGGCCGGCCGATCGAACGCAAGGCGCGGTTCGACGACGTGGTGGAAGGCAGCCGCTTCTCGATGCGCGTCATCGAGGATACGGCGCTCGATCCTTCGTTCTGGGCCGACTATCGCGAAACCACCGAGCTCGTCTGCGAAGGCAACGCGACGCGGGTCACGCTGACGCAGACCGACCGCTATCGTGGCGTCGCCTTTCTGATCTTCCGCTACTTCGCCATGCGCCGCGAGCTCGCCAAGCTGCAGGTCTGGGCGAGAACCGGAACCTATCGCAAGGGCGGCTGGTTCGAGCATCCGGTGAGCCAGATCGGCTTCGCTTTGCTTTCGGCCTTCATCCTGTGGCCATTCTTCGGCCTCAACCCCGGCGGGCTGGCGCTGGCCGCCATCCTGACCTCGGTGGTCGCCCTGCACGAGCTCGGCCATATGGCGGCGTTCCGCCTGACGGGGCATCGCCGGGCGCGCATGATCTTCATCCCGCTGCTCGGCGGCATCGCGATCGGCGGCAGGCCCTATGACAGCCGTTTCGAGGTCGCCTTCGTGGCGTTGATGGGGGCGGGCTTCTCCGCCTTCCTGGTGCCTCTCCTGATCGCCGCCAGCGGCCTTGCCGGCAGCGAAGGGCATCGTCTTGCCGCAGTGCTGCTTGCGACGCTTGCCGGCTGCGCCTCGCTGTTCAACATCGCCAATCTGGTGCCGGTGTGGAAGTTCGACGGCGGCCAGGTGCTGCGCCAGATCTGCCCAGGGCCGATCGCGCTGGCGCTGGCATCCTTCCTGCTCCTGTCCGCCCTGCTGGCGCTCGGCTGGCGTGCCGGTTTCCCGCCCGGCTTCCTGCTCGTCGCCGGCGCGGTATTCTCAGTCCTCAGCCTCATCACCGTGGGAAGCGGCGTGAAGCCGCGTCACGAGCTGAAGCCGATCCACGCCTTCGATCGCCTGGCCATGGCCGGCGCGCTGCTCGCGGTGTTTGCCATCCACGGCTACGGCGTGCTCTGGGCTTCGGCGCAGCTGATGTAATTGTGGGTCAGCCTGCCTTTCGGGCCAGTTCGGCGACCGGGACCACGGCAGGCCCGAACACGTCCTCGAAGGCGGATTTCAGTGCGAGATCGAGGTCGGCCATCGTGACGGGCAAGCCGAGGTCGACAAGGCTGGTGACACCATGGTCTAAGACGCCGCAAGGCACGATGCCGCTGAAATGGCCGAGATCCGGCTCGACATTGATGGCGATGCCGTGGAAGCTCACCCAGCGCCTGAGCCGGATGCCTATTGCCGCGATCTTGTCCTCGGCGGGCGAGCCGTCGGGCAGGGCAGGGCGATCCGGCCGCGCGACCCAGACGCCGACGCGGTCCTCGCGCCGCTCGCCGCGCACGTTGAAGGCGGCAAGCGTGCCGATGATCCATTCTTCGAGCGCGGCGACGAAGGCACGGACATCCTCACGCCGGCGCTTCAAGTCGAGCATCACATAGGCCACACGCTGGCCGGGGCCATGATAGGTGTATTCGCCGCCGCGGCCCGCGGCAAAGACCGGGAAACGGTCGGGCTCGATCAGGTCCTCGATGCGGGCGCTGGTGCCGGCCGTGTAGAGCGGCGGATGCTCGACCAGCCAGACCATCTCGCCGGCGCCGCCGCTGCGGATCGCCTCGGCCCGCGTTTCCATGAAGGCAAGCGCATCCGGATAGGAAGTGAGGCCGGGCTCGATCACCCATTCGACCGGCGCCGAACCGGGAAGGGGCAGGAACGACGTGGCGATCTGGCTGCGTTCTGTCATGGCGCGTCTCTTCTGAGGCGCGCCATCGTTGGAACCGGATCCAGGCGGGCTCAGATTATGTGTTTGTACCCCAAAAATCCGTCAGCGGCTTCGGGCGACATGCAATTGCCCTTCATATGGCGGCAATCGTCAAAAACGTCCAGTTCCGCCAGCCCGCGGCGAGGCTGTGGAGCATTGTGCCGGCAGCTTCGTGTTGTGCATGTCGCTCTCCCAAAACCGCTACGCGCTTTTGGGTGACATGCATTCGCGAATATTCCGCACGGCACCCTTGTTTCGCCGGAAACGATTTGCTACAGGCCCCGGGCCGGACGGTTCCGGCTCCTACCACGTGCGGTCGTGGCGGAATTGGTAGACGCGCAGCGTTGAGGTCGCTGTGGGGCAACCCGTGGAAGTTCGAGTCTTCTCGACCGCACCAAATCTCTCTGAAAAATCGCTTTCGACTGGTCTGCCGAACTGCAGCAGCAAGAGCTGCTTTGGCGGCCTTCTTGCCTTCGCGGGGCCAAACGAAAACGGCAGCAGGTCGTTAAGACCGCACCGCCGTTCCGTGTGTTGGCAATTGTCTCGTAGCCGCCTGATCGATGCGTCAGGCCGCCTTCTTCGTTCGCGCCAGCGTATCGGCAACGACCTCGCCGAACGAGGCGGGGGTCGGCACGATCACCACGCCGGCTTCCTTCAGGATTTCGACCTTTTCCTGCGCCGACTCGCCGAAGGCCGAGATGATGGCGCCGGCATGGCCCATGCGGCGGCCCTTCGGGGCAGACAAGCCCGCGATGTAGGCGATCAGCGGCTTGCGCATATTGTCGCGCGCCCAGATCGCGGCTTCGGCTTCCTGCGGACCGCCGATCTCGCCGATCATCACCACGGCGTCGGTTTCGTCGTCCTGCTCGAACAGTTTCAGGATATCCTTGAAGGAGGAGCCGTTGATCGGATCGCCGCCGATGCCGACGCTGGTCGAGACACCGATGCCCAGCGCCTTCATCTGCGAGGCCGCCTCGTAGCCCAGCGTGCCGGAGCGCCCGACGATGCCGACGCGGCCGGGGAGATAGATGCTGCCGGGCATGATGCCCATCAGCGCCTGTCCGGGGGTGATGACGCCGGCGCAGTTCGGGCCGACGAGGCGCATGCGGTCCTCGAATCGGTAGCGGCGCATGTAGCGCTTGACCTGCATCATGTCCTGCGAGGGGATGCCGTCGGTGATGCAGACGCAAAGCTTTATCCCGGCATCCGCCGCCTCCATGATCGAATCGGCGGCAAACGGCGGCGGCACGA
>NZ_JAVIJB010000093.1:0-3534 GCF_033977165.1 Mesorhizobium captivum
CTCAAGCCGCCCTGGCGGCTGGAAACTGTTCTATGGGACTCAGCTGTCGACAGGCTGACGGACCGAGAGCGCGGCAGGACGCAGTCGAGACCATCACTCCAGGCGCGAAGGAGGAACTCGCTGCACTCCGCCGATCTTCCCGTTCGACGAGCCCCGTCCGATCGCCGTTGCGAAGCTGACGAATCTGGTGATGACGCGCCTCGCCTTTGCAGCCCTGCGGCGCGGCAACCTAAGTGAGCGTGCGTATTGCCTCACGTAACGATGCTCCCGAGATTCAAGGTAAGCGATGCGCCGAGGCACCTTTCCCGAAGTCGCCTGATGCGTGTATGGCGGTCAGCCGTTAGTCGGCGCGCCGGCGGCGATTACTGCGGGTCATCATAGCGGGTGACGTAGTGGAGTTCGCGAAGGGCGGGGATGACAAGGGTGATGTCTTTGTATGCCTCGTGCTCGATGAAGTGCGCGGTCTCGGGTCCCGGCCTGGGTTTGCCGAGGACAGGCCGCCCCTTTTTGTCGACGCAATAGATCAGGATCGGCAGCAGCAGGCCGTGGTTGGGGTTGTTGAGGTCGAGTAGCCGTTTCCAGCGTTTGATGTTGAGGTTCATGGCCGCGTAGAACCCCTGGCACCATGGCCGCGGGTCGATGCCGCCGCTGGGCTTGGTGGTGAAGCGGGGCGCATAATCGTGCGGTCTGTCGAACAGCGTCTCGTTGATCCGGTTGTGGATCCTGGCGAGGCTGGCAAACACGGCGTGATCGGTTGCAGAGCCCTTGGCCAGGACGTCGCGCGGCAACCCCATGAGTGGGCACATCCAGTCTTGCGGGTCCGCGAACCGCGGCCCGGTGACCGCCGCCGTTACGAAGCCATCCAGCGCCGAGACGGTCCGCACCAGCGGGCGGGGATTGGTCTTGGCGGCCATCCAGGCCTCGAGCGCCTCGTCCGGCAGCGCCATGTCATCGAGCGCGCTCATGCCGCCAAGGGGAGCGGCATCTCTTCGCGCCGCACCCAGTTCCACGGCATCAGCTCATCCCAGCGCGAGGCTGGCCAGTCGTTCTGGATGCGCTCGATGACGTCGGCCATGTAGGCTTCGGCATCGACGCCGCAGAGCTTGCAGGTCTCGATGATGCTGAGCACGACCGCTGACCGCTCGGCCGCGGCGAAGCTGCCCGAGAAAAGCCAGTTGCGCCGGCCGACGGTAAATCCACGAATCGCCACGCTCCGCGATCAGGTTGTCGGGCTCGAGCTGGCCATCGTAGAGGAACCGGTTGAACGCGCGCCATCGCTTGGTGCCATAGGCGAAGGCCTTGGCGATATCGGCATGGCGCGACAAACCCTTGGCCTGGCGCATGAGCTGTCGTCGCAGCGCACGCACCAGTGGTCGGGTCCGCCTTCGTCGTGCGGCCAATCGTTCGGCCGGCGGAAGCCCCCGTATCTCTTCCTCGATCCGGTAGATCGCCTGGATACCGGCCATCGCCGTCGTGCTGAGCTCGGTCGGCTGGCTGTCGTGAACGTCGAATATCTTGCGACGCAGATGCGCCAGGCAGGCGGCTTCTCGAATGGCGCCGCCCCTGTAGATCTGATTGTAGCCGCTGAATCCGTCGGCCTGCAGCGTGCCGGCAAATCCGGCGAGCTCGCTCATCACGCTCTCGCCGGCGCGACCCATGGTGGCGCGGTACCAGGCGATCGGCGGCTCCTGAGAACCTGAATTGCGGTCGTCGGCGACGTAAACCCAGAGCGCGCCCTTGTGCGTCGTGCCGGTGCCGGGCGCCAGGATCGGAAGCCGCGTGTCGTCGGTGTGGAGCTTGGTGCGGGTACGGCAGATCTCACGGAGGCGGTTGTAGATCGGATCGAGCAAGGCGGCGGCGTAGCCGGCGCTGCGCGCCAGAGTGGATCGCTCGATATCGACGCCCTTCGCGGCCATCATCTGGGTTTGACGGTAGTAGGGCAGATGATAACCCCACTTCGCCATCATGATATGGGCGAGCGCCGCATAGCTGAGCTTCCCGCGTGCAATGGCCTTAGCGGGTACCGGGGCCTGAATGATTTTATCGCACGTCCGGCAGCTGTACTTGGGTCGAACGGTCTCGATCACCTGCCAGGCCTGGACGACCAGGTCGAGCATCTCCTCGCTATCTTCTCCCATGGCGCGCAGAGCGCCGCCGCAGCCGGGGCAGCACGCGCAAGACGGCTCGCGAACGATCCGCTTGCGCGGCAGGTTCGGATTGAGCTTGCGCACCGGCAACGCCCGAACCTTGTCGGTGTCAGCGACGATGGGTAGCTCGGCCTCGGGCGCGCCGGCGATGAAATCGGTCTCGAGATCTTCGAGTTCGAGCAGCATCTGGCCGAGCTTCTCGGATGAGCGGCCGAAGGCCTTGCGGTTGAAGCGATCGATCCGCAGCTGCAGGCGCTGGATGCGAAGTGCGGCCTCGGCGCGCTCTCTGCGCAACTGCTCATCGCGTTCGGCGATGGTGGTGTCACGGGCAGCAACGGCCGCCTCCAGAAGCGCGATCCGGGCGAGGAAATCAGCGGTTGAGGGAGCTTGTTCCGACACCCAAACTACATACCCGAAAGAGCTCCTTCGAGGAAGCAGAATCGACACAAAATCAATAACAAACGAGCAAAATTAGCCGGCCAGACGCGGCCGATAAGTCTTGCTCGGCCGGCGCCAGTCGATTCCTTCCAGAAGCAGCGAAAGCTCCGCCTTGGTGAGCGACACGACGACCTGATCCTTCGTGGTCGGCCAGGCAAAACAGCGGTCGGTAAGCCGCTTTGTGAATAAGCAAAACCCCTGGTCGTCATGCGCCAAAATCTTGATGATATGACCCTTGCGTCCACGGAAGCAGAAGATCGCGCCCATGTGCGGGTCGAGCGCGAGCACCTGCTGCACCATTCGCGCCAGGCTGTTGATCCCGCGGCGCATGTCGGTCGCGCCGCAGCACAGGAAAATCTGGTCGGTCGGCACCACCGTGATCACCTGCTCAACTCCGCCAGGACGATGCGCAGCGCTGTCGGATCGACGGTCCCGTCGATGCGCAATCGCGCGCCGCTCGGAAAGGCAACGACGATCCTGCCGGTCGGGTCCGGGCAATCGGCGGCGGGCCGGTCGACCTCGGGCAGTTCGTTCACCTCGATCCGTGCGAAGGTCGCCATCGCCTGGTCGGCATCGTGCTCGCCGCCGGCCATCTGCTTGCGCCAAGCATAGAGCTGCGAAGGAGCTACGCCGAATGCTTGCGCGACCTCGGTCACCGAGGAACCCGCCGCGCTCGCAAGGTCGACCAGCGCGCGCTTCTCCGCGCAACTCCACAGCCTCCGTTGGCGCGTGCAGCCGGGCATCGTTGCACCATCTTCAGCCGCCGCGGCGCCGCTGATCTCGGCGACCACATCGCCCTCTGCATGTTCCAATGTCATGGCGCGAAAGCTCCATGTTCATCGGCCTATTGCAAGGTGCCTTGATGCAACGCTTACGATTCAAGCGTTGCCTCATGCAAAGGTGTTTGCAGCCTCGCGGCAGCGCTTAAAGGCGCGGTTGTAAGGGAAGC
>NZ_JAVIJB010000094.1:0-3216 GCF_033977165.1 Mesorhizobium captivum
TGACCGCCTCGGCCACGGCATCGGCCGAGACCAGCCTTTCCTTCAGGCCTGAGAGGACTCGCTGCTCATCTTCTCGCGGGTGATGGAGCGGCCATTGTCGCAGATGCCCCGGCGCTGGTGGTTCAGACAGGCATAGCGCTCGCGTGTGAACAGGCCGTAGCGGCCGCCGCAGCAGCCGCAGGTGAGCAGGCCGGAAAGCAGGGAGACCGGCCGCCTCATGGTGTGCAGCCTGCTGGCCCGGGCCTTGCGTGTGGCGACGGCCACCGCCTCGAACTGGCTGGCGATGGATTTTTGTCTCTCCTTCACGGCCTGCCACAGATCGTCCTCGACGATCCTGAGATGCGGCACCTCGGTGCGGATCCATGTGGCTGGCGGATTGGCCCGCGACACGCGCTTGCCGGTGGCGGGATCCTTGACGAAGTGCTGTCGATTCCACACCAGCACACCGGTATAGAGCTCGTTGTTGATGACGCCGGTGCCCCGGATCACATGCCCGCGCACGCTGGTGTCGCCCCAATGCCGGCCGAGCGGACCGGGAATGCCTTCCTTGTTGAGGTCGACGGCGATCGCCTTCGGGCTCTTACCCGCGGCAAATTCGCGGAAGATGCGGCGCACGATTGTCGCTTCCTCCGGCACGTTCGGGGCGCCCCTCGCGGTTGACGAGGTCGGCGTTGTCGTTCGCCGGAACCAACGCCTGTGGCCCAGTCCTGGTCTCTTCGGCCATCGCGGTCGCTCCACTGGTGGATCGGCCCGCTATCAGATGTCTCCGGATGGCAAAGGAAAGCACGAAGTTCATGTCGTAGGGGCACAGCGTGCAAAGACTTGCGCCGTGCGGTTTCGTTTCCCCAGCTAGATGCCAAGAAGGCAATGGCGGCGCTCAATTTAAGGAGCGCCGGTTGGTCGGGGCCATCATGCCTGCCAACTCGGATTCCGGTGAATCGGCTCGAAGACAGTCAAAAACCTGAAACCAGAACTGGTATTCCGGCATGTCGCCATCGCAGTTCGCCACCAGAGCGCCCCAAGCGACCGCCGTTACTGCCAAATCGCCCCATAGCGCTTTTGCGGCGTCAGCGACTTCGATAACGGAACATTCGCCAAGCACCGCGTCGGTCTCTGCTGCCTCGCGGGAAAAAGGAGAATCCTCAACGATGATCAGCGATCGATCGACCAGCTTTTTCACGCTACACCTCCATCCGACTCTATCCAGAAACGCAAGATGTCCCCTCTCCGTTTTCGAAGAGGCGCCGGCTGGAGCATGTCGTTTGGAAACATCTGCTCAGGAACAAGCCGCTGGCCGTTGCGGATGACATCATCGAGTGCCGAGCGTATCTGCGGCCAGGGAAACTCGGCTTGGTCTTCAGAGATCTCAGCTTCCCTAAGCGCAGCATCAAGCTTCGCTGCCACACCGGCAAGGGAAGCGGCGGGGGTTTTGGATAATGCCTCAAGCAGGTCCTCCGCCCGGTCGGCAGCGTCGCGTTCTGCCCGCAACGTCGCCGAGTAGCCTATTTCCCTGTCGGCGGCATCCCAGCGCGCTTGATGATCCGCAAGATCGGCTTCCGCCTTCACGCGCAGTGCCACGTCTTCTGGATCGAGATCGAGCACTTCGTGAAGCGCCTTGAGTGAATGCAGAGTTACGCGTCTGTCGTCTCGCAGCCGGATGGTCGCAGAAGGAAAGCCAACGGTCTCGACGAGTTTCCGCTCCAGGCGCTGCTGCTGACGGCACAGCCGTTCAGTCTGCTCGTGGGACGCCTTCCATTTGCGCCACAACGCCACTGCAGGGTCGGTGGGCTGGTTCTTTTCTAAATCGTTGCGGGCAAACGCGTTTCGCTGCGATCCCGCAATTGCAATTGCCGTTCCTGCCAGTACCCTCCTGCGCGTGACGAAAGGCAAAGTCGTGGTATTGTCGGAATCAGCCATGATCCGAGCTCCGACAGCTTGGTTGTGGTTAGGCCGAATGGCGTGTTGGAGCACGTCGTTCGGCTGTGAACGCGAACTACATATTACGTACATACCGTACATTACGGATGCCCCAATTGTCAAACACTCCTGATCCTATTGACACCAAAACTGAGCGCTTCGAGTTGCGACTCTCGAGTGACTTGCTTGCTCGCGTTGACGAATGGCGCCGCAACCAGCCCGATCTTCCCACTAGATCTGAGGCGTTCCGCCGGTTGGTTGAGGCTGGGCTAGCTTCTAGATAGTTGGCGGCCCGGTGAATTCCATCTCGCTTACTAGTCTCAGGAGTCACAGGGGCTTGCGACGTGCGCATGCCCGGCATCGACGGCATCGAATTCTTGAGACAACTGAAAGCCCGTGGTCTGAGCGTGCCGGTGATTGTGATGACGGGACACGCAGATGTCGCACTGGCTGTCCAGGCGATGAAGGAGGGCGCTGCCGATTTCATCGAAAAGCCGTTTGACGACCAAGTGCTCATCGATGCAATTCGTTCTGTCCTGGACCACCGCAGGCAGCCCATCGCGGCACACCCGCAATCGAGCGAGATCCGGAAGAATCTTGCCACGCTGTCAGATCGAGAACGTCAGGTGCTCGATGGGCTTGTCTGCGGACTGCCGAACAAGACGATCGCCTATGATCTCGGAATCAGCCCGCGCACGGTTGAGATCCATCGCGCCAATGTCATGAGCAAGATGGGCGCCGGCAGCCTCTCGCATCTGGTGCGCATGGCCTTGATCGCTGAATCCAAACACTAAGGCAGGTTTCGAAGCAGGCCTGCCCGATCCTTTCGGACTTCCCAGTCACGCCAGTGGGTCGGCCGGATATCGACGCGTGCGCCTGTAACCGCATGCCGCCATCCCTCCCGGCCTTTTTCGCAGGGAAATATGAGCGCATGCAAGCCTTCCTCGTCCAGAACGGCTAGTTCGAGGCTGCGGCCAAACGGAGCGCTTGCAATTGGATTCCACATCCGAACAGCGTGTGCCGAAAGGCGGTTCCGCGCTTTGATTTGAATCAGTTTTGGATGGTCTGCGTCGAAATCCCGCCTTCCGTGAGACCTCCACGCGTCCAGCAATTTGATGTAGCTCAAAGCGGAGCCCTTCCCCTGTTCGTAAGTTGAGGCCAGCGGATCGACCAGTCGCAGCCTGCGGCGGCTTCCTGCAGGAGCTCAATTATGAACTACCAGCGGTTCTTCCAAGACGCGATCGACCAGCTCCATGCGGAGCGGCGCTACCGCGTTTTCGCCGACCTCGAGCGCATGGT
>NZ_JAVIJB010000095.1:0-3177 GCF_033977165.1 Mesorhizobium captivum
ATCGTGAGCGTGACGAGCACCCCATCTTGCCTGAGGGCTATCCACTGGGGAGATTTGCCGCCTGATTTGCGAGGAGCGCAGGCGCATGGAGTGGGACGACCCTGATGCCAGTCATCAAGACAGTCATCAAGGCAGGCATGAAGAGGGTCACTATCGCCGGGTCGAGGTGATCACAGGCCGGCGGAAACGGCGCAACTGGACGCCGGCGGAGAAGGCGCGGATTGTTGCGGAAAGCGCGGAGCCGGGCGCCAACATCTCGGCTGTCGCGCGGCGTTGGGGGATCAATCGAGGTCTTCTTTCGGTCTGGCGACGGCACGTGGGGCTGGTGCAGGCGAAAGCGGCTGCGCAGACGACGCCAGCTCTGCAGTTTGTGCCAATTACGATCGCGGGCGAGGAGCGGCAGCTCGAGCATAGTGACGCACGGAAGAAGGAGGCGCCCAGGTCGACCGGTCGGATCGAGCTCGAGATCGGTCAAAGCCGCCTCGTCCTGACGGGCTCGGTCGATCCGGCCCTAGCGGCCGCCATCGTGGGTGCCTTGCGTGTGCCGCGGTGATTGCGCCAGCCGGCGACGTGAAGGTGGTGGTGGCGACGCAGCCGGTCGACTTCCGCCGCGGCATCAATGGCCTTGTTGCACTGGTCGCCTCGGCTCTTGCAGCCGATCCCTATTGCGGCGACGTCTTTGTCTTCCGCCCCAAGCGCGGCGACAGATTGCGCCTTCTTTTTTGGGACGGAAGCGGCATGGTTTTGGTCTCGAAATGGCTCGAATCCGGGCGCTTCACCTGGCCGCCGATCCGCGGCGGCTCGATGCGGCTGACGCGTGAGGAGTTCGCCCTTCTGGTGGCCGGCCTCGACTGGACGAGGGTGGCGAAGAAACACGTCAAAAGACCGGTCAGAGCGGCGTGAAGTGACTGGATTTGCTTGAAGATTCGGGGTCGCCTGGTAGGGTTGATCATGTCGCCCCGCCCTGATTCGTTGCCATCGGATCCTGCCGAGCTGCAGAGAATCGTTCTGGCTCTTGAAGCCGAGAACGCGGAGCTGCGCGTCTATGCCGATCTGCTTCGGCAGATGATCTTCGGGGCAAAATCGGAGAAGCTGGCCGTCCTTGATCCGACGCAGATCGCGCTCGATCTCGGCGACCTCTGCGAGGTGCCGGCCGCGGCCAATGACGATGTCGCCGAAGACAAGGATCGTCCGCGACGCAAGCACCGGTCGGCATCGCGCAACATGGGCGCCCTGCCAAAGCATCTGCCGCGCTGCGAGGAAGTGATCGAGCCGCAGAGCACAGTCTGCTCCTGTTGCGGACTTTGCCTCCATCGCATCGGCGAGGATATCAGCGAGGCCCTCGATATCGTTCCGGCACTTCTGCGCGTGATCCGCACGATCCGGCCCAAATACGCCTGCCGGGCCTGCGAGGCCCATGTCGTCCAGGCGCCGGCGCGAGCGCGAGTAATGGACGGGGGCATGGCAACGACGGCGCTGGTGGCGCATGTGGTCGTCGCCAAGTTCGCCTGGCATCTTCCTCTCTATCGCCAGTCGCAGATCTTCTCGGGTTACGGCATCCATCTCGACCGGGGCACGCTCGGCGGCTGGGTCGGACGGGCCGCCTGGTGGCTGAGGCCGCTTTACGATCGCCTGCTTGCCGTCATCCGCTCGCAGCCGCGGGTGTTCTGTGACGAAACGCCTCTGCCGCGACTTGATCCGGGACGCAAGCGGACGAAAGTCTGCCAATTGTGGGCGCAGGCCGTCGATGATCGTCCCTGGCAGGGACCGGCACCGCCGGCAGTCGGCTATGTGTTTGCAGAAAGCCGGGGAACCGGAGAGATCGAGGCACAGCTTTCAACATTCGATGGCATTCTCCAGGTCGATGGCTATGCGGCCTACAAGAGCCTGGCGAAGCGGCGGCGCAAGAGCAATATCGCACCCTTGCAGCTTGCCTTTTGTCTGGCCCACGCTCGGCGCAAGTTCGTCGAGGTGGTCAAGACGACGGGCTCGAGCGAGGCGCTGGCGGTGGTCGCCGCTGTTGCCGAGATCTACCGGATCGAGCAATGCATCCGCGGCATGAGCGCCGAGCAGCGCCTGTCGGTGCGCAAGGCCGAGAGTGCTCCGCTGATGGCGGCACTGAAGGAGCGGCTGGAGACGCTGATCGATGAGGTCTCGGCCAAGTCGTCGCTCGGCAAGGCCGTCGCCTACACGCTGGCGCATTGGCATGGGCTGACAGCCTTCCTCGCGGACGGACGGATCGAAATCGATAGCAACGTCGTCGAGCGTTCGCTCAAGCCGGTTTGCCTGACGAGGAAGAATAGCCTCTTTGTTGGATCCGCCCGCGGTGGCGAGACTTGGGCGGTGCTGGCATCGCTGGTCAACTCGGCACGGCTCAATGGTCTCGATCCCGAAACCTGGCTCGCCGACGTGCTCGAGCAGATCGTCTCGGGCGCCATTCCGGTCAATCGGCTCGACGAGCTCTTGCCGTGGAATTGGAAGGCAGACCGGGAAGCACGGGGCCAACTGGAGCGTGTGGCGGCATGATCGCTCGTCGGTCAAAAGCGCCCGTCGCCGCTCGGCCCGCCGCGGCTTCCTCGGTTCCGCCTTCGCGCCCGATGCTGGACGATGCGGCCTTCGAGACCTTCTTGCACAAGCAGCGGCCGCATCCGCCGGTCTTCGGCATGGATGGGCTCGACGGCTATCTGACGGCGCTCATCATCGGTCCGCGCTTTATCGACCCGCGCCAATGGATTCCTCTGTTTGCAGGCGAGCAAGCGTTGATGGCGCTCGAAGGCACGACCGAGGCGCTCGCCGTTCAGACGCTGGTTGCCAACTACAATCGCATCTCGACCGGGCTTGGCGAAACGCCGGAAACCTGGCGCCCGCGCTTTGCGCGGCGCAATGACGGTTCCTTCGATCCCTTCCACTGGTCGACTGCCTTCCTGCTCGCTACCGGCTACGCCACAAGGCTCTGGCGCCCCGTGCTCCGCGGCCATGCCGCAACCCGCGACATCATCGCCCCGATCCGGGACACAACGGGGGTGAACTCCCGTCTCGACGACGCGGGTGTCGCCGCCGTTGCAAAGGCGGTCGTCGCCATCCGCTCGTACTTCATGCCCCAGCGAGTCAAAGCGGCCCGCATCTGACCCTGCCTCTGTCAACCAAGGACAGCCGTGCGGTGCTCGTGACGCTTAC
>NZ_JAVIJB010000096.1:0-3045 GCF_033977165.1 Mesorhizobium captivum
TGTTCGCGATGTCCTCGCACACCTGTTCGCGATGTCCCCGGTCCAAACACCCTTGTGGGAGAAGGAATGGCCCGGCGAAGCTATTTGCCCTTCGAGCTCTTGCGGCGCGCCTTCGCCGGTTCCGGTCCGTTCTCCTTGCAAGCAGTCGCGGCGCGCGACGGCGTGGTCAACGGCGACGCAAACACCGAAGCCTCCGCCGGGCGCGGCGTCTCATCGGCGCGCGGTTTCTCCAGCACGACGACGCAGCCGTCGAGATCGTTGGTGGCGAGATGCGCGTAGCGCATGGTCATCGACAGCGTCTGGTGGCCGAGCCACATCTGCACGCGCCTGATGTCGATACCGCCCTGGACGAGACGCGAAGCGCAAGTGTGGCGCAGAATATGCAGCACCACCTGCTCGTCGGCGCCGAGACCGACCTCGGTCTTCGCCTCGTTCCAGATGGCGCGGTACTGCGCCTGGGTAAGCTTGGTGAACGGGCCCTTCGGCCGGCGCCCTTCGGTAGTCGGTGGCAGCTTGATCACTTCCTTGACCCGTTCGGTCATCGGGATGGTGCGGCTGCTGCCGGATTTGGTGATCCAGAACGAGACGCGGTGTTCCTGGATGTCGTTCCAGATCAGGCCGAGCGCCTCGCCGAGACGGCAGCCGGTATCGACAAGGAAAACGGAAAGCCTGTAAGCATCCTCGCTGCGGCTCTTGATGGCGGCGAACAGCCTCGCCTCTTCGTCCCGTTCGAGGAAACGAATCCGTCCCGCCCGCTCCTTCTGGCGGCGGAACTCGGGCAGGCTGTGGATATCCCCCATCTTGTGAGCCTTGCGCAGCAATTTGCTGAGTGCAGCCATCTTGCGATTGATGGTTGCGTTGCCGTTCCCGCGCTGGCGCAAGGTGCCGATAAGATTGTCCAGGGTGTTCTGGTCAAAGGTGCTGAAACGTTCTCCCAGAAGGATCTCGTCTATTTCACCAATGAAAGAGCTGACATTGTATTTATGTCGCCCATCATCCCAAAGTATATCTCGATATGCTGAAAAAAGCTCCCCGACCCTGTACGACTTTACTTCTCTGATCTTGTTGTATGTATACCTAAACTTCGAATTCTGAGAAGACAAAACCGCGAAATGGTCAGAGGGCGCTCCCTCTTGAATCGCTTCATTCGTCATTTTTGGACCACACCCCCGAGTGGATAGGCGAGACCTAGCCGCTTGGACGTGTCCTTTCAAGAGTTTATGTCTGACAAAACGATTTCATCCGCAAAATGTCGGATCCCACGAAAATCGCCCTGAAAGACCCTGCTCAGCTATCGACCCCCTTTTTCCTTCGGCTCGCCCCACGTCCAAGTCACGATAACAAAACGGCCCAGGCGTGCAGACGCCCGGGCCGGATTTCACATGTAGAATTCCAGCCCTTAGAACGAGCGCTGGAAGCGGAGCATACCGCCGACTGCATCCTTCTTGGCGAAGACGGACCTGTCGGTCCAGTTGATGCCTTCTTCACCTCAGTGAGACCAATCGACTTCGGCCGTGACGGTCAAGCCGGGAACGATGTCGTAGGCGACGTTGGCCGCGACGGCATAGTTCTTCTCATCATCAGCCGACGCCTGGAGGTTGAACGAGGTCTTCTCGTTGAACTTGTAGGTGCCACCGCCCCACACAGCCCAGTTGCCGCCCCACTGCTTGAAGAAGCCGCGGCCACCGGCGTCGATGACGTTACCTGCGTCGTCGCTGAGGTTGTCGTCGGTGCCGTAGCCGGCCATAATGAAGAGCGACAGCGCGTCGGAGACATTGACGTCCAAACGGACCTTACCGGCGACTTCCTCGTAGTTGCTGTCATAAGCGATGACGCCGCTGATGGCGCCCCAGCCCTGCGTCCACTTCAGACCGCCGACGACATGCGGAACGTAGCTGTCGATCGTGCCGACGACGCCCGAACCTTCTTCGAGCGAGACGACGGCCGAGAAGCCGTTGCCGGCATCGAAGTAGTACTGGACGACGTTGGTGTCGAAGTCGCCGTATGGAACCAGCGTATCCTGGATGACGTTGCCGGCGTAGCCGATGAACGTATTGAAGGCCGATTCGTCCTTACCGACGCGCAGGCCGCCGAGCTGGATCCAGGCGAAGTTCAGCGAGGCCGTGTCCCCGTTGTGCGCCGTGTTGAGCGGAATGGCCGCATTGGAATTTTGGAAGTTGAAGCGGGTCTCGGTGAAGGTCTTCAACGTGCCGAGTTCGGTTTCCTGGCCGGTCCAGGTCTTCAGCGTGAAGCGGGCATGCTTGAAGAAAGTGTCTTGCCGGTCACCGTCCTCATGGTCGGCGGTCTGCGCGCCATCGAACGAGCCGACGTCGCCAACGCCGATGTCGTAGCGGACATAGCCGCCGATGCGCAGGCAGGTCTCGGTGCCGGGGATGTAGAAGTAGCCCGAACCGTACACGTCGCAGATCTTGACGTATTCAACCGGTTCCGGCTCGGCGACGGTCACCGCGTCGGCGGCGCGGGCGCCCGAAACTGCGATCAGGGCCGCAGCTGAGCCGAGAAGAAGGCTCTTGATGTTCATTTTCTGACCTCCAGTCAGAATCGCGAACGGAGGTCGACGAAAAGCAGATCATCACGCTATTTTTCGTTTAATTTCAAATAGATAAATCTCAAATGGCCGTCACAAGGCCTTACCGCCAAAAGCGCTTGTTCGCGAAGGCCTTGCCCGATCCGCTCTTAAAATATCGCTCAAGTTGCCGGGCGTTGGCCTCGGTTTCGACCGCGATGTAGGCCTTCAAGGTTACAGGCAGATGAGCCATGGTCGAAGTCACATACCCCGATCGATGCGATTCGAAACGTCGTCGGAGGTCGTTGGTCGATCCGACATAGACGTCGCCGTTGTCGAGCTGCAGGAAATAGACGTACCACATGGTCCCCCTACGCTACTTCGTAGCTTCGGGCGACACTCCTACGCCCGAATGCGGTTCCGGGTGGCCTGCCACCCGAAGCCCGCAGGGGCTGAGCGACCTGAGAGATAGGTGACGATTTGTACCGGACACATGGGTAACACTTTTCGGTTTTTGC
>NZ_JAVIJB010000097.1:0-3029 GCF_033977165.1 Mesorhizobium captivum
CCGGCCGGCCAGATCGACAGCAGGACTAGACGGGGCCGCGCAGCTGCAGAATTCAGTCGATCTGCCGTTTGACGAGAAAGCTGGCCTCGTCTGGGCCAGTCTTATGGCTGGTGGGAAGGCGAAGGGACGCCCCAGAAGCGCGCTCGACACCATCATCGCTGCGATCGCCGAGGCCAACCACTACGTTGTCGTGACAGACAATGAAAAGGACTTCGAGGATGTTCAGATCATCAATCCGATCCGCAGCTCTGGGAGTTAGGAGGTAGACAGGCGATTCCCTTCATTTCGAGGATTTCAGCGGCACCGAGTTCGAACACCTCGTGTTCGGCTACCATCTTTGCGATGGCTGGACTGATCTCGCTTGCTTCGGCCAGACGGGAAGTGACCAAGGGCGCAACATCATCGGCACACGTCCGTTTGAGGACGAGCCGGACGAACGCACTGTCGTTCAAGCGTCAATCGCGGCAGCCTGACTCAAAGGCCGAGAAGGATAACGCCGAATCCATAGGAAAATTCCGACGAGCGCTCCTGCAGGTTTAAAAGTTCCCCCGATCAGGTCCGCGCCGGCATGAGCGCAGCGTCGATACGGCGGTGCATCAACGAGACCATTGAAAACAAATCCTCGGCAGACTCCTTCGACATCTGCCAGTGGATTTTTGCACTGTGCGCAGTGGTATTGCGGAACATGCTGAAAGTCCCCTTCACCAGGTGCTCGCTCCTCTCGCTATCGGTCACGAGCGTGTTGATCGCCAACATCGGCATGTCGGACAGCATGGAAGTAGTTGTCTGCAAGCAGTTCCTCCCGGCAGAACATCAACACATCAGGATGCACCGCGGATAGTCAACTCGGCCCTCAGCTCGCGCGCACGCCGCGTCGCTTCTGATAAGGTTTGGGCTGCCTCGACGGAGCCCAGTTTTCCGGATGCCGCGACGGCCAATCCTGCAAATGCCAGAGCTCGGTTCAGGTTAAGGCGCATCGGCTCGAATCGTTCGGCCCCTCGCGGCGAAACGCTCCTGTTTCATGGCCTTGCGGATGAACGCTATGATATGGGTGCGGGCACCACGCTTGTTCTGGTCGTTGGCAAAGGCATTGTACGATCTGTGTCGCTTGGTCATTGGGGAACCGGTATCGGCGATCTTGACCGTGGCCAGCAGATGTCCGATTTCCGAGCCGGTCAGGCCGTCGGCGGTCTCGCCCAATGCGTCAGCGATTGCTTGCAGCTGTGATTGCGTGAATGTCTTCATAGGCGTTCCCCCTCGGCCACCTCGAATTATTGACGTTGCCCCCGGTTGGGCCTATATATCTTCTCGGAGGCTTTGTAAGCGGAAACGCGAGCATTGCCTTTTTTATGCCGGTTTCAGCCCGGTAGGACGCAAGTCCTGAATGTGCTTGAACCCCCATATTTTTTCACCCCCTCCGCATACGGCTGAATCGGAGTCGTTTCACGCGGCTCACCAGTGGCGATAATTCACCAGGAGCGTCCGCTGTCATGCCCTTGAGCCGGAGTCCCCAACTGATGTTGCAGGCATGCTGGATGAATGGTTCCGAACCAATGAGAACCTCGACGGACTATGGTTTCTTCACGGTCGATGTGCCGAATTTCTGGGGGCAGCCGGAGACCATCTAATGGGTGCCGGCTGAGGCATAGATAAGATTGCTATAGCTCACTTTTTTCGCTTTCATGAGTTATAGAAAGGCGCTCTATAGCTCATGGCATGGAATTGGGAGCAGGCCGACTGGCCGCATTTTACCTACGACAAGATGGCATTGGACCCGCTGGAAAGCGAGTTCCTATTGCGATCGGGCGAGTTCCTGGGCGTGTTTCGCCATGTTGGCCCCGATGACCGCGACCAGATCCGCATCGATCTAATCAGCGAAGAGGCTTTGAAGACATCCGAGATCGAGGGTGAGTATCTCAACCGGGAAAGCCTGGAATCATCCTTGCGGCAGCAGCTTGGGCTCGGAGGCGAGAATAGGCGCGTCCCGCCCGCCGAGCGGGGCATCGCCGAAATGACGGCCGACGTGTATCTGCATTTTGCCAACCCGCTCTCGCATCGCACGCTCTATGCTTGGCACAAGACGGTGATGTCAGGCGGGCGGCGCATCGAGACGATCGGCAACTATCGCCAGCATGCCGATGCCATGCAGATCGTCTCTAACCGGCTGGACAAACCCAAAGTGCATTTCGAGGCGCCGCCCTCATCGCGCGTGAAAGCCGAGATGGACGCCTTCACCATCTGGTTCAACGATACCGCGCTCAAGGGCAAGACTCCGCTTCCCGCGTTGACGCGCGCCGGTATCGCGCACCTTTATTTCGAGAGCATCCATCCGTTCGAAGACGGCAACGGCCGCATGGGACGTGCCCTTTGCGAAAAAGCGCTGGCGCAAAATCTGGGCGAGCCGAGCCTCATCGCGCTGGCCTACACGATCGAGCGTCGCCGCAAGGCCTATTACGATCATTTGGAGGCCAGCAATAAAAACAACGCGATCACCGATTGGCTGATCTACTTCGCCAGCACGATCCTAGAAGCGCAGCGCGTAACGCTCGCCCGCGTCGAATTCTCCGTTGCCAAGGCCAAGTTCTACGAGCACCACCGGGGGCAGTTCAACGAACGCCAGGAAAAAGTCGTCGCCCGGATGTTCCGGGAAGGTATCGCCAGTTTCAAGGGCGGCCTCAGCGCGGAGAATTATATCGCCATCACCCAGGCGTCGCGCGCCACGGCGACAAGGGACCTGCAGGATCTGGTTGCCAAGGGTGCGCTGACAAGAACCGGTGAACTCCGACACACACGTTACATGCTGAATATTCGTGACGATCGTGCGTAGATCCCATCAGCGAATGACTAAGTCTGTACCACCGCGCGGCGATCGAGCGACTGCGACAGCACGGCCACCGTGACGGCGAGCAGCGCGAGTGCCGCGCCGACCAGCGGCAGGTTGGCGTAGGATATGCCGAGGGAGATGGCGAGGCCGCCGATCCAGGCGCCGCCGGCATTGCCGACATTGAAGGCGCCCTGGTTGAGCGTGG
>NZ_JAVIJB010000098.1:0-2843 GCF_033977165.1 Mesorhizobium captivum
CCGTTCGGCACGAGGTTGTCACCCATGTCTTAGGTACGATCTGTTACCTATGTCTCCGGGTCGGACACACTTGGGAGATGGCACGGGCAGCAGGGCTCGAACCTACGACCTGCGGTTTTGGAGACCGCCGCTCTACCAACTGAGCTATGCCCGTACACGCGCGTTTCGGCGCAAGCGCTTCCTAAAAGCTTCCGCGCGCTCTGTAAAGAGCAGTCAGACGCAGTTTCATATGCTTTGCCAGAAAACCCGATTTGCCGTGCCGTGCCAAGGGATCGGGCTAATAGTGCGGTCCGCCGCGCTCACGATTTCGCGGCCGGCGGCCTGTAAGGCCCGCCGGGCACACCCCAGCCCCAGGCGGGCATCGGCTCAGTCTCCGGATCGCAGGTCTCGCCGAGATTGGAATTCATCTTCGCCAGCCGCCATCCCCATTCGACGTAGCCCATGAAGGCTGAGCGGAATTCGGGATCGTCGGGAAGGCCGACTTCGTCCGCCGCGTCGGCGAGAAGATTGATCCAGCGCCGCCGCTGCTCCTCGGTCAGGTGCTTGCCGAGATGATGCATGACCATCTCGCGGTGGCCGCCGTGCTTTTCGCTGTAGGTCTTCGGTCCGCCAAAAACCTCGCCGATGAAGGCTGCGACATGTGCAGGATGATCCGGCGACATATGCTTGAAAACCGGACCGACTATCGGGTCCAGGGCCACCTTGTCGTAAAAGGTCTGCGTCAGCCGGTTGAGCGCCTCTGCGCCGCCGGCCCATTCGAACAAAGTCGGGATTTCCTCGCTCATTGTTGATCCTTTCGGGCCGATCCTGCTCGGATAGGCCGCAGAGGATAACGCAAGCCCTCCCCAGCTCAACCTGCCTCGATGGTCAGTCGGCGCATCCGCGCTTACAGCTTCGCCGGCGCCTCCGCCTCGGCATTGGCGGACGGCAGAACCCGGCAATTGTCGGGCTTGGGCGACGACTTGCAGATGGTGGCACCCGTGAGCGCGTCCACAGATTGGCGTCCGGTCGTCAGTCCGAATTTTTGCATCTCGTCCTGGCTGAGCTCGCGGTGGCTCGAATAGAGCATCGACTGAATGGTCGAGAACAGAGCCGACCCGACCGCCATCTCGTCGAGATACGCCTTGACCTTGTCCGCCATCCCCAGCGAATGCAGGCTGAGATGCGCGCTGGCGCCGACGAGGCGCCTGGAGCCGCCGGCGATCATCACCGCGCAGGCCGAATCGCATTCGGCGCCGGCGTCGACAGTGAGGCCCGTGTGGAAGCCGTCCTTGGCGACGCACGCCGCCGCACCTGGATCGCAATCGAGAAAATCCGTCCGGGCGACCGCGACATCGAGCCTGCGCTCGCGGATCAGCCGGCCGGCGGCGAGCGCGCCCTGCACGTCGCCGCCCGGCGAGTTGACCACGACGGGCAGCCGGCGCCCGCCAACCGTATCGAGCAGCTCGCGCAGCCTGTCGGGCGTGCCGGCGGCAATCGTCCCTTCCGCCGAAATCCATTCCGGGCAGTCGGGATTGCAGAGCGGGTTGCTGCCGCGAACCAGCACGAAGCGCATCTGCTGTTCCGGCTTGAAGGATGGTGCCGCCTCTACCGATTGAGGAGAAGTCGGCTTGACCTCGACGGTTGCAACCTCGGCCGGCTTGGCGTTGCCGTCCGTCGGTGTTTCCCTGCAGTTCGCCGGCACGGGACTGTGTTGGCAAACGGTCTTCCCGGTTAGAAGGTCGAGCGTATCGAGGCTGGTGACGAGCTTCATCTCCAGCATATCCTCGGGCTCTATCTGCCTTATGTCGCTTGCCGGCGTCGCCTTCATCACGTCCAGCATGCCCTGCTCGACCCCCATTTCCTTCAGATAGCCGGACAGCCGTCTCTCGACCGCCTTGCTCATCTCATAGGTCTTGTAGCTGCCTGCGTTCTTGCGGCTGACGATCTTGGTGCTGATCACCTTCTTCTTGCCGTTCACAATTTTGTAGATGGTGCGGTAGAGCAGCTTTTCCCGATGATATGTCGTGGTGATCTGATGGACGCCAAGAACGGCCCACTCGCCGACGACGCGGCGCATGCCTCCGGAAAACATCAGCGGACAGGCCGAGTTGCACATGGCGCCGCTGTCATAGGCGATGCCGAGATAGGGCGCGGCCTTGCTGTCATCGTCCCGGCAGTTCTTCATCTCCGGCGAGCAGCCGGAAAACTCCGTCGTGCCCACGGCGATGTCGAGCTTGTTCTTGCGGATCATGCGACCGAGCTGGATCGCGGCGTCGACATTGCCGCCAGGAGAGTTGACCACGATCGGCAACTGCCGGCCGCCGAGCGCCTTCAAGAGACGCCTGAACAACGCCGGCGTGCCGGCCTCGATGGTGCCTTCCGCCGAAATCCATTCCGGGCAATTGGGCTCGCAGCCCGACGCGCTGCTGCGCACGACGGCAAAGCGCATCGTCGGGCCGAGATCGGGCGCCTCTTCCCTGGCCTCCGCGACAACGCTGGCCACGCCGATCGCGGTGGCCAACCCCAGACGGAAGAGCCCGCGCCACCAAATGTTGTCTGAACGGCGTTCCGGAACCACGCTCGCAAAGCCCCCACGGGTACAACCCATACTAGTTGGGGCAATGCCGCTTGCAAACAGCTTTGAAAGACGTGGCGCAACAGTTGGCCTGCGGAGCGCCGGAAACGAAAAAAGGGCGGCCCGAAGACCGCCCTTTCCTTTCGAACCGGCAATAGCCGGACCGATTATTCCTTGATGGTGACGACGATGCCGGCACCGACGGTGCGGCCGCCTTCGCGGATGGCGAAGCGCAGCTTCTCTTCCATCGCGATCGGCACGATCAGCTCGACGTCGACGGTGATGT
>NZ_JAVIJB010000099.1:0-2563 GCF_033977165.1 Mesorhizobium captivum
ACCAAGCTTCAGGGAGCTCGGATCATGGCTGATTCCGACAATACCACGACTTTGCCTCTCGTCACGCGCAGGGCGGTAGTTGCAGGAACGGCAATTGCAATTGCGGCATGGCAGGGGAACGCCGTTGCCAGCAATGATTTTGAAAAAGACCTATCCACCGATCCCGCGGTGGTGGTGTGGCGCAAATGGCAGGCGGCCTACGAGCAGACTGAACGGCTCTGCCGTCAGCAGCAGAACCTGGAGCGGAAACTCGCCGAAACGGTTGGATTTCCTTGTGCAACCATCCGGCTGCATGATGGCGAGAGCGTGAGGCTGCATTCCCTAAAGTCGATTCACGAAGTGCTTGATCTCGATCCAGAAGACGTGGCGATGCGTGCGAAGGCGGAAGCCGATCTTGCGGATCATCAGGCGCACTGGGATGCCGCCGACCGGGAAATTGGCTATTCGGCGGCATTGCAGGCCGAGCGTGAATCTGCCGACCGGGCGGAGGACCTTCTTGAGGCGTTGTCCAAAACGCCCGCCGCTTCCCTTGCCGGTGTGGCAGCGAAGCTTGAAGCTGCGCTTAGGGAAGGGGAAGTCTCTGAAGACGGTGCCGAATTTCCCTGGCCTCAGATACGCTCGGCACTCGATGACGTTATTCGCATCGGCCGACGGCTTGTTCCCGAGCAGATGTTTCCAAACGACCTGCTCCAGCCGAAATCGCCTAGAAAACGAGACGGGCGGAGCTTGCGAGTGTGGACCGGGGCGGATGGAGGCGCAGCATGAAAAAACTGACCGATCGTTCGCCGATCATCGTTGAGGATTCTCCTTTTTTCCGCGAGGCAGCAGAGATAGACGCGGTGCTCGGCGATCAGTCCGTTATCGAAGTCGCTGACGCCGCAAAAGCGCTGTGGGGCGATTTGGCAGTAACGGCGATCGCTTGGGGCGCTCTGGCGGCGAACTGCGATGGAGACATGCCGGAGTACCGCTTCTGGTTTCAGGTTTTTGATTGTCTTCGAGCGGACTCCCTAGAATCCGAGTTGGAAGGCATGATGGCCCCGGTCAACCGGCGTTCCTTAAATTGAGCGCCGCCATTGCCTCTCTTGGCAATTAGCTGGGGAGCCGAAACCGCACGGCGCAAGTCATTGCACGCTGTGCCGCTACGACATGAACTTCGTGCTTTCCTTTGCCGTCCAGAGACATCTGATAGCGGGCCGATCCACAATTGGGAGCGACCGCGATGCCAGAGGAAACCCGGACTGGGCCACAGGCGCCGGTTCCGGCGAACGACAACGGCGACCTTGTCAGGCCCGAGGGGCGCCCCGAACTCACGGCGGCGGCCAGGCTGGATCGGGTCGTGCTGGATATCGCCCGGCTAATCGGCCGGCAACTGGCGCGGCAGGCATTCGAGGCGGGGCAGACGGCCAACGACAATCGGCCGGGCCGCCGAAAGGGAGAGGGCGGGGGGCAGGATGGTGAACCCCCTTGGAATGGGAGAGAGGATCAGCCGCCATGACTCGTGTCGCACTCTATGCCCGCTATTCCTCCGACAGCCAGCGGGATGCCTCCATCGAGGACCAGTTCCGGCTGTGCCGCGAGCAGGCGGCGCGGGAGGGCTGGAGCGTCGCAGGAACCTATGAGGATGCTGCGATCTCCGGCGCCAGCACGGTGCTGCGGCCGGGCATCCAGCATTTGGTACGCGATGCCCAACGCGGCCGCTTCGATGTGGTGCTGGCCGAGGCGCTCGACCGCATCAGCCGCGACCAGGCCGATGTCGCCACCCTCTTCAAGCATCTCAAATTCGCCGGCGTTGCCATCGTCACTTTGGCCGAGGGCGGGATAAGCGAGCTGCATGTCGGCCTCAAGGGCACGATGAATGCCCTCTTCCTCAAGGACCTTGCCCTCAAGACCCATCGCGGCCTGCGCGGGCGGGTGGAGAAGGGCAAGGCCGGGGGCGGGCTGTGCTCGGCTACCGGGTGCTGAAGAAGCTCGACAGCGAAGGTGAGCCTGTTCGCGGCGACCGCGATATCGTGCCGGAGGAAGCGACCATCATACGCCGCATCTTCCGCGAATTTGCCGCCGGCAAGAGCCCGAAGGCGATCGCCGTCGACCTCAACAAGGAAGGCATTCCCGGCCCGCTCGGCCGGCATTGGGGCGACACCAGCGTGCGCGGGCATGTGATCCGCGGCACCGGCGTCATCAACAACGAGCTCTATGCTGGTGTGCTGGTGTGGAACCGACAGCACTTCGTCAAGGATCCCGCCAGCGGCAAGCGCGTCTCGCGGGCCAATCCGCCGAGCAAATGGATCCGCACCGAGGTGCCACATCTCAGGATCGTCAAGGACGAGTTGTGGCAGGCCGTGAAGGAGAGACAGAAAGCCATCGCCAGCCAGTTCGAGGCGGTGGCCGTCGCCACGCGCAAGGCCCGGGCGAGCAAGCTGCACACCATGAAGCGGCCGGTCTCCCTGCTTTCCGGCTTGCTCATCTGCGGCTGCTGCGGCGGGCGCTACGGTCTGTTCACACGCGAGCGCTATGCCTGCCTCAACCACCAGCGCCGGGGCACCTGCGACAACGGCCGCACCAT
>NZ_JAVIJB010000009.1:0-169790 GCF_033977165.1 Mesorhizobium captivum
CTAAAGCAGGTCGCGTGAAAAAGGATTCACGCGACCTGCTTTAGGTTCTTGATTTTAAGCATGTCTTTGTCCCGAAACCGGGCCCACTTTCGGGAGACATGCTTTAAGCTGTGAGTGCTTTAGGTTTTTGATTTTTACGCATGTCTTTGTCCCGGAACCGGTTTCCGCTTTCGGGAGACATGCTTTAGACGCGCAGCGTTTGGTGCACCGCAGGGTGCCAATACCCGTCGGCGAGCACCGAGTGCAGCGCATCGGCATTGGGGCCGAGCGGCCTGTCTTGCTTGAGCGTCGGCACGTGGGCGCGGACAGCCGCGTGGATCGCTTCGGTGGCGGACCCCAGCGTCAGCCCTTCGCGCAGGTCGATCGCCTGCGCCGCCGCCATCAGCTCGAAGGCGATCAGCCGCCGCCACAGCACGGTCATCTCGGCGCATTTCGCCACGGCGAGGGGAGTCTGCGTCGCATGATCCTCGACGCCTTCGGATACGGGCAGGAAGTCGAGCATCACCGGATTGGCCTTGTGGCGGATCGCGGCCAGGATCGCCGTCACCGTCTTCTGCAGCGGCACGAAGCCGGCGGAAGCACCGCCGACCGGCGAGAGGTATTTCGGTAGGCCGTTACGGCCTGAACCGGTGAGCTGGACGAAACGGGCGGCAGTAGCCGCCGCGCACTGAGCGATCGCCAGCCCCAAAGTCTCGAAAGCCAGCGCGAGCGAGGCGGTGTGGAAATTGCCCGTCGACAGCACCAGCGCATCGTCGGCGAGCACCAGCGGATTGTCGGCGGCCGCGTTGAGCTCGATCTCGACGGCGAGCCGCGCATGATCGATCGCCTGGATCAGCGCGCCATGGATGGAGGGCATGCAGCGGATCGACAGCGGATCCTGAATGGTGGTCGGTGCCGGTGCGTCGTCGCGGGCGAGCAGGTCGCGCAGCGCCTTTGCCGCCGCTTGCTGGCACGCCGCGGGCCGCGCGGCATGGAGGCGCGGATCGAGGATAGTGCGGTTAGCGCCGAGCGCCTCCATGGTCAGCGCGGCGGCCTGCTGCTGCTGTTCGAGCGCCGACAACGCGTCGACAAGCGCCAGCGCGGCGGCGCCGGTGGAGACTGCCGAGGCGTTGATCAGCGACAGGCCGTCCTTCGGCGCCAGGCTGACCGGGGCAAGACGCGCCATCATTAGCGCCTTGGCCGACGGCATGCGCCGGCCCTGGTAGTCGGCATCGCCTTCGCCGATGAGCGTGTGGGCGATCGCCGCCATCAGCACCAGGTCGCCGGCGCCTATCGAGCCGAGCGAGGGCATCGCCGGATGGACGCCGGCGTTGAGCGCATCGACGAGCGCGGTGAAGACATGCGGGGACAGGCCGGAACCACCCGCCGCAAGCATTGCGATGCGGGCAAACATCGCCGCCCGCACGATCTGGATAGGCAGCGTCTCACCCACCGCAGCGCCGCGCCCGTCGAGAAGCTGGCGCTGGAAGGCGCCGGCATCGCCTTCGACGGCCGTGCCGAGATTGGCGCCAAGCCCGGTGTTGAGCCCGTAGATATGCTGGCCACCGGCGGCGGCGTCATCCAGCGCCTTGCGCGCCTTGCCGAGCTTCTCGATGACCGTCGGCGTGACCTCGATCTTGCCCGCATCGCGCGCGACAGCCGCCACGTCCTCGATGCTGACGCCGGCGCCGGTGAGAACGAGCGGGGTCATGCGAAGCGCAGCCTCTGGCCGATACCGTTTTCGCCGGCCTTGGCGAGCATCGCCTTGCCCAGCGCGATATCGGAGAGCGACAGGCCGCGGTGCCAGAACAGGATCGTCTCGCCATCGCTTTGTCGGCCCGGCTTGAGGCCGGCGGCGATCTGGCCGAGTTCGGCGTGCAGCGTCGCCTCGCTCAACCGCCCCGTCTCGACATGGGCGCGCAGCGAGCCGAACTTGCCGGTCTTGCACTGGCCCCAATCGTCGACGACGATCTTTTGCATGATGTCGGTGAGCGACAGTTCGACCGCGCTCATCGTGCCATAGGGCACGACCAGCGCGCCGCGCTTGATCCACTCCGTCTTGAGCAGCGGCTGCGGATCCGGCAACCGCGAGGCCTCAACGACGATGTCGGCGCCTTCGACGCAACTTTTCCAGTCAGCCACGGCCATGATCGGCTTGCCGAGATCGGCGGCAAGTTTCGCGACAAAGGCGTCGCGACTTTCCGGCCGGCGCGAATGGACGCGGATCTCATCGAAGTCGAAGAGATGGTCGAGCAGCCGCACGTTCCAGTAGGCGGTGCCGCGCGCGCCGATATGGCCGAGCACCCTGGATGACTTCTTCGCCAGATGCTTGGCGCCGATGGCTGTGACCGCGCCAGTGCGCATGTCGGTGATGACGGTGGCGTCGAGGATGGCGCGCGGCGTGCCGGTGCGCGGGTCGAAGAGGTTGAGCATACCGAATTCGGACGGCAGCCCGTGCAGGTAGTTGTCGACATAGTCGCCGACGATCTTCACGCCGGCCGCATCGAGCGGCGCCACATAGCCGCGCAGCACGTTGAAATGGCCATGAAAGGACGGATCCGGCTCGAGATGGACACGCGGCTCGATCACGGTCTGGCCGTTGCCCTGGGCGACGAGCCCGGCTTCGACGGCGCCGATTATCTCGGCATCGGTCATCGCCAGCGCCTCGATGTCGAGGGCGTTGAGATAGTCGATATAGATGGGTTTCATCCCGTTTTTCCCCTCCCAAGCCCACCTCTCAATAACAGGCGGCGAGGCGACACGAAAGTTTGTTGGTTAAACTCTGGACCGGCTCAGCCTTTTGCTGTTCAACCTGCGCGTCATGAGCAGCATTCCCGACAACGAGGCATTGTCCCAGTCCGTGCCGATGGCGGCGCGCCAGGCGCGGCGCGTTGCGCTGATCGTCGCCGTCGCCTTCTTCATGCAGCTGCTCGATTCGACGATCATCTCGACGTCGCTGCCGCAGATGGGTCAATCCTTCGGCGTGCCGGCGGTGGCGATGAGCATCGGCATCACCGCCTACATGCTGACCATGGCGGTGTTCGTGCCGCTGTCGGCCTGGCTCGCCGACCGGTTTGGCGCGCGCAACATCTTCCTCGGGGCGATAGCGCTGTTCACACTGGCGTCGATTGGCTGCGGCTTCTCCCAGAGCCTAACCGAGTTTGTGGCTGCCCGCATCGTGCAGGGCCTGGGCAGCGCGCTGATGACGCCCGTCGGCCGCATCCTGGTGCTGCGCAACGCCGCCAAATCGGAATTGCTGAACGCCACAGCGCTGATCACCTGGCCAGCTCTGTTCGCCCCGGTTGTCGGGCCTGTGCTCGGCGGTTTCATCACCACCTATCTCTCCTGGCACTGGAATTTCTTCATCAACGTCCCGCTGGGACTGGCCGGACTGCTCTTGGTCGCGCGCTTCGTTCCGGGAGATCGCGACTCCGAGGCAAGGCCACTCGATTGGCCGGGCTTCTTCGTAACCTCGCTCGGCCTCGCGGTGATGCTCTACGGCCTGGAGCGCCTTGCGCATCCCGAAAACGGCATGCTGCCGACAGCGGGTCTCATTGCCGCCGGCGTTGCGATCGGCTGGATGGCAGTGCGCCAACTCCTGCGCACGCCGCATCCGCTGCTCGACCTCTCCGCCTTCAAGGTGCTGACCTTCGCCGTCTCGACGCTGTCGGCAGGCACGATCTTCCGCGTCGCGATCAATGCCACGCCCTTCCTTTTGCCGCTGCTGTTCCAGGTGGGCTTCGGGATGCGGCCGGTCGATGCCGGCTTGCTGATCCTGGCCTATTTCCTCGGCAATCTCGGCATGAAGGCGGTGACCACGCCGACGCTGAGGCGCTTCGGCTTCCGCCGCGTTCTGATCGTCAACGGGCTGATCGCCTCGCTGGCGATCATGGCTTGCGGGGCGATCTCGCCGCAGACGCCGCTGGCGCTGGTGGTGGCGCTGATGCTGGTAGCCGGGCTTTCGCGCTCGATGCAGTTCACGGCGCTGAACACGCTTGCCTTCGCCGATATCGGCGGTGCGCAGCGCAGCTCGGCAGCAACGCTTTCCAGCATGCTGCAGCAGATATCGATGCTGTTCGGCGTGGCGATAGCGGCGGCGGTCCTCAACCTGTCGCAGATCGCCAGAGGCGAAGAGGCGCTCGATCTCGTCGATTTCAGAATCGCATTCATCGCGATCGGCCTGATCGGACTCGTGGCGTCGTTCCGGTTCATGGTCCTGCCGCCATCCGCCGGAGCCGAGGTCTCGGGTCACTCGACGGACAATTGACATCGCGCTTACCGCGTTTTGCAGATGTAAATTCCGCCGGCCTCGCAGGCTCGAACACGAGCAGCTCAAGGCGGTGATGGTCGCCGACAGCGATCCGCTGACCAAGGAGATGATCTATATCGCGGTCTCGACCGCCAACGGCTGTTCTTATTGCATCCATTCACACACGGCTGCCGCCCGCGCCAAGGGCATGACCGATGCGCAGCACGGAGAGTTGGTGTCGATCATCGGGCTCGCCGGCCAGACCAACCATCTCGTCACCGCGATGCAGATTCCGATCGATCCGCAGTTCGAGGTGAAGTGAGGCGCGCCGGCTCTCCCTTCTCCCCTTGTGGGAGAAGGGAGAGCCGAAGGCGACGGATGAGGGGTGTTCCAGGGAACGCCAGCGTCTCACTCCGCTGGAACACCCCTCATCCGTCTCGGCGCTGCGCGCCGATCCACCTTCTCCCACAAGGGGAGAAGGAGAGGTCTGTGCTACACCGGCCGATACACTCTTTCCGCTGTGTTCCAGAAGATGTCCGCCTCGGCCGCCACTCCATGCCTCGCCACCGCCGCCCTGTGTGCCTTGATCAGCTCGGCATGGCTGGTCCAGAGCTTCTCGATCGGGAAGTTCGAGCCGAACATCAGCCGATCGCTGCCGAGGATTTCGATCGCGTTGTCGACGATGTAGCTGATCAGTTCCGGATCGTTGGCATGCGCGAAGGTGCCGAGCCCCGACAGCTTGGCGTAGAAATTTGGTGCCGCCGATAACGTCTGCAAGCCGGCTTTCCACGCTTCGGTGGTTTCCGGCTCCATACCGGTCAGCATGCCGGCATGGGTGAGGACGAAATTCGTCTGAGGGTTTTCCCCGACCAGCGCCAGCCCGTCCTTCATCTGCGCCGGGAAAAGCTGCAGATCAAAGGAGAGGCCATAGTCCTTCAGCCGCGCCACGTTGGCGCGCACCTTGGGATCGATCACCTGGTCGGCCGAGGCGGCGAAGCGGAAGGCGGGCGTCTCATGCCAGTGGAGCTGCATGCGCACGCCGCGCAGCATCGGATAGTTTTTCAATCGGTCGATCTGTGGCCGGACATCATCGACCGTCATGTCGGCATAGCCGACGATGGCGTGCGGCCAGCCGGTTTCGTCGGCGGTCTGTTGCAGGAAGGCGACCTCTTTTTCGAAATCCTCCTTGGCCCAGTTGGTCTGGACGTAGACGGCCTTCTCGACGCCGGAGCCCTTCTGGTCTTCGAGGAATTCACCGATCGGATAGTCGCGGCGGATCGGCTCGTAAGGGCCGAAGATGCGCGGCACCATCGGCCCGACCAGCCAGGGCTGGTCCTTCTGGCGCCAGATATGGAAATGCGCGTCGATCGCTTTCTGCATCACGATACCCTTTGCCAGATGGCCGCGGCCGCCGGAGCAGGGCGGGCGAGCGACAGAATGAAATCGGTCAGACTCCTGAGCGACGAGCCGTCGATCAGATCGTCGAGCACCGGCAGGATGGCGCGGAGCGCTGCGGTCGCCGGCCGGAAGCGCGGGTCGCTGGCGAGCGGCGTCGCCAGCGACAGCCGGAAGGCGCGGGCGCGGAAGCGCCGCATCGCGGTTTCGAGATCGGAATGGTCGCCGCGCTCCAGAGCATCCGACAGGATCACCACCGCAGCGCCGCGCGCGAAGGCGGAGAAGCGCGGCACCGAGAGGAAGGCAAGCAATGTCGGCCCCATGCGGGTGCCGCCGTCCCAATCGTCGACCAGCGCTGCCGCGCGCGCCAGCGCCTGGCCGCAATCGCGGTTGCGCAGCGCCGAGGTGATGCGCGTAAGCCGCGTGCCGAAGGTGAAGACTTCCGCGCGGTCCGCGCCTTGCACCACCGCGTGCGCGAGCTTGAGGTAGTCGGCGGTGTGCAGCTTCATCGAGCCGGATACATCGATGAGCAGTAACAGCTTGCGCGGCACGGTCTGGCGGCGGCGGAGCTGTGGCAAGGGGATGTCGCCATCGGCGCTGACGATCTCGCTCAGCGAGCGGCGGAGGTCGAGCGTGCCACGCGAACGGGTGCGCGCGGTGCGGAAGGAACGGCGCGCGGGGAGGGCGGAGGCGAGCCGGCGACGGAACGAGCCGAGGCCGTCGGGATCGCGCTGGAAATCGCGGCTGCTCAGCTGCTCGAGCTCCGAGGATAGTTCGCCGCCTTTCTCCTGGCGAACGGCCTGGCTTTCTTCCTCGCGCATGCCGCGATCGTCCTTGATGCGGGTTTCGACGTCCTCTTCACCGCCGATGGAAGGCTCGGCATCGCCGTAGAAATGGTTGCGGAAATGCGCGTCGAATTCGCCGCGACGATCGGGCGGGGGCGCCAGCGTCGCAAGTGCTGCCTCAAGGATGTCGTTCATCGAGCGCGGGCCGAGCAAGGTGACCGCTTGCATGAAGCTGGTGATCTGTTCCGGCGCGATGGCGAAGGCGTGACAGCGCAACAGCCGGGCAAAGCCCAGGAACGGCATGGTGGGATGGGGCAAGCTTTCCCCACGCATCATTCCTTCGCGCCCCCCTCTGTCCTGCCGGACATCTCCCCCTCCAGGGGGGAGATTGGCAGCTTGGGCGCTCCGCTCAATCCTGCGACGTTGAAGATTGGCGAAAGCCGGCGGGACGTCTGATCTCCCCCCTTGAGGGGGAGATGTCCGGCAGGACAGAGGGGGGTGCTGTCCCGCCAGCGTCGCGCATTAACCCTGGGGTATCGCGCTAGTGCGTTGCGATTGCTCATCACGCCAGCGCCTCCTCGACAATCCTGCCGAGTTCCGGCGCGATCGAGGACAGATCCTCCTCGTCCTTGATCAGCACGCCGATGGCGCGGCGGAAGGCTTCCGGCCACGGGCTGCCGCCTTTTTCGAGAATGGTCGCGGCATTCGCCCATTCGACGGCTTCGGCGATGCCCGGCGGCTTGGCCAGCGGACGGGCGCGGATCTGCTGCACGGCCTTCGCCACCGCGCGCGCGGTCGCCTCGACGACGTGGCCTGAGCGCAGCATGATGATCTCGGTCTCGCGCGCGGCGTCGGGATAGCCGATCCAGTGATAGACGCAGCGCCGGCGCAGCGCCTCGGCAAGCTCGCGGGTGCGGTTGGAGGTCAGGATGACGATCGGCTGCGTTGCGGCGCGGATCGTGCCGCGCTCGGGAATGCTGATCTGGAAGTCGGAGAGGAATTCGAGCAGCAGCGCTTCGAATTCATGGTCTGAGCGGTCGATCTCGTCGATCAGCAGTACGCGTTGCTCCGGCGCGCGCAGCACCTGCAGCAGCGGCCGCGCGATCAGGAAGCGGTCGTCATAGATGTAGATCTCGTGCTCGCCGGCGTGGCGGATGGCAAGCAGCTGGCGCTGGTAGTTCCATTCGTAAAGCGCATGCGCGGCATCGATGCCTTCATAGCATTGCAGGCGCACCAGTTCGCGGCCGAGCAGTTCGGCAACAGCCTTCGCGGCCTCCGTCTTGCCGACGCCCGGCGCGCCTTCGAGCAGCAGCGGCTTGCCGAGACGGATCGACAGGAAGATCGCGGTGGCGAGGCTATCGTCCGCCAGATAGCGCGAAGCGGCAAGGCGCGCGGCCACCGCTTCCGGCGAAGCCGCGACCTCTACGGCGTCGGCGCGGGTCATCGTCTGCTCACCCCGCGGCCTGCGTCTTCAGCGCGCGCAGGATGCGTTCCGGCGTGATCGGCAGCGTGTCGATACGCACGCCGACCGCGTCGAAGACGGCGTTGGCCACCGCCGGGATTTGCGGGTTGGCGCACATCTCGCCCGGTCCCTTGGCGCCGAACGGCCCGTCGGCCGACGGGCGCTGCAGCACGATGATTTCGGTCTCGGCGAGATCGCCAGGCCCCGGCATCAAATACTGGTTGAAGTCGGTGCCGCCATGGTCGCGGCTTGGGTAATAGGGTTCGGTCGTCTCGTAGAGCGCGTGGCTGATGCCCATCCAGGAGCCGCCGACCAGCTGCTGCTCGACCATCTTCGGGTTGAGCGCGCGGCCGATCTCGAAGACGTTCTTCACGGTCAGCACCGTCACCTCGCCGGTCTCGTCGTCGACCTCGACCTCGGCCATGGTGCAGGCATGGGCATAGCAGGTGGAAGGCTTCATCGCGCCGGTCTCCTTCTCCGGATAGGAGCGCGGGATCAGGAACATGCCGCGCCCGGAGATCGAACGGCCGAGTTTGAAATGCGCGGACAAAGCGACATCGAAGATCGAGATCGACTTCTGCGGCGCGCCCTTGACCAATATGTTGCCCTCGCCGTCGGTCTCGAGGTCCGAGGCGTTCACTTCCAGCTCCTCGGCCGCCACTTCCAGCATCACCTGGCGGGCTTCCTTGGCCGCCTGGATGACGGCGTTGCCGGCGCGGTGCGTGCCGCGCGAGGCGAAGGTGCCCATGCAGTGGGGGCCGGTGTCGGTGTCGGCGGTGTCGATGACGACGCGGTCGGTCGGCACGCCGATGGTCTCGGCGCAGATCTGCGCCATGATCTGCTTCATGCCCTGGCCGAGATCGACGCTGGACAGCGTGACCATGAAGTTGCCGGTCGGCGTCGAGTGCACCAGCGCCTGGGTCGGATCGCCGCCGAGGTTCATGCCCGTCGGATAATTGATCGCGGCGACGCCGCGTCCGCGCCGTATCGCCATCTCAGGCTCCCTTCTTGTAGGAGGACATCGCCATGTATTTCTCCGCCACCGGCCAGTTGGCGGCGCGCGAGGCTTCCTGCATGCACTCGATCAGCGCCGCGCCCTCGGTCGGCTGGCGATGTGCCTTCATGTCGCCGTCACGATAGGCGTTGATGAAGCGGAATTCGAGCGGATCCATGCCGATCAGCCGCGCCAGCTTGTCCATCTGCACCTCCAGCGCAAAGTCGCCGATGGTGACGCCGAAGCCGCGCATGGCGGAAGAGGGCGTGCGGTTGGTGTAGACGCAATAGGTGTCGATCCAGACATTCGGGATCGTGTAGGGCCCGGGATAATGCGCGGCACCCTTCTGCGCGCCATAGGGCGAATGGCGCGAATAGGCGCCGGCATCGGTGTATCCGGTGACCTTGCGGGCGACGATGCGGCCATCCTTCATGACGCCGTCCTTGATGACGACCTTTTCGGCGGCGCGGGGCGACGAAATCTGCATCTCCTCCTCGCGGCTATAGATGAAGGAGATGGGACGGCCGGTGAGCTTGGCGGCGAGGATGGCGATCGGCTCGACGATGACGTCGACCTTGCCGCCGAAGCCGCCGCCGACGGTGCCGCCGACGAAATGCAGCTTGCTGCCCGGCATCTGCAGTATGATCGAGGTGTTGTCGAGGGTGAAAAACATCGCCTGCGTGTTGGTGTAGCAGGTGAAGCGGTCGTTGCCTTCGGGCGCGACCACGCAGCCCGTGGTCTCTGTCGGCGCATGCTCGATCGGCGAGGATTGGTAGCTTTGCTCCAGGATATGGTCGGCCTGGGCAAAGCCTGTCTCGACGTCGCCGAAGCGCACCTTGCGGCACTCGCCGCTGTCATAGAGGTAGTAGTTCTGGCCGTGATATTCGTTGACGAGCGGCGCGCCGGGCTTCAGCGCTTCCTCCATATCGAAGACGGCCGGCAGCACCTCGTAGTCGACCTTGACCTTGGCGGCGGCTTCCTGCGCCGCGCGCTCGGTCTCGGCCAGTACCGCCACCACGGCCTCGCCTTTCCAGCGCACCTTGCCGTCGGCAAGCACCGTCTCGTCCTCCGGGCCGATCTGGATCAGGATCAGGATGGTGTAGACATTGTGCGGCACGTCCTTGGCGGTCAGCACGCGCACAACGCCCGGATGTTTTTCCGCCTCGGAGGTGTCGATCGAGCGGATGCGGGCATGGTGGTGCGGGCTGCGCACCATTTTCAGATGCAGCATGCCGGGAAAATTGCGGTCGGCGAAATAGGCTGTCTTGCCGGTGACGTGTCCGGGGGAATCGAGCCGCGGTCTGGGCTGGCCGATCTCGTGGAGGCCGTCCTTGCGGACGTCGGCGAAATAGTCTTTGCGCAGTTCCATGGCTAGTCCTCAGGCGGCGTTCTGCGAGTTGGCGCGCGCGGCGGTCAGCACCGCCTGGATGATCGGCTCGTAGCCGGTGCAGCGGCAGATGTTGCCGGACAGCGCTTCGACCACATCCTCGCGGCTCGGGTTCGGCGTGCGGTCGAGCAACACCTTGGCTGCCATGATCATGCCCGGCGTGCAGAAGCCGCATTGGGTGGCGAAGGCATCGAGGAAGGCGCGCTGCAGCGGATGCAGCACGCCGCCTTCGGCCAGGCCGGCGGTCGTTTTGATCTCGGCGCCGTTGCAGGTCTCGGCCAGCGTCAAGCAGGAGAGCTTCAGCTCGCCGTCGATGATGACGGAGCAGGCGCCGCAGGTACCCTGATGGCAGCCGCCTTTCGGCGAGGTGTCGCCGATCTTGTCGCGCAGCGCGTTGAGCAACGTCGTGCCGCTCTCGACGAATTCGGCCTTTTCGGAGCCGTTGAGCGTGAATTGAACCGGAACCTTCGCCATTCTTTCCTCCTTGCGCGCCTGCCCGGATGGCCGGACAGACGCGCATCCCCCAACGGTGGTTAACTCAGCAGCAGCCGACCGAGGTGGACCGGCAGGACCTCGGCGCGATACCAGGCGCTGGCGATCGGATCGGTGATCGGCGCAATACCTTCGCCCGCGGCAGCCAGCGCCGGTGCGATCTCGTCAGCCGTGAGCTTGCAGCCAAGCAACGCCTTCTCGGCTGCGTGGGCGCGCATCGGGCGATCAGCCATGCAGCCCAGCGTGATACGTGCGGAGGTTACCGTACCGTCGGCCGTGCTTTGCAAGAACGCCGCGATGCTTAGCACCGAGACGCCCTTCGGCTTGATCCGCGACACTTTGAGGAAGCGGAAGCTCTCCGCCTTGGGCAGCGAAAAGCCGACAGCGGTGACGATGGCGCGGCTGCTATCGCGGCCCGCCAGGAAGGTCTCGACCGGCATCTCGCCGGCTTCGGTGGCGACGGTGGCGTCCAGAGCCAGCAGCGCCACGGCGAAGTCGCCGTAAGGAGCGGGCGCGAACAGATTGCCGCCGACGGTCGCCATGTTGCGGATCGCCGGCCCACCGACGGCGCGCGCGGCCGGCGCGAGCGCGGCAAGCTCGCGATGACGGGCGATCGCGGCCATGGTGACGGAAGCGCCGAGCCGGGCCCTGCCGCCGGAAACGGTGATCTGCGACAGGCTCGGCTCGATGACGCGCACGAGGCTGGAGACAGAGATGTCGCCCTCATTGGCGGCGCGGACAACCAGCGTGCCGCCTCCAAGGTAACGCGTGCCCGATGAGTGCAGGGCCGTATTGGCGTCTTTCACGGTCGAGAAGGTCTGCAGCGCAAGCGACATGGCCTGCTCCCTTAGCCCTGGCCGGCGAAATGGCTCTTCAGGGCGTTGAAGCCGCCCTGGAAGACATTGGCGCCCATGCCTTCGGCCAGCTTGTCGGCTTCCTCGGGCGCGGCGTCGAAGCTTGCGCTCCATTCGGCATAGGTGCGGTTGCCGTCGGTGACGCGCCGCAATTGCAGCGTCGCCTTGTGATTGGTGAGCGGCTGCGGCGTTTCGAGGATGGAGTAGCTGACCAGGAAATTCTCGTCGGAGAAGTCGAGCAGTTTCTCGCGCAGCCGCGCGCCGCTGACCAATTGGAAGTTGCGCACGCAGCCGATCGCTGCGGGGTCCTTGCCGTCCTCGATGTGGCTTTCCACCATGCGCGGGTGCCAGCTCGGCAGACCGTTGAAGTCGCGGATGCGCGCCCAGACCTGTTCGACTGGCGCGTCGATGACGCTGGAGATGGTGACTTTCGCCATAAGCTCGTTCCCTTGCAAAGATGACAAGAGGCTAGGGCGGTCGGTGCGCCGGCGCTTATCAATGCGTCTTGAGCGCGTATCAATCAGTCTGAAAAAAGAGCGGCCTTGTGCCGCTCAGGCAGTCTGAAAAAAGAGCGGCCTTGTGCCGCTCAGGCAGACTGAAAATGGCCTTGCAAGATAAGCCGGCGCCGGCTCAGGACATCGCCCGCGCCGCCACGCGGTAGAGCGTCGGCGGCACGCCGACATGATCGCGGAAGAAGCGCGAGAAATTGCCCTGGGTGGTGAAGCCGAGATTGCAGGCGACCGAGATCAGCGGCTCCTGTGACCACTGCAGCTGACGCACGGCTTCCTCCATGCGCAGCGTGTTCCAGTAGACATTCGGCGTCAGGTTGGTCTGTTCCTTGAACAGCGCGAAGAAATGCGGCCTGGAAAGGCCGACCGAACGGGCCACGTCGTCGAAGGAGATGCGCTCGCAGACATTGGCCTTCATCAACTGGATCGCCTTGCGTACGCGGAAATCGAGCATCGTGTTCACGCGAGCGCGCTCGGCCCGGGGCGCCGAGGCATCGGCGGCATCGAGCACGCTGTCGATGAAGCGTTCGATCTCGTAGTTGGCGATATCGTCGATGCTCTCATTGTCTTCCAAGTGATCGAGCAGGTTCGCCGCTGCCTGATGCAGCCACGGTTCCAGCGTGATTGCCGCCTGCGTAAACAGGGGCGCCGACGAGGGTAGGTCGCGGCGCCGGCGTGCCCAGTCGGGATCGATGTAGAAGGCGAGGAAAAGGCCGGGCTTGCCGTCGCGGGAAAGCGCGTGGCTGTGCGGCTGGAATGAATTGATGCCGGCGGCGGTGGTAGGTCCGAGCCGCACAGTCTCGCGGCCGATGGTCATTTCCCCGGCGGTGCCTTCCAGCCAGATGATGAGATGCGCCTCGCCATGGGCGTGGGTGACAAAGTCGTTGGCGACATTCAGGACAGAGACATGTCCGAACCGGCCCCAATAGAGCCTGATCGCGTCCGTCATGGGTATAGTTCCTCCCGCAGGCGACTGGCCTCCCTTCGCCTGCCAGGGGATTGTGCGGCCGGCGTCCGGCCTGCGTCAAGGCGCGGCGAAACGACGAGCGTCTCGCGTCGTCCATCGGGGCGGATTTTCAGACTGAGCGATAGGAACCAATCGGAACCATACCGACCGGCATCCAGTCTCAGTCGTTGCGCCGAAAGTTGCGGATACGGTCGAACAATACCGCAAGGATGATCGCGCCGCCGATGAAAGTGCCTTGCCAGAAGGCATTGATGCCGAGCAGGCCAAGGCTGTTGCGGATCACTTCGATGAGGGCAGCACCCACCATGGCGCCCAAGGCCGTCCCGACGCCGCCCGCCAGATTGGCGCCGCCAATGACGGTGGCGGCGATCACCTGGAGTTCCATGCCGGTGCCGAGATTGGTGGTGACGGCGCCGAGCCAGCCGGTCTGGATGATGCCCGCCAGGCCCGCCGAGAGCGCCGAGATCATGTAGACCACGACTTTGATCTGGCGCACGGGAACACCGGTCAGTGTCGCCGCATGCTCATTGCCGCCGATGGCGAAGATATGCCGGCCGAACTTGGTCCAGCGCAGGATGAAGCCGGTGATCAGCGCCAGGATGATCATGTAGAGGACCGGGTTGGCGATGCCGAATACCCAGGCGCCGCCGCCCAGCGCCAGAAGCTCGTCGTGGTCCGGCCCGAACTGGAAGACGACGGTGTTGTTGGAGGCGACCATGGCGAGGCTGCGGGCGACCGAGAGCATGCCGAGCGTCACCACGAAGGGCGGGAAGCCGAGATAGGCAATGAGCGCGCCGTTGAAGGCGCCGATGGCGAGCGCGGTGGCGATTGAGGCAAAGATGCCGACCTCGATCGAATAGCCTGCGTGCATGGTGACGGCGAGCACCATCGAGCAAAGGCACAGCACCGAGCCGACCGAAAGGTCGATGCCGCCGGTGATGATGACGAAGGTCATGCCGAGCGCGACGATGGCGACGAAGGTGATGTTGCGGGTGATGTTGTAGAGGTTCTTTTGCGTGGCGAAGGCGTCGGTGGCGAAGGACAGGAACAGACAGGCCAGAATGACCGCGATCACCACCCAGAACGTCTGGCTGGACAGCATGCGCGACAGGAAAGTGTGCTGCTTCTGCGCTATCGTCTGGTCAAGGGTGACTGCCATTATCGACCTTTCCTGCCGGCGGTGAGACGTGCGAGCGTCACTGGTTTCGGCGCTGTTATGCTACTTGTTCGATGGCGCCGGTGATCAGCCCGGTGACTTCCTCTGGCGAACTCGAGGCGATCTTCTTGTCGGCGACCTTCCTGCCGCGCCGCATGACGATGACGCGGTCGGCGACGTCGAAGACGTCGGGCATGCGGTGGCTGATGAGCACCACGGCGATGCCCTGGTCACGCAGATGGCGGATCAGGTTCAGCACTTCGGCGACCTGCCTGACCGAGATCGCCGCCGTCGGCTCGTCCATCAGCACGATCTTGGCCTGCGACAGCATGGTGCGGGCGATCGCCACAGCCTGGCGTTGGCCGCCCGACATTTGCTTGACGAGGTCGCGCGGCCGCGTTTCGGATTTCAGCTCGGCGAAGATCTGGCCGGCACGCTTGTACATCGCGGCATAATCGAGAATGCGGAACGGGCCGACGCCGCGGCGGAGTTCCCGGCCGAGATAGACATTGGCGGCTGCCGTCAGATTGTTGCAGAGCGCCAGGTCCTGGTGGACGATCTCGATGCCGTGTTGGCGGGCTTCCACCGGCTTGTGCAGGATCAGCTCGTTGCCGTCCATGCGCATCGTACCATGGCTGGGGCGGAAGTTGCCGGCGATCATCTTGACCAGCGTCGACTTGCCGGCGCCGTTGTCGCCCATCAGGCCGACGACCTCGCCAGCTTCCAGCGTGAACGAAACATCGTTCACCGCCTGGATGGCGCCGAAATGCTTCGAGATGTTGGCGAGTTCGAGAACCGACACCAGCCTTAAGCCTCCCCGTTTGCGTCCCGCCAGTGCCGCCGCCATCATGCCGGCGTCCGGACCTCGCACGCCCAGCTCCTCCCGGGCGGGTGCGATCGATGCATTTAGGCGAAAGCCTGCATGGGCGTCAATCAACTGTCGGACGATTAATTTCGAAACTCGTCGAAAAATCTGTTTTGTAGGACAAATAGGAATTGACGTTGGCGGCAAGCCGTTATTAGCTAGCTTTGGAGGAAGAGCTTGCCCTCGCAAATCGCCTTTCGGAGGAAGCGGCGGGCACGATCAAGGATCCGGCGATGCCAGCGTCCATTCGACCTGGAACGGATCGGGAAATGCTTATCGGCCCGGCTTGAGACACGAACGTTCGAGGCGCTTCTCGTGTCCCCTGCATCCTGGTCGATCGGTATGGCGGGCACGTCGTGTCCGTCTGTTTTCAAGGGAGGACTGATATGAGGAAATCACTTTTGCTCGCCGCCGTCGCCGCCATGGCGTTGAGCGCCGGGCCGGCTTTGGCCAAGAAACAGCTCGTCATTGTCGTCAAGGGTCTCGACAACCCGTTCTTCGAAGCCATCCATCAGGGCTGCGAGAAGTGGAACAAGGAAAACGCCAGCTCGGAATATGAATGCTTCTATACGGGCCCGGCGTCGACCTCCGACGAGGCGGGCGAAGCCCAGATCGTTCAGGACATGCTGAGCAAGCCCGACACAGTGGCAATGGCGATCTCGCCATCCAACGCGCCGCTGATCGCGCAGACGATCAAGAGCGCCAATCCGTCGATCCCGATCATGACGGTCGACGCCGACCTTGCCAAGGAAGACGCAGCGCTTCGCAAGACCTATCTCGGCACCGACAACTATCTGATGGGCAAGAAGATCGGCGAGTACATCAAGAAGGCCAAGCCCAACGGCGGCACGATCTGCACCATCGAAGGCAATCCGGCCGCCGACAACATCCTGCGCCGCGCGCAGGGCATGCGCGATGCGTTGTCGGGCAAGGATGGCCTGTCGGCGCTTGCCGGTGAAGGCGGCTGGACCGAGGTGGCCGGTTGCCCGGTGTTCACCAATGACGACGGCGCCAAGGGCGTGCAGGCGATGACCGACATCCTCGCCGCCAATCCGAAACTCGACGCCTTCGGCATCATGGGCGGCTGGCCGCTGTTCGGCGCGCCGCAGCCCTATCGCGACCTGTTCAAGCCGATGGCCGACAAGATCGCCAAGAATGAATTCGTCATCGGCGCCGCCGACACGATCGGCGACGAGGTGGCGATCGCCAGGGACGGCCTGGTGACCGCGCTCGTCGGTCAGCGGCCGTTCGAAATGGGCTACAAGGCGCCGTCGGTGATGATCGACCTGATCGAAGGCAAGAAGGTCGACGATCCGGTCTTCACCGGTCTCGACGAATGCACCAAGGACACGGTCGACACCTGCATCCAGAAGTAAGGCTTCTATCCCGGGGCGCCCTTCGAAGGGCGCCCCTCCACCTTTCGCCAGGAACATGGACGCGGCCTTGCCGGGGTGGCGGGCCAAGACTTTTCCGCGCCCAGAATTCTCTTGTCCGGCAGAGTTTTGCGGGCGTCTTGGAGCTCGCGACAGGAGGCACCGAACGCGGATGCCACGGGAAAAGTCAGCGAAGCGCTTAGCCGAGCCAGCGGCGGTCGTCATACGCGGGCCTGAGGCGACGCGGATCTCCGGCCTCAGCGTGCATGCATCGCTCGCCGGCGAGATCGGCCTCAGGATCGTACGCGGCGACTATCCGCCCGGCACCATCCTGCCCAATGAAGCCAAGTGGTCGCAAACCTTCAACGTCAGCCGCTCGGCGGTGCGCGAGGCCATCAAGATGCTGATGGCCAAGAGCCTGCTGGCGTCGCGGCCGAAGATCGGCAGCTGGGTCGAGCCGCGAGAGCGCTGGAACCTGCTCGACCGGGACGTGCTCGCTTGGTATGCGACCTCGCCCGACCGCGAGGTGTTCCTGAGGACGGTGCAGGAGTTCCGCCACATCATCGAACCGGAGGCGGCCGCCTTCGCGGCGATCCGGCGCTCCGACGAGCAGATGGTCGAGATCAGCCAGGCCTGCCGCGAGATGGGCGAAGCGACGCATATCCAGGAGCGCACGCGCGCCGACACGCGGTTTCACCTCGCCATCCTGCGGGCTTCCGGCAACGATCTGCTGGTGCCGCTCGGCGTGCTGATCGAATCGGCGCTCGACCATCTCTTCGTCTTCGTCACGCGCGAGCACAGCGACCAGCGGCGGGCCCAATCCCTGCACGAGGCGATCGAGCGGAACATCCGCCTGCGGCGCCCGGCGGCCGCCAGGAGCGCGGTGCACAAGCTGCTCGCCAACACCGACGAGGTGATCGAGCTGTCGCGGCGGTGAGAAGGGAACTCGCGCCGATGGCTGTCAGATCTTCTGCTTAACCCCGTCCTTCGACGGTATCAGGTCGACACCGTTCAGCTTGCCGATATGTGTGGCGAGCATCGGCACATACTGCTCGGCCGGCCCCGCGGCAAAGGCGGTCGCGAACGAGTTCTTGGTGGCGTTGCCGAGCGGATTGGCGATGCCGGCAGCGCCCGCCATCGATTCCAGATAGGTCAGATCCTTGAAGGCATTGGCGATGGAGAATTTGTGCGCGTCGCGGTCGCCGTCCAGCGTCCAGCGCATGAAGGTCTGGTAGAAGCCGCAATCCATGCGGCCGTTGCGGATCACGCTGTCGAAGCGCGGCGGCGAAATGCCGACCTTCTCAGCCAGCGCCAGCGCTTCCGAATAGATTGCGGCATAGCCCAGCGAAATGAAGTTGTTGAGCAATTTCATGCGGTGGCCGTCGCCGGTGTCGCCGATATGGACGATGCGTCCGGCCCAGGTTTCCAACACGGGCTTCAGCCGGGCGAACACCGTCTCGGGGGCGCCGACCATGGCATCGAGCGTGCCTTCCCAGGCTTCCTTCGGCGTGCGGCTGAGTGGCGCGTCGACATAGTCGACGCCAAGCGCCTTGAGTTCGGCGGCCAGTGCCACGGTCGAGACCGGATCTGAGGTCGAGCAGTCGACGACGACCGAGCCCTTCTTCAAGCCCTCCTTGAGGCCACCGGCTCCACGGATGATGGCTTCCACCTCGCGTGAGCCGGTGACGCAAATGAAGACGATGTCGGACGCCGCCGCCACCTCGCGCGAGGTCGCCGCTTCCTTGGCGCCGCGGCCGAGCAGGTCTTCCGCCGGCTTGCGGTTCTTGCGGCCGAGGAAGGTGAGCGGATAGCCCTTGTCGACGATGTTCTTGGCGATGCCGTGCCCCATCAGCCCAAGACCGATGAAACCGATATTCTCGCGGGCAGCGGTGGTGGTCATGTCGTTTCGTCCCTGTCGTTGTTTGATGATCGGGGCCGGCGCGACCGGCCGGCGAGCGATTGCTGGAGAAAGGTTTTCGCGGATCGCGGTTGGCAGGCGATTGCGGAACGCCATATTGTCTGACAATACACATAATTTCCGAGTAATGTGGAGAGTAAAATGACGAAGCGGATCATGTTCACCGGCGGCAGCGGCAAGGCCGGCCGTCATGTCGTGCAGTACCTGGTCGAGCATGGCTGCCAGGTGCTCAACATCGACACCAGGCCGCTCGACAACCCGAAGGTGCGCACTTTAATCACCGACATCACCGACAGCGGCCAGGTGTTCAACGCGCTGTCGAGCTATGCCGGGCTGCATGAGTTCGACCCGTCGCTGCGGGCGCAGCCGGTCGATGCCGTTGTGCATTTCGCCGCCATCCCGCGCATCATGATCACGCCCGACAACGAGGTGTTCCGCATCAACGCGATGGGGACCTACAACGTCATCGAGGCGGCGGTGAAGCTCGGCATCCGCAAGGTGATCGTCGCTTCCAGCGAAACGACCTACGGCCTGGTCTTCGCCAACGAGCCGCGCAATCCGACGCATTTCCCCCTCGACGAAGATTATGACGTCGACCCGATGGACAGCTATGCGCTGTCGAAGATCGTCAACGAGAAGACCGCGCGCGCCTTCGCGCTGCGCAGCGACTTCGACATCTATGCGCTGCGCATCGGTAACGTCATCGAGCCGCATGAATATGCCCTGTTCCCGAAATGGTTCGCCGATCCGGGTTTCCGCAAGCGCATCGCCTGGAGCTACATCGACGCCCGCGATCTCGGCCAGATCACCTTGCGCGCGATCGAGAAGGACGGGCTCGGCTACCAGGTGTTCAACGCGGCCAATGACGATACCTCGTCCGACCTGCCGACGGCCGAGCTCCTGAAGCGGTTTTATCCCGGCGTGCCGGTGAAAGCCGAGCTCGGCGAATTCGAGACGCTGCTGTCGAACCGCAAGGCGAGGGAGGTGCTGGGTTTCCGACCCGAGCATAGCTGGCGCAACTATGTCAAGACGGCATGAGAGGAGACAAACGCTGGCTGAGCTGTGCAGATCCGCGCGGTTTGCGGCAAAGCTGGCTTGCCGCGCTTGACAGCTTCTGAAAACCGGACTTTGTGGATATATGCGGGACGCGAAGCCGAACAACGAAAATAGGCCGACGACAGCGGCATCCGCCGAGCGTCCGGCCGGTGCTCGCCGGCCCAATGCGCCGCGCATTCCGGGCGCCAGCGTGCATGCCTCTTTAGCCAGCGAAATCGGCCTTCGGATCGTGCGCGGCGACTATCCGCCGGGCACCATCCTGCCCAACGAAGCGAAATGGTCGGAAACCTTCGACGTCAGCCGCTCGGCGGTGCGCGAGGCGATCAAGATGCTGATGGCCAAGAGCCTTCTGGCGTCGCGGCCCAAGATCGGCAGTTGGGTGGAGCCGAAGGAGCGCTGGAACCTGCTCGACCGCGATGTGCTTGCCTGGTACGCGACGTCGCCCGACCGAGAAGTCTTTCTGCGAACGGTGCAGGAGTTCCGCCACATCATCGAGCCGGAGGCGGCGGCGTTCGCCGCGATGCGGCGTACCGATGAGCAGATGGCCGAGATCAGCCAGGCCTGCCGCGAAATGGGCGAGGCGACCAACCTTCAGGAGCGCACCCGCGCCGACACGCGCTTCCATCTCGCCATCCTTAGGGCCTCGGGCAACGACCTTTTGGTGCCGCTCGGCGTCCTGATCGAATCCGCCTTCGACCATCTCTTCGCCTACACGACACGCGAATTGGATGATCTGCAGCACGCCCAGAAACTGCACGAAGCGATCGAGAGGAACATCCGGCTGCAGCGGCCGGACGCGGCGCGCAACGCCGTGCGCAAGCTGCTTGCCAATACCGACGACGTCATCCGCTCGCGTTAGGTGGCGTGGACACTTGTCTGATCGATAAGACGATGGCGGCGTCGCGCGCCTACCGACGGGCCCGCAAACCGGCGCTCCCTCCCGGTAGTCCGCAGAATGAAGGCGATCTGCACTTCCGTGGGCTTCGACTTTTCATGCCGAAACTCCGTCTAGACTGGAATTTTCCGGTCTCAACCGGTGCAGAAACCGGTAGCGTCAAAGCGGCAACAATGCGTCAGGCTTCACATCACCGATTGATGCGTAAGTGTGGGTTTCTCTGACACCAGGAAGCGGCAGAATCACCCGCTGCAGGAATTCCTGAAACGTCGCCATGTCAGCTATTCGTGCTTTGACCAAGTAGTCGAAACCACCAATCACCATATGGCATTCGATGATTTCGGGTGCCTTCGCAACAGCCTCTGCAAAGCGGTCGAAGACGTGCGGCGCGGTGTGATCGAGCCTTACCTCGATAAAGACGAGGGTGCCGCGTCCGATCTTCGAGGGTTCGAGCACAGCCCGGACGGCGCGGATAAAGCCTTCACTGAAAAGGCGCTTGATGCGCTGGGATGCGCCGGTCGGTGACAGCCCAACGCATTGGGCGAGGTCAAGTACGGTTCGGCGACCATCTTCCTGCAAAAGCTTGAGCAGCATCCGGTCGACGCGGTCTAGATCATTCATTTCGGATTCACACTTTCTCTTGCCAGAATGCGCGATAATCACGCAAAGAAATCGAAATTAGCATATTTCATCACGCCAGTTTGCCACAATACGTTTGGAAGGCACCGAGCGCCAAACCGGAACGAAGGCAAGCAACATCATGGACAGCACACAGCCCGCCTCGAGCAGTCACGCAAAGGGGAAGATCAAGGTTCTCTCGTTGAGCGAAGCGGAGGTCAAAAAATGTATCGACCTGCGCAAGCTGCTCGACGCGCTAGCGGACGGGTTCAAAGCGCTTTCCGACGGTCGTGTCGTCAATCCAGCGCGGCCACAACTCGATATTCCTAATGCAGGCTATTCGTTGGCGATGCCGGCCTGGATGAAGGGGATGCATTTGACCGTGAAACTGGTCAACGTCTTCGAAGGCAATATCGCCCGGGCCATCCCAAGTCACCTCGCAACAATACATCTCTTCGATCCAGAAACAGGAATGCCTGTTTGCATCATGGATGGCACCTACATCACGGCTGTACGTACGTCTGGCTCGGCCGTCCTCTCGGTGCGAGAGCTCGCCAGGCGCAATGCCAAGGTCGCGACAGTCGTGGGCGCCGGCGTTCAAGCCAGCCAGCATCTTCATCTGTTGCCGCTCGTTCGCGACTTCCAAGAAATCCGCGTTTTCTCGAAGGATTTTGCCGAGGCGCAGACGTTGGCTTCACGTCATTCAGGTATCACTGCCGTCGAGGACCTCAAGGCTGCGGTACGCTCTTCGGATGTCGTATGCCTCGCGACGCATTCTTACGTCCCCGCGATATCAGCGGAATGGGTTCAGCCAGGAACGCACGTGTCCTCGGTTGGCGTCGCGCCACCCGGCGGCGAACTTCCGATCGATTTGATCGCTCGCGGCAACCTCTTCGTTGAAACGCGGGACTCCTTCTCGCCAACACCCGTGGGCTGCTGCGAACTTGCAAATATTGATCCCGAGTCAGGCACCGACCTTGGTACGATGTTGCTGGGACAGCGACCAGGTCGGACGTCAGATGAGCAGATCACAATCTACAAGGCCATGGGCGTCGCCATGGAAGATATGGTGGCAGCCGACCTCGCTTACCGCGAGGCCAAACGCCTGGGGGCGGGCCAAGCTATTTCTCTCTAGTCCTGCTTTTCGCGCCCGAAGGCGACGCGCAGTTCGTCCTTCGCCTTTTCCAGCACACGCTTGCGCTGCTCCGGCAGGTTCCTGCCGGCGCGGTTGATGTAGAAATTCAGCATCGACATCGCGGACCGGAACGGCTCCGCCTTGCGGCGGTGGCTATGCTCGGCCGAGCGCTTGAGCGAGGCGGCGATCTTCTTGGCATCGTCGGATTCGAAGACGTGCTCTTCGAGATCCAGCGCGTCGCTGTGCTCGGTCACCTCGGCCGACCATTTCTTTTTAGCGGTCATGGTGAAGCTCCTTCCATGGGCACAACTCCGGGCGGCAGGGCCGGTTCCCGGTTGCTGGAGCCACGCATTTGTCCGTCGTGGCGCTGCTCGGCAGCAGAAATGCGCCGATACTGGGCTGAAACCGCCCGGTCTCGAAGAATCGCGAACAGGAAACGCCTTGACGACAATCCCTGGAAACGCGGCAAACGACGCCGGCATCGACAGCTTCTATGCGTGGATGCGGCTCGGCATTTCCTTGCTGCTGGCGACGATAGGCGGCGCCGGCATGTGGGCGGTGGTCGTGGTACTGCCCGCCGTTCAGGCCGAGTTCGGTGTCGACCGGGCCGCCGCGTCGATGCCCTATGCCGCGACCATGGTCGGCTTCGCCGCAGGCAATGTGCTGGTCGGGCGCGCCATTGACCGCATGGGTTATTGGATACCGGCACTCGCCTCCGCGGCGGCGCTGAGCGCGGGCTTTCTTCTCGCTTCGCTCACCACCTCGATCCTCGGCTTCACCCTTGCCCAGGGGCTTTTGGTCGGCCTCGGCACCTCGGCGATTTTCGGGCCGCTGATTGCGGATATTTCGCATTGGTTCAACCGCCGCCGCGGGGTCGCCGTGACGGCCGCGGCCTCCGGCAGCTATCTGGCCGGTGCGGTCTGGCCGATCGTGATTCCCTACATCATGCGAGGTGAAGGCTGGCGTTTCGCCTATGCAGCGATCGGTGTGTTCTGCCTTGCGACCATGGTGCCGCTGGTACTGATGCTGCGGCGCGGCGCGCCGCGCGAGGCCGCCGGCTCATCCGGCAGCCGGCCGGTTCAGCCGATCTCATTGTCGCCGTCAGCGCTGCAGATGCTGCTGGTCGTCGCCGGCTTCGGCTGCTGCATGGCGATGTCGATGCCGCAGGTGCACATCGTCGCCTATTGCATGGATCTCGGCTATGGCGTCGCGCGCGGCGCCGACATGCTGTCGATCATGCTGGCGGCGGGCGTCGTCAGCCGCATCGGGTCGGGTTTTCTCGCCGATCGCATCGGCGCGGTGAAGACGCTGCTCATCGGCTCGGCGCTGCAATGCGTGTCGTTGTTCTTCTATATCCCCTTCGACGGGCTTGCCTCGCTCTATGTCGTCTCGCTCATCTTTGGTCTCTCGCAAGGCGGCATTGTGCCCTGCTATGCGATCATCGTGCGCGACTACATGCCGGCCAAGGAAGCCGGCCAGCGCGTCGGCATCGTCTTGATGGCGACCATCTTCGGCATGGCGGTCGGCGGCTGTATGTCGGGCTGGATCTACGATCTCACAGGCTCCTACGCCGCGGCATTCCTCAACGGCATCGCTTGGAATCTGGTGAATCTCACAGCCGTGTTGCTCCTTATGTGGAAGGCGAGGCGAGGCGTGGAAGCGCTGGCCTGATGTCCGCCGGCAACTTGGCCATGGCCAGGTTGTCTACCGGCGCAAAGGGGTGGGGCGGCCGAACTCGTCCGCGCTCTTTCGCATGACGTCGCGCCCGAATACTGGATGCAGCAGGCTATTTACTTGGACAGGCTTTGGGCGGAATATTGCGAAGTGGGAGGAAGCACTCGGAAAATCTCCTGAATAAATGCGCTCGAACGGCTTCCGCCCGTTGAATGCAAGGGAGGATAATCATGAGACGTACTTTCCCGCTCGCGGCATCCGCCGCGGCGTTGTTGCTCGGCGTGCCCTCCGCCTTCGCGCAGTCCGGCGGCGTCGAGAAAGCAGTCGGCGGCTACAGCTTCGAGGAAGCCGCAAAGGAAGCCCCCACCACCAAGGATTTCCATTCGGCCGATGGCCATCTCACCTTCGCCATCGTCACACATACGGCCGGCAACGGCTTCTTCGATCCGGTCTATGTCGGCGCAACCGCCGCCGGCAATCTGATCGGCGCCAAGATACTGCTGCTCGGCTCGGAATCTCCGACCGACGACCCGGCCCGCGAGATCGAAATCCTGAATCAGATCGTGCAGGATCCGACGATCGACGGGCTGATCATGACAACGCCCCAGGTCGGCGCCTATAACGACATCGTCAAGGCCGCAGAGGCCAAGGGCATACCGGTAGCAACGACCAATTCCTTCGACGGCACGATCCTCGACCGCAGCGGCATCAGCCACACCGGTCAGGACGCCTCCGCCGCAGCGATCGCCGGCGAGGCACTCGTCAAGTGCCTGGCGGACAAGGGTATCGAGAAGGGCTCGATCGTTCTGCCGTCATCGACCGCGATGGGCAACATCGAAGTGAACAATCGCGTCACCTCGGCCTTCAACGCGATCGTCAAAGGCCTGAAGGACGCCGGCAAGCTCGAGGCCTTCAAGGTCGACGCAGGTCCCGAGAACACCGGCATCGACACCAATCCGAACGATCCGGTGAACGGCATCGTGACGCTGTTCGAATCGCGCGGTGACGTTGTCGGCGCCTTCGCCGGCAACAACGTGTTTACGCCTGCGCTGGCCAAGGCCGTCGCCCAGACCGGAAAGGCCGGCAAGATCTGCGCCTATGGCTTCGACCTCGGTCCGGCGCAGCAGGATGCGTTGAAGAGCGGCGACCTGACCGGCGCGCTCGGGCAGCAGCCCTTCTTGCAGGGCTTCTATCCGGTCATGCAACTCTATCTGCAGATCGATCGTGGCATCGCGGCCGCCAATCTCGACACGCGCGCCCAACTCGTGACGCAGGAGACCGTTGGAAAGGTCGGCAAGCGTTTCGAGAACTGAATGTCAAAGCGATACTGAACCCAGCGCGGGAGGGCTGGTATCCTCCCGCGCATTTTGGCCTTCGGAACCCTTTTATCAAAGAATGCCCGCTGAAGCTCTCGCTCGTCGCCTTCCACCCCAGCTCGTCGGCGGCTGGGAAATGGGATTGCTTGCTCTGCTGGCGCTGATCTATCTCGGCGGCGCTGCCGTCAATCCGACGTTCTTCGGCTCGCCGGATGCGTTTCATGCACTGCTTCGCGATACCTCGCGAGTCGCCATCATCGCCGTCGGTATGACCTTCGTCATCGTCAACAAGGACCTCGACCTTTCGGTCGGTTCCATCTACGGCCTTGTGGCCGTCGTTTTTGCCAGGCTGTTCGCGCCAAGCTTCGCCGATCTCGACATCGTCACGTCGGTAACCGTCTGCATCCTTCTTGGCATGGTGATCGGCCTCGTCAACGGCGTGCTCGTAACCATCTTGAAAGTGCCGGCGTTCATCGCCACCTTGACCACGCTTTTGATCGGCCGCGGCTTCGTCCTCGCCCTGACGCACGGTCAGGCGATTTACTATCCAGGCAAAGCGAAGGAGGCCCCGCTCTTCTTCCATCTCGGCGAGACGAACGTCTTCGGCTTCAACAACCAGATCGCGATCTTCGCGGTCGTTGCCGCGATCGGCGCCTACGTGCTCGCCAACACTCGCTGGGGCTACGAGACCTTTGCGACGGGCGGCAACGAGCAGGCAGCGGTCTATGCCGGCATACCGACGAACTGGGTGCGCATCCGTGCCTATCTGCTCTCGTCGCTCTGCGCCACCGTTGCCGGCCTCCTGTCGGCCGCTCAGGACAAGGGCGTGACCCCGCTTTACGGCGTCAGCGGCGAACTGACCGTCATCGCCGCGGTGATCATCGGCGGCGCTTCCATTCTCGGCGGTCGCGGCCGAGTCGCCGGGTCCTGCCTCGGCGCCACGCTGGTCGTTCTGCTCGACAAAGTGCTGCGCGAGGGTTTGCCGATCACGCGCACCATCAAGATCGGCGAGGAGGAGGTGACGGTCAACGCCGTCTACTCCCTGCCAGTAGGGGCGGTGCCGGTCTTCCTCGGGCTGCTGCTCGTCATTGCCGTGCTGATTGAACCTTACCTCATCCGCCGCCAGGTCGCGGCGCGCCTATGGGCATGGCTGCGCGGCAGGCCACCGCCGCCGGCCTTCGAGATCGGCGGCGTCGCGCTCGAGGGCGTGGTGACCAAGGGCGCAATGGCGACCGACATCGCGCTGTCGGCGACCGGGTTCGGCAAGTTCCTCGCCCGGCGCGATGCCCTCGCCGTCATCCTGACCGTGGTGCTGTGGCTTACGGGTCTTTTGCTCAGGCCGGATTACTGGTGGAACCTGTCCAACACTTTCGCGATCCTGCTCAACTATACCGAGCTCGCGCTGATCACGGTCGGGCTTACCTACGTCATCGCGGCCGGCGATATCGACCTCTCCGTCGGAGCCGTCCTGGCGCTCGCCGGCAGCGCGGCGGCCTATTTCCTGAAGGTCCTGGGCGCCGATCCCGTCACCGCTGTCGCGATGGGCCTAGTTGCGGGAATGCTCGCCGGCCTCGTCAACGCCATCGTCGCCGTCGGCTTGAAACTCCCGGCCTTCATCGCAACGCTTGGCATGTTTTACATCGCCCGCGGCCTCGCGGCGTGGTTCGTCGCCGGCCAGCAGCTTACCGGTTGGCCGGAGGGCTACAATTTGCTCGGCCGCAAGGTGAACGACATCCTCCTTCACTTCCACATCGTGCTTCCGGATGGCATCCTCAAAACACTGGCCGAGGTGGTCAGTGTGCAGACGGTTTGGATGATCTTCGTGGCCCTGATTGCCGGTATCGTGCTCGCCTATACGCCGTTCGGGCAAAAGGTCTATGCAACCGGCGGCAACATCCGTGCCGCCGCCTATGCCGGCATCAACACCAACCGGGCGCGTTTCGTCTCGCTCATGCTGGCGGCGTTCTGCGCGACGATGGCCGGGATCATCAACGTCGCCTATTTCCGAAGCTTCAACCCCGTTGCAGGCCAGTTCCGCGAACTCGACGCCATCGCGTCCGTGATCATCGGCGGCGGGTCGATCTTCGGCGGCTACGGCACTATGCTGGGTTCTCTGGCCGGTGCAGCCGTGATCACTCTCGTTCGGTCGCTCCTGCAACTCAATGTCCAGGGCTTCAGCATGCCGCAGCATTGGATCAACGTCTTCATCGGCGTCATCCTCATTGCCGCGGTGCTGATCGACATCTGGGTGCGCCAGGCCAACATCTTCGGTCGCCTGCGAGCCCGCCTCGCGCGACGCGCACGAACCCGGAAAACCGTTCATGCCTGATGCTGCGTTGCCTCAACCGATCGTGGAAATGCGAAGCATCGAAAAAGCCTTCGGCGCCGTTCAGGCGCTTCGGAAAGTCGATCTGGTGCTCTATCCCGGAGAGATCCTTGGACTGGTCGGCGACAACTCGGCCGGCAAGTCGACGCTCATGAAGATCCTGACCGGCGCTTATCAGCGCGACGCCGGAGAAATCCTCGTCGCCGGCCAACCGGTGCACTTCAAGAGTCCGCATGAGAGCCGCGATGCGGGCATCGAGATGATCTACCAGGATTTCGCTCTTTGCGGGAACATGGATGTCGGCCAGAACATCTTTCTTGGCCGCTGGCCCCGCAAAGGCCCGTTCGTCAATCGCCGCAAGATGTACGCCGAGGCCGACCGCGTACTGAAGCGGCTCAAGGTCGACGTGAACTCCGTTTTCCAGAAGGTCGAGAGTCTGTCGGGCGGTCGCCAGCAATCCGTGGCGATTGCCCGCGCGATTTCGTTCGAGCCACGCGTCGTGATCCTCGACGAACCGACCGCCAATCTCTCGGTGATGGCGACCGAGCGGCTCCTCGAGACCATGCTGGAACTGAAAAGGCAGGGTGTTGCCCAGATCATCATCTCGCATCGGCTGGTCGACATTTTCGCCGTAGGCGACCGTGTCATGGTGCTCAAGCGCGGCGAGAATGTCGGCGACCGTCACGTCAGGAACACCGACGAGCACGAGGTCCTAGAGATCATAGTCTCAGGCACGCGGGAGCAGGCGCTTACGGCCGATCAGGCGAGGGCGGTCTGACCACCGAGGCGTTGGCCTGAGGGCTTATCGGCCCTACCGGGGATGGGCTGAACCAATAGTCGTCGGCTTGACAATGGCCATGGCCTGCGCGACCCAGACCGGAATGGGACGGGCTGCGAAATATGATTGCTGTGGCTAAGATGCTGGTGGTCGGCTCGCCGCTGTTTTCCCTTCGCACAAGAAGGGCTGGGCCGTGACCAGGCCGCGCTCGCGGCGCGGCGGCGGCCGCCCGACGATTGCCGATGTAGCGCGCAAGGCGGGGGTAGGCGCCATCACCGTGTCGCGCGCCCTGCGCGAGCCCGGGCGGGTTTCGGAAGATCTGCGCCGGCAGATACAGGCTGCCGTCGACGAACTCGGCTATGTGCCGGATCCCAACGCGCGGGCATTGGCCTCGGCGCGCGCGGAGGTCTTCGGCGTGCTGGTGCCTTCTCTCACCAACAACGTCTTTGCCGAGGTGGTGCGCGGCATCTATGACAGCCTGTCGGACAGCCCGTTCCGCATCCAGCTCGGCAACACGCATTACTCGGGTCTGGAGGAAGAGCGGCTGCTGCAGGTATTTGCCCTGCAGCGCCCTGCGGCGCTGATCGTGGCCGGGATCGACCAGACGCCGCTGTCGCGAAAGCTGCTGGAGACGGCCGGCTGCCCGGTGGTGCAAGTGATGGAAACCGGACCCGATCCGGTCGACATGCTGGTCGGTTTCTCGCATTTCGACGGCGGCCGGACGGCCACCGAGCACCTGATCGAAATGGGCTACCGGCGGATCGCCTTCATCGGCGCGCGCATGGATCCGCGTTCGCAGCGGCGCCTTGCCGGCTATCGCGCGGCGATGGAGGCGATCGGCTTGTTCGATCCGCGTCTGGTCACAACCACGCCGCTCTTGTCCAGCGTGAGCCTTGGCCGCGAGCTTTTGCGCGATGCGCTTGCCAAGATGCCGTCGCTCGACGGCGTCTTCTGCAACAATGATGATATCGCGCTTGGCGTTCTGTTCGAATGCCGCCGTGCCGCGATCGCGGTGCCGAAGACAATCGGCATCGTCGGCTTCAACGACCTCGACATGATGCAGGCGGCGTTCCCTTCGGTCACCAGCGTCCGCACGCATCGCTACGAAATCGGCCGCAGGGCGGTGGCGATGGCGCTTGCCGCGATCGCAGGCCAGAGGCCGCAGCAGCGGGTTGTCGACCTCGGTTTCGAGCTCATACGCCGCGAGAGCACCGCACGTTGAAACACGCAGCGGCGACTGTGCGAATGCCGGTTTACACTATAATATGGTAGCGCTACCATATTTCCCGCCAAGTATGCGATTTGGGAGCAACAAGGCTGTTTATTATACATAAGCAACAGCTCATGCTTGTTTATTATGTATAATATGATAGTTTTGTAAGCCGGCGGAGAGGGGAGGAAGAGGGACAGCGCAAGTCACCTCGGAAGCGTATCGGACTGGCGTGAGGGAGCCGGCCGACAGCGCGGATCCATCGACAAGCAGAACTGCAACTGGGAGGAATATCGATGATCAAGTCACTCGTTGGCGGCGTCATTGCCGCCACTGCATTCGTCATGCTGAGTTCTTCGGCGATCGCCGATCCGGAAATCGTCAAGGGGCCGGCCGCCGAGCCCGACTGTTTCGCGCCCTGGGCGGCCGACACACAGTTCTTCAAATATCCGAAGAAGGATGGGCCGTACCGCATCGCGCTCGCCAACGGCTATATCGCCAACACCTGGCGCATCCAGATGATCCAGACCGCCAAGGCCTATGCCGCGCAGCCGGACGTGGCTAAGAAGCTGAAGGAATTCAAGGTGGTATCGACCGGCGAGGATGTGCCGGCGCAGATTTCGGCGATCAACAACTTCATCGATTCCGGCTTTGACGCTATTGTCGTCAATGCCCAGAACCCGACTGCGTTCGGGCCGGTGATCAAGCGCGCCAAGGAAGCCGGCGTCATTCTCGTCGCCTTCGACAACATCCTCGACACCAAGGATGCCATCAACGTCAATGTCGATCAGAAGGGCCTCGGCGAGTTGTGGGGCAAATGGCTGGTCTCGCATGTGCCGAATGGCGGCAAGGTGCTTGAGGTGCGCGGCGTGGCGGGGACCTCTGTCGACACCGACCGCCACAACGGCATCCATGAGGTGCTCGATGGGTCCGGCAAGAAGTGGGATGTCACCGAGGTCGTCGGCAAATGGGATGACGGCGTGGCGCAGAAGGCAACGGCCGATGCGATCGCCACCAGTGGACCGTTCGACGGCATCACGGGACAGGGCGGCGACACCGGCATTGTGCAGGCGATGATCGACGCCAAGCATCCGTTCGTGCCGTTCGGCGGCGAGACGGAAAACGGCTTCCGCAAATACTGCGCCGCGCATGCCGGCGACGGACTGAAGTGCTCTTCGGCAGGCACCGGACCGGCCCAGGTCGCGGTCGCCATCAAAACGGCGATCGCCGCGCTCGAAGGCAATGTCGTACCGCAGTCGGTCAAGCTGCCGTTAGCCATCGTCGAGGATCCGAACTTCAAGGCGGGGCAGGATTTCTTCCCGGACCAGTCCGACAATTTCTTCGTCGGCAACTCCTTCCCGACCTGCGGCATCAATTTCACCGCGCAGGAAATCATGGGCCAGACCAAGGAAAACAAGTAGCCTTATCCGGCGCCGCGAGATGGTCGCGGCGCCGGTTGCTTGACGCCAATCGCGAACTGGCCTGGGAGGGCTGATGGACGGCGCGGCACCGCTCTTCCACATGGAAGGCATATCCAAGCGCTATGGCGGCGTTCGGGCCCTGGAAAAGGCCGACCTTACGGTGACGGCCGGCAGCATCCACGCCATCCTCGGCGAAAACGGCGCCGGCAAATCGACCCTGATCAAGGTCATGGCCGGCGTCGTCGCGCCCGACGAAGGCACAATGACACTGGAAGGCCGCGAGGTGACTTTCGCGTCGCCGGCCGCCGCCAACCAGGCAGGCATCGTCTGCATCTTCCAGGAACTGTCGCTCATCCCGGAACTCAGCGTCGCCGACAACATCGTCATTTCCGACCCACCCAAGCGCTTCGGCATGATCGACCGCAAGGCGCAGCGGCGCATCGCCGAAGAGGCGCTGGCGCGAGCCGGCGCCTCCGACATCCATCCACTGGCGCTGGTCAAGGATCTGCCGCTGTCGCGCCGGCAGATGGTCGAGATCGCCAAGGCGCTGGCCAGGAAGCCGCGCATCCTGATCCTCGACGAAGCAACCTCGGCGCTGACGGCGGCCGACGTCGCCAAGATATTCGGCGTGTTGAAGCGGCTGCGCGGGGAAGGGCTGGCGCTGCTCTACATCTCGCATCGCATGAACGAGATCGCCGAGCTGGCCGACCAGTGCACGGTGTTCCGCAACGGCCGCAATGTCGCCAGCTATGCGGCGGGTTCGAAGAGCGACAACGAAGTCGTCGAACTGATGATCGGCCGCGAATACAGCCACATCTTCCCGCCAAAGCCGGTCCGTCACCAGTCCGGCGCGGTTCCGGTTCTGGAGGCGCGCAACCTCTCTTGGAGCGGCCGGCTGGACAATATCTCGATGTCGATCGGAGCCGGCGAGGTTGTCGGACTCGGCGGTCTCGACGGCCAGGGCCAGCGCGAGCTGTTGCTTGCGTTTTTCGGCGTGCTGCGCGGCCTTTCCGGGCAGATCCTGGTCGACGGCAAGCCGGTTTCGATCGCAAGCCCCGCAGCCGCGAGCGAAGATCGCGTGGGCATGGCGCTGATTCCGGAAGACCGCAAGACGGAAGGGCTGATGCTGCCGATGACGGTGCGCGAAAACCTGTCCTTCGCGGCGCTCGACAGGCTGTCGAAGGCCGGGGTCATCGACCGTGGCGCCGAGCAGCGGCTGATCGACGACATGGTCGGGCTTCTGGCCATCAAGACTGCGGGCCTCGACATTCCGGTCGGCGCGCTTTCCGGCGGCAACCAGCAGAAGGTGGTCATCGCCAAATGGCTGATGCGGCAGCCGCGCATCATCCTTCTCAACGATCCGACGCGCGGCATCGATGTCGGCACCAAGCAGGAGCTCTACCAGTTGATGCGCAAGCTTGCGGATGCAGGCGCCGCGATCCTGTTCTACTCGACCGACTATGACGAGCTGATCGGCTGCTGCGATCGCGTGCTTGTGCTTTATGACGGCGCGGTCAAGCGCGAGCTCGTCGGCGCCGAGATCACCGAGCATGCGCTGATCGCCAGCGCGCTCAACATCCACGGCGAAGGTTCCGGGTCGAGGCAAGGAGAGGGCGCGTGAGGGATTGGCGCTACTGGCTGGCCGAACAGCGCGGGACGTTGCTGGCCTTCGCCATCTTCATCGTCATGTTCGCGATCTACAGCGCAAACCATCCGGCAGGCTTCACCGCCAATGTCGTGCAGACGGCCGCCAACAAGGGCGTGCTGCTGGCCTTCGTCGCCATGGCGCAGACGCTGGTGGTGATCACCGCCGGCATCGACCTGTCGGTCGGCATGATCTTCACGCTCACCAACTGCATGGCTTCCTGGCTGGTGATCGGCACCGGACTCGAAACCGCATTGGGCGTGGTGGCCGTGCTCGGCACCGGGCTCATCTGCGGGGCGGTGAATGGCGCCATCGTGATCTATGGCCGCCTGCAGCCGATCGTGGCGACCATCGCCACGGGCGCTGTTTATTTTGGGCTAGCGCTGCTGCTGCGGCCGGTGCCCGGCGGATCGGTCAACGAAGATCTCGCCGATTTCCTGACCGGGCGCTTCTTCGGCGTCGTGCCGGCGAGCCTTGTGGCGCTGTTCGTCGTGGTGCTCATCGTCTGGGTGCCGTTCAGCCGATCCGAACTCGGCCGCGCCGCCTATGCCGCGGGGTCCTCGGAGACGGCGGCCTATATGTCGGGCGTGCCGATCCGCAGGGGCAAATTCCTTGCCTATACGCTTGCTGGGCTGCTCGCCGCGATCGGAGGTTTGTTCCTGACCTTTTTCACCTACACCGGCGAGGCCGCCTATGCGAGCGGCAACGCCTACACGCTGTTTTCCATCGCTGCGGTCGTGCTCGGCGGCGTGTCGCTGTTCGGCGGCAAGGGCAGCGCCATCGGCGCGATCTTCGGCGCGCTCGCCTTCCGCACCATCGGCGACCTGTTGTTCGTCTTCGATTTCGATCCGCTCTGGCAGCCGCTGTTCCAGGGCGTTATCCTGTTGATCGCGGTCAGCCTCGGCGCCTTCGCGCTGTTCAGGGTGCGCAACCGGCTGGAGTGGTTCCTGTGAGCGAAACGACGCTTGGCGGCATCGCCGGCCGCATGCCGAAATTCATCCGCCGCGCCGATCCCGCGGTGGTCACCGCCTTTGCCTGCATCGTGCTCCTGCTTCTGGTCGGCAGCCTCTATTCGCGCAGCTTCCTGTCGCCGGAATATCTCCTGCAGCAGCTGAAGGTCGCTTCGTTCCTCGGCGTGATCGCCACCGGCATGATGCTGGTGATCCTGCTCGGCCAGATCGACCTGTCCGTGCCGTGGGCCGTGGCGACCGGCGCCATGATGGCCTGCGCGGCCGCGGCCTATGGCCCGGTCGGCGTGGCTCTCGCCATCCCGTTCGGCATCCTGTGCGGGGTGGCGATCGGCATCGTCAACGGCATCGGCGTCGCGTATCTGCGCATTCCTTCGATGATCATCACTTTGGCCACCAATGCCGTCGCGCAAGGTTTGATGGTGGTCTATACGGGCGGGTTCTCGCCGCAGGATTCGGCGACGGCGGCGATGCGCTACCTCGCAACCGGTTTTACCATTCCTGGGGTGCCGAACGCCGTCATCATCTGGGCGCTGATAGGGGCTGCGATGGTCTTCGTGCTGACACGCACCAGCTTCGGCCGCGCCGTCTACGGCATCGGCAATCGCGAGCGCGCCGCCTATCTGTCCGGCATCGACACGCGCCGTGTGGTGATGATCGCCTTTGCCGTGTCCGGCGGGCTCTCGGCCTTCGGCGGCGTCCTGCTCGCGGGCTACGCATCGAAGGCCGCGCAGTCGATGGGCGACGCCTATCTCCTGCCGTCGATCGCCGCGGTGGTGCTCGGCGGCACCTCGATCCTCGGCGGACGCGGCTCCTATCTCGGAACCGTCGCCGGCGTGATCCTGATCACGCTGCTGCAGTCGATCCTCTCGGTCATGCAGATGCCGGAGGCGGGGCGGCAGATCATCTATGGCGTCGTCATCGTCGCCATGCTTTTGCTCTATGGCCGCGCGCCGGCAAGTCGCTGATCGTGGATGAAGGATTGAACGACATCCGGTCAGCGCCGGCCATCGTCGTGATGGGAGCGGCCGGCTGCGGCAAGACGGTCGTCGGCGAGGCGCTGGCCAAAGAGCTGGGCGCGATCTTCATCGAAGGCGATCGACTGCATCCGCCGGAAAACGTGGCGCGCATGGCGCGGGGAGAGCCGCTGACGGATGCCTTGCGCGAAGGCTGGCTCGAGGCCATCGGCGAGCGCATCGCGGCCTCCGTCACCGACGGACAGAAGGCGGTGGCGGCCTGCTCGGCGCTGAAGCGCAGCTACCGCGACCGGCTGCGCGGCTTTTGTCCAGGTGTCGCCTTCCTCTACCTCAAGATCGATCGCGAGACCGCCTGGCGGCGGGTCGCGGGCCGCAAAGGCCATTTCATGCCGGCGAGCCTGGTCGACAGCCAGTTCGCGACCCTGGAAGAGCCGGGCGCGGACGAGTCGGCGGTGACAGTGGACGGGGCGCATACCATCGCCGCGATCGTCAAAGAAGTACTTGACTAGACGGCGTCGTTACCGATCGCGGGTTGATCCTGCTGCCCGGTGAGCCGATTGGCGCCGGACCAGGCCATCATCTGCTCCGGATATAATTTGACCGCTTCCAACAGACGGTCGCGCTTGAGCAGGATGTAGCCCGCCTGCAGGACCAGGTTCTTTACCGCCACGTCCCTTGCCGGCAGGGACGCCGGCTGGGCAGCGACGGGTTTCAGTTCAGGGCTGACGATCGCCCGGTATTCACGGAAGGGCACGGTCTCCAGGGTCGACATGGCAAACAGCGCAGCACCTGCGCGCGCCGCGAAATTTGCCGGCGCCGAGGCGAGGTGGGTCCAGCCGTGCTCGCCCATCGCGATTTCGGTGAAGGTGGAGCCCGCATGGATGGTGTTGGTCATCAGCACGACGCCGTTCTCCTTCAGCGTCTTCTGGATGCGCGCGGTGACCTGGTAGGCATCGGCGCGCTCGAAGACGATGCGGCTTTTCAGGAAGCGGTTCTCGACCTCGACCAGCGGCCTGTTGATCACGTGCAGGCCGAATTTGCTTTCCGAGAAGCCATGGAAATTGACGCTCACCTGGTGCGCTTCGATGCCGGCCTCGAAGAGGGCGCGCTTGCCGATGATGGTCTGGGCGATGAACTGATCGCACCAGACGATGGCGCCGCGGCCGCGCTGCAAGGCCTCGCGTAAGCCGTCGACGCCTTCCAGCCGGATTGCCGGCGACCAGCGGCGGGGAACGAGATGCGCGGCAAGCATCAGGCGGCGGCGATGCGCGGCCGCGAGATGGCCCCTGAAAAGACTTTGCGTGTCAGCGCCATCGCCAAGCACCGCTTTGATCGCGACGTCATAGCGCCCGAATTCCTTGTGAAAATGACGCTTGCGCCGAAGCGTCGACACCCGATCGCAGACGGGCGCCCACCAGGCGACCGGCAGGAGCGCCGCCACGCCGAGATAGAACAAGAAGAGCAGGCCCTCGCGCAGATCCTTGTTTGAGACGCTGCGCAATTTGCCGGGGCGGACGAGCTTGCGGCTGAAGAAGCGGACGGTTTCGCCACGCTCAGGCACCGCCACGTCGGCGATGATCTCGGTGTGATAGATATTGGCGGATGACGGTTGCCGTTTGGCCCTGCGGGACTTGCCAAGCCAAGGCAGCCTCATGCGTCGGATACCCCCAGACCTCGTTGCCATCCTTCAGCCGCTTTACTGCGTCCGTCGCGGATAGACAACTACGGTATGGCGCCGCGGCTGGGCGGTCAGATCTGCGAGGTCAGCTCGGCCGGGAAATCGTCGTTGTCGGCATCGCGCATCGCGGCGAGGCTGCGATTGTCGAGAACCTCGGCGATCGCCTGGCGCACCTCCAGCATCATGTGGCGGACCTGGCACGTCGCCTCGTCGCAATCCTCGCAGCGCTGGTATTGCGTGCGGCTGGCGCAAGGGATTGGCGCCAGCGGTCCGTCGAGCACGCGCACGACATGGCCGATCTTGATCTCGGAAGCGGGCCTGGCAAGGCGGTAGCCGCCTTCCTTGCCCTTGCGGCTCTGCACGAAACCGGCATTTCGCAATTCGCCCAGGATGGCATCCAGGAACTTCTTCGGGATGTTGTTGGCGACCGCTATGTCGTTGACGAATGCAAGCTCGCCGGCCGGCAGGCCGGAAAGATGCACGAGGGCCTTGAGGCCGTATTTGCCTTTTTTGGTCAGCATGCCCGATTCAGTTCATCAAACCCCAATCGCCTGCATCTGGCGGTTGTTTGTGTGCAAATCATGACAGTTTGGCCGCAGAACGCCGTTTGGCCCAACAATTCGCCAATAGAGGTTAGGCACAAACGCGTTGATTCTTCGTAACGTTTTTCACATTGGCTGCCATCATTTCGGCGTCAAGCCGATGCCGGCGCCAGATATGAAGAAAGCCGGCAAAGCCGGCCTTCCTGCACTTTCCCGATAAGGCAGCCTACCGGCTGCCGTAGGCCTGGTCGAGCAGGCCGCCGGCTGCGAAATGCTCTTTCTGCACCTTGTCCCAGCCGCCGAAGACCTCGTCCACCGTCAACAGGCGGACGTCGGGAAAATCGGCCTTGTATTTGGCGGCGACTGCGGCGTCGCGGGCCCGCAGGCCGTTGCGGGCGGCGATGTCCTGTCCTTCCGCTGAATAGAGGAAGTCGAGATAGGTCATGGCGAGATCGCGGCTGCCGTGCTCGTCGGCGACCTTGTCGACGATCGCCACCGGGAACTCGGCCAACAGGCTGACCGAAGGCGTGACCTGCTCGAACTTGTCGTCGCCATATTCCTTGCGGATACCGCGTGTTTCCGACTCGAAGGTGATCAGCACGTCGCCGATCTCGCGCTGCACGAAAGTGGTGGTGGCGGCGCGGCCGCCGGTGTCGAAGATCGGCACGTTGGCGAACAGCTTGGCGATGAACTCCTTCACCTTGGCATCGTCGCCCTTGAAGGCCTCCTTGGCGTAGGCGGTTGCCGCCAGATAGGTGTAGCGCGCATTGCCGGAAGTCTTCGGGTTGGGGAAGATCACCTGCACATCGTCGCGCACCAAATCGTTCCAGTCCTTGATGTGCTTGGGATTGCCGGCGCGCACCAGGAAGGAGGGCAGCGAATAGAAGGGCGAGGCGTTGTCCGGGAAATCCTTCTGCCAATCGGCTGAGACCAGCCCCTTCTTGACCAGGAAGTCGACATCAGTGACCTGGTTGAACGTGACGACATCGGCGGCCAGGCCTTCGGCAATGGCGCGTGCCTGCGCCGAGGTTCCGGCGTGGGATTGATCGACAGTCACGCCGGGGTGCCCGGCGATAAAGGCCTTGTTGACCTCTGCGAACAATTCCCGGCCGACGTCATAGGAGGCGTTCAGCAGCCTGTCGGCCGACCAGGCTTGGGAGGAGGCGAGGACGAGGCCGGCGAAAGTGGCGATGCCAAGCAATAAGCGCTTCACGACAATAGGCTCCCTTGAGAATGGATTGAGACTATAGCACGACCTTAATGGGGAAGGCCTGGCCCGACGAGGCACACGCAGCGGGAGGAGTGGGGTCGCCCGGAAAAAGCGTCGCCCAAACAGCCGCCTAATAGGATTTTCTTCCAAGCCGATTCATCGCGGGACCGCGGCGGACTCCGGCAACGCCAGGCGTAACGAAGCGTCAGGACGCCGGAAAAAGTTTCCAGCGTCGCGGCCTGAAGGCCACTCGGCTCTTCTGCGCCGCCGGATGGTCGACCGGCAGCTCGATCTCGACGCGCTGGCGCTCGCCGCCGACCTCGAGCTCGACCCGTCTTGTGCCGGCGACGCGGCGGCTGGCGGCGACCGTGCCGGCGATGCAACCGCTGCAGCCGTCGAGCAGCTCGACATCGTGCGGACGGAAGTAGAGCAACGCTTCGCCCGGAGCCGCTCCCTGCGGCGCCTGCAGGCCGATCGGCCGGTCGGCGAGCCAGATTTCGCCATTGTCGACCTTGACCGGCAGCGAGCTCGATTCGCCGACGAAGCTATAGACGAAGGGCGAGTTTGGGATGTCGTAGATTTCGTCGGCCGAGCCGACCTGCTCGATGCGGCCCTGGCTCATGACGACGACGCGGTCGGCAAGCTCCAGAGCCTCTTCCTGGTCGTGGGTGACGAAGACCGTGGTGTGGCCGGTGGCGTCATGGATCTCGCGCAGCCAGTGGCGAAGCTCGCGGCGCACCTGTGCGTCGAGGGCGCCGAACGGCTCGTCGAGCAGCAGCACCTTGGGCTCGATCGCCATGGCGCGGGCAAGCGCCACGCGCTGACGCTGGCCGCCGGAAAGTTGCGCCGGATAGCGTTTTTCCAAGCCCGACAACTGGACGAGGTCGAGAAGTTCCGAAGCGCGGCGGCGGATCTCCTGGGCCGAGGGGCGGGATGCTCCGTGCCGGACCTTGAGGCCGAAGCCAATATTGTCGGCGACCGTCATATGCCGAAACAGCGCGTAATGCTGGAACACAAAGCCGACATTGCGCTCCTGGATCGACTTCTGCGAGGCGTCCTCGTCGCCGAAGAAGATTGCGCCCTTGGTCGGCCGTTCCAGCCCGGCGATCAGCCGGAGCAAGGTCGTCTTACCGGAGCCGGACGGCCCAAGCAACGCGATCAGTTCGCCGGACTTGATGTCGAGCGATACGTCGTGGAGGGCCGGAAACCGCTCAAACTCCTTGCGCACATTGGCAATGCGAACTTCCATAAACCCGCCCTTTTCAATGTCCGCGTGTCGCGGCGATCTCGGCGCCGTAGCGCATCTCGAGCAGTGTTTTCAAGACCAGCGTGACCAGCGCCAGGCCGGCAAGCAGCGAAGCCACGGCGAAGGCGCCGACAGCGTTGTACTCATTGTATAGGATTTCGACATGCAGCGGCATGGTGTTGGTGAGGCCGCGTATGTGGCCCGATACGACCGACACCGCGCCGAACTCGCCCATGGCGCGCGCGTTGCACAGAAGCACACCGTAGAGCAGCCCCCATTTCACATTAGGCAGCGTCACGTACCAAAAGGCCTGCCAGCCATTGGCGCCGAGCGAAAGGGCCGCCTCCTCATCGCCACTGCCCTGTTCCTGCATCAGCGGGATCAACTCGCGGGCGACGAAGGGGAAGGTGACGAAGATGGTGGCGAGCACAATGCCCGGCACGGCGAACAGAATAACGATGCCATGGCCCTTCAGCCATTCGCCGAGCAGGCCTTGCGCACCGAAGAGGAGCACATAGACAAGGCCTGAAATGACGGGCGACACCGAGAAGGGCAGGTCTATGAGGGTGGTCAGAAACGCCTTGCCCTTGAACTCGAACTTGGCGATTGCCCAGGCAGCCGAAATGCCGAAGACTGCGTTGAGCGGGACCGAGATCGCCGCTACCAGCAGCGTCAGGCGGATCGCCGAGCGCGTGTCGGGGCTGGAGAGGGTCTCCGTATAGGCGGCGATGCCTTTGGCAAACGCCTCATGAAAGACGACGATCAGCGGCAGAAGCAGGAAGACGGCGAGGAAGGCGAAGGCTATTCCCATCGCCACCCAGCGCGCCGGCTGGCTTTCGGTAACCGCAGCCGATTGGCTCTCATGGTGCGGTTCGTAGGTTTTGATCTCGGGGTCAGCCATAGCGCTTGCGGCTCCATGTCTGGACGAGGTTGACGACCAGGAGCATCGCGAAGGACAGCGCCAGCATGATCGCGGCGATCGCGGTCGCCGCCGAGTAATTGTATTCCTCGAGCCTGATCACGATCAGCAACGGCGCGATCTCGGACTTGAAGGGCAGGTTGCCGGCGATGAAGATGACCGAACCGTATTCGCCGACACCGCGCGCGAAAGCGAGCGAAAAGCCGGTGATGATGGCCGGCGCCAGTCCCGGGAAGAGCACGCGGGTGATGGTCTGGAGGCGGCTGGCGCCCAATGTGGCGGCGGCTTCCTCGACCTCCTTGTCGATCTCCTCCATGATCGGCTGAACGGTGCGCACGACGAAGGGCAGGCCGATGAACACCAAGGCGACGACGATGCCGAGCGGCGTGTAAGCGACCTTGATGCCGAGCGGCATCAGAAGCTGTCCGATCCAGCCATTCGGCGCATAGAGCGTGGTGAGCGCGATGCCGGCAACTGCGGTGGGCAAGGCGAAGGGCAGGTCGACCATGGCATCGGCGATGCGGCGGCCGGGGAAACGATAGCGGACCAGCACCCAGGCGACGATGGTGCCGAAGACGACGTTGACGGCAGCGGCCAGGAAGGCGGTGCCGAAGCTGATCTTCAGCGCGTTGAGGGTGCGCCGGTCGACGGCGATCGCCCAGAAATCGGTCCAGCCGAGCGCGGCCGAACGCCAGACCAGCCCCGAAAGCGGGATGAGGATGATGAGCGTGAGGTAGGCAAGCGAGAAGCCGAGCGTCAATCCGAAGCCCGGAATGACACTCGGCTGTCTGAACCGCCACCCCGCCTTAGCGGGCGCTGTGGTCATGCTGTTCTGGATCGTCCCTTCTTACTCAGACCGGATTGCCCTTAGCCTCGGCTCGGGCATTCGTACAATAGACCCAATCAGGTTTCATCCGGCCTATGGCCACCATGCTTCATTGGGCTGGCTTGTAAATCTGGTCGAATATACCACCATCGCCGAAATGATAAGGCTGCGCCTTCTTCCAACCGCCGAAAATCGGGTCATCGATCGAGACCAGCTTCAGTTTCGGCTCCCACGCCAGGAGATCGGGCGGCACCAACTCCGGCTTGGCCGGACGGTAGTGGTTCTTGGCGATGATCTTCTGGCCTTCTTCGGAGTACAGGTAGTTCAGATAGGCCTCTGCCACCTTTCGGGTACCCTTCTCGTCGACATTGGCGTCGACCACCGCGACCGGGGGCTCGGCGAGAACGGACTGCTGCGGCACCACGATGTCGAACTGGTCGGCGCCGAACTCCTCGAAAGCCAGGTAGGCCTCGTTCTCCCAGCAGATCAGAACGTCGCCAAGACCCCTCTCGGCGAAGCTCACGGTCGAGCCGCGTGCGCCGGTGTCGAGCACGGGGACGTGGGTGTAGAGGTTAGCGATGTATTCCTTGATCTTGGCGTCGTCGCCGCCGTACTGGCTGTGAGCCCAGGCCCACGCAGCGAGATAGGCCCACCGGCCACCGCCGGAAGTCTTGGGATTGGATGTGATGACCTCGACCCCGTCCTTCACGAGATCGCCGAAATCCTTGATTCCCTTCGGGTTGCCCTTGCGGACCAGAAGCACGATCGTGGACGCGTACGGCGCGGAATTGTTGGGCAGGCGGTTGCGCCAGTCGGGATTGATCTTTTTGGTCTTCTCAACGATCGCGTCGATGTCGCCCTGCAGGCCCAGCGTCACGACATCCGCCGGCAGTCCGTCGATCACCGCGCGGGCCTGCTTGCCGGAGCCGCCGTGCGATTGCTGGATGGTGACGGTTTCGCCGGTGTCCGCCTTCCAGTGCGCGGCGAAGGCTTCGTCATAGGCCTTGTAGAGTTCACGTGTCGGGTCGTAGGACACGTTCAGTATGGTCGTGTCGGCAAACGCGAAACCGAGCGTGCCGAACTGGACAGATGTGGCGACCAGCGCGCCGAGCAGTTTCCTGAAATGAGGATTGGTCATTTCCGCCTCCGTTGAACTGCACGAACTCTAGCGAGTTTATAGAAATTAGATGCATTGAATGTTGCCTTTTTCACCTCCTTGCAGCAATTTTTCGCCGAGCAATGGTCGATCGAGGAAATAACTTCCTCAATTTGCGTCGCTGGGGCTCCTCATCAGCCGGCGTAATTAGAAGCGGACCGCCTCCAGGCAAGTCCTGCGGCTCAGTTTGCGGTCACCGGAAAATCGAAGCGCTGTTTTGCGAAAGGCTCGTCGGCAAGCGTGAAATGCCACCATTCGCGCGCATAGTTGCGGAAGCCGGCGGCGCGCATGGCCGCCAGCAGCATCTTGCGGCTCGCCGCTGCTTTGGCGGGGAGAGGGCGGTGGGCTGTTTCACTAGAGGGGTCGAAACAGTCGAAGCCGGTGCCGAAGTCGAGCGTGCCGGCATCGGGCGCGCCGCAGGCGGGATGCGCCGCGCTTTTCTTGTCCACCTCTGCGACCGCCAGATCGACGGTCGAGCCGCGCGAATGGCTGGACAGTTCGCCGACATAGCCCTTGGCGATGAGATCGCCGCGCTCGACCTTCGGGTACCATCGCGGGTCGGGCGGGCCGCCTTCCCTCGTCCATTTCCCCATGTCAGCCACGGCACGCGCGGGGCGGTAGCAGTCGAAGACGACTAGCGTCAGGCCCTTGGCGGCGATCGCTTTCTGGACGCTGGAAAGCGCCTTTGCCGCCTGTTCGGTCAGGATGCAGACCGGCGCGTCATAGCCATCGGCCTTGCGGTGCAGGAAGTTTTTCGCGCCGGCGTAGCGGATGTCCTGGCGGATGCTGGGATCGACATCGGCCAGCCTGACGAAGCCGGCGGGGAGGGGATCGGCGCGGGCGGGGTAGGCGATTGCGGTCAGGAGAGCTAGCGTTGCGCCGGACATCAAACTAAGAAGCGCAATCCTCTGAATCGCTTGCCGCATTCTATTCAACGAAAACCTTCACGCTGGCCGCGCGTCCGGCGGCGTCGATCACGGTCAGTGTCGAGTAGCCGGTGCCGTCGGGCTGCCAGGTCGCGTTGCGGCGACGGTCGATGCCGGCGAGCGGCTTGCCATTGGCCAGCCAGCGGAACGGCGCGCGGCCGCCCTGCAGCTTCAGCACCAGCGGCGTGGCGTCGGCAGAATTGGTGCCGAGATCGACGCGGGCGCCGTTGGGCGGAAACACGATAGTCGGCGCCGGCTCCGTCGGCGTCGCCTGAACCAGCCCGTCCGAGCCGGCGCCGAAGCGGGCGAGCGTTACCGGCAGTTCCTCGCGTTTGGGATTGAAGACGCCCGGCGGCCGGCTGGGCAGCGGCACGCTGGCCAGACCCGAGCGGACGAAGCCTTCGAACAGGATGGGCGCGGCCGAAACATAGCCCGAGAGGCCCGGGATCGGACCGGCGTCGGCGCGACCGACCCAGACACCCAGCACATAGCGGCCGTCGAAACCGACCGACCAGGCATCGCGATAGCCATAGGAGGTGCCGGTCTTGTAGGCGATGCCTCGCTGCATGGCTCCTTCCGGCGGCTTGACGCCGGACAGGATGTCATTGATCTGCCAGGCGGCCTGGTCGTCGAGGATGGTGGCGGTGGTGCGCTCGGCATTGGCCGGCTCGGTGCCGTCATGCAGCGTATGCATCTTGCCGCCATTGGCGAGCCCCGTATAGAGCTGCACCAGATCGCGCAAAGTTACGCCAACGCCGCCAAGGCCGATCGCCAGGCCCGGCGCCTCGTTAAGCGGCAGCGTTGGGTTGACGCCAGCCTGGCGGAAGCGCGCGGTGAGCCGTGCGGGGCCGACGGCGTCGAGCACCCGGATCGCCGGCACGTTGAGCGACAATTGCAGTGCTTGGCGGATACTGACATCACCGTGGTAGCCCATGTCGAAATTCTTCGGCCGGTAGCCGCCGAAATCGGCTGGGCTGTCCTCGATGATGGTTTCCTGCGCCACCAGCCCCTGCTCGAAGGCGAGCCCGTAGATGAAGGGCTTCAGCGTCGATCCGGGCGAGCGCACGACCTTGGTCATGTCGATCCAGCCGGAGCGGCTGGCGTCGAAAAAGTCGGCCGAGCCGACTTCGCCAAGAATGTCGCCTGTGCGCGCATCCGCCATCACCATGGCGACGGAGAGTTTCGGGCCGAGCTTCCTGGCAGCCTCCCTGGCCACCTGTTCCAGCCCTTGCTGGACGCTTCTGCGGATGGTGAGTTGCAGCGGCTTGCCGGGTTCCGCCTTGGGCAGCATGGCGTAGGAGGCATGCGCGGCCAGCGCCGGCAGCTTGCGGCGCAGGCCGGAGACGTCGTCGAGGGCCGCGCGGGCAGCCTCTCTTTCGCCGAGCAGGCCGGCCGAGACCATGCGGTTGAGCACGCGGTCGCGCGCGGCATGCGCGATGTCGAGGTTGCGGTCGGGCCGGCGTTTTTCGGGCAGTTGCGGCAGGGCGACGAGAAGGGCGGATTCGGAGACGGTCAGCCGCTTCGGCTCCTTGCCGAAATAAGCGAGCGAGGCGGCGCGCACGCCTTCGAGATTGCCGCCATAGGGCGCCAGCGTCAGGTAGCGCTCGAGGATCTCCTGCTTGGACAGCCGCCGCTCGATCTGGACGGCGCGCAGGATCTGCTTGAGCTTGGAGCCGAGGCTGCGGCTGTCGCGCGGCTCGATCAGCCGGGCAAGCTGCATCGACAAGGTCGAGCCGCCCGACACGATATGGCCGCTGGTGGCGAACTGGCCCGCGGCGCGGCAAAGCGCCAGCACGTCGACACCACCGTGATCCCAGAAGCGCTTGTCCTCATAGGCGACGAGCATGTCGACGAACTGCTTATCGACCTGGTCGAGGCGAGTTTCGAGCCGCCAGTAGCCGTCCGGTGTCGCAAAGGCGCGCAAGAGCTGGCCGTCGCGGTCCTGCACCTCGGTCGTGACCGTCGGCGTTGCCGGTAAAGGCGGCGGGAAGGCGCGGTCGAGCTCCCAGAGAGCGGCGATGGAGAGGGCGGCAAGGCAGGCGAGGGAGATGCCTGCGATCGCCGTTCGCCGGAAGATTTTTCTTGAGAGCATGGCGCTGCCCCTCATCCGCCTGCCGGCACCTTCTCCCCGTATAGTGACGGGGAGATGGGAGTTGGCCGCAGCGCTGGCGACCCCTCTCCCCGTCGTTCACGGGGAGAGGGTAAGGGTGAGGAGCCGCGCGATGTTGCGTGGTTAGCTTCAGCCGCGCAGGTGGCGATCTCTTTCATCGCTACTCCGCCTTGACCTCCATCATGCCGGTGGACGTGCGGGCCGAATATTGCGGCCGATACATGTCCTCCACCGTCGCCGCCGGATGGGCATAGGTGCCCGGCGTCACCGCGCGCACGACATAGGCCAGCGTGATGTTGCGGTCGCCATCGCCTTCATTGGGGTTGAAGGCGGCGACGAAACGGTCGTCGCGGAACTCCAGATGCGCGGCGTCGGTCTGCGCCAGCCAGGAGAAGTTCGACAATTGCGCGCTTGAAACCAGGCTCGGATTGTCGATCTCGAAACCGGCCGGCAGCAGGTCGGTGACCAGGAGGCGCGATGGCCAGTTGTTCCGCTCATAGATCTTGAGCACGACCACATAGCGTTCGTTCTGCCTGGCCTCGGTGATGTTGGCCTCGGTGCCGTCGAGCCTGTAGTAGGTGCGCTCGATGGTGAAGCCGTCGCCGCCTGCGGGCAATGGCTCGACCGGCGCGGCCACCGCGGTGACCACCGCCTGCAGCGGCGTCTTGCCGGTGTTGGCGATGGTGAGCGGGCTGCCCTCGAGCTCATTGCCGGCGACCTGGTCGGAGTAGCCGCCCGAATGCGGCGCGCCGTTGACGGAAAGCGTGATGGAATCATTGCCTTCCTTCAGCGCCCTTGCCGCCAGCAGCATCCAGGATTCGTCCTGGGTGCTCGTCCAGCGGGCGTCGGCGCGATCCCGCGCCACCAGCTTGATCAGCTGCGGCACGATGCTCGGCACCGGCTTCGATTCCGCGGCCATCGCCAGGATCGCCGCGCCATCGCGAAGCGGCGAGCCGTAGTCCGAGCGATAGTAGTCGTACTCGGTGCTCGCCTGGGCCAGCCGAAGCGCTGTCTGGAAGGTGGCTTCCGAACGCTGCGTGTCCCCATAAAGTGCAAGGCTCGCCGCCAGTTGCGCGACGGCCATCGGGCTGGAGAAGGCTTCGAGCTGCGTGTCCACATAGTAGCGCAGATCGCCGATCGAGGCCTTCTTGTTGCGGGCCAGAACATAGAGCGCATAGGCGATCTCGCTGCCGCGATCCTGGACGTCCTGGTCGTAGCCCAGCGAGTTCTGCAGGTTGTTCAGCGCCTGGTTCATCGCCTGCGCCGGCACATCGTATTTCTGCTCGCGCGCCCGGGTCAGGAACTCGGTGACATAGGCGTCGAGCCACAGATCGCCGGAGCCCGGGCCCCACAGGCCAAAGCTGCCGCCCGAGGCCTGGTAGCTGAGCACCTTATAGATGGCGTCCTGGATGCGGCCGTGCAGGTCGGGATCGCTCTCCATGCCGATGCTGGTGGCCATGTCATTGACATAGAGCAGCGGCATGGCGCGGCTGGTGGTCTGCTCGGCGCAGCCATAGGGGTAGTGGTCGAGCGTCATCAAGAGCGAAGGCACGTCGAAGGCGGACGCCTGCGAGACGCCGACGCTCACTGAAGCGCCATCGAGCACGCTTGCGGCGAGAAGCTCCTTGTCGACGCGCAGCGAACCGCCACTGGGCTTCAGGTCGACCACCATGCGGTTGGTGACCGGAAGCTGCGCCGGGCGAACCGGCAGATAGAGCGTCTGCTCGACCTCGGCGCCGCTGTCATGCGCGAGCTTGACAGTGATCGACGCATCGCCCGCCGTCCGCGCGACCAGCGGGAAGGAGAGCGACTGCCGCTTGCCCTGGGTCAGCGTCAGCTTCTCGGGCAGGGGCTTGTCGCCGGTTGAAAGATCGCCAGTGGTGGTGACCGAGAGCTTGTAATCGCCGGCAGGTCCGTCGGTGTCGGCGATGTCGAGGCGCATGGTGGCGGCATCGCCGGGCGCCAGGAAACGCGGCAGGCCGGCGGTGATCACCACCGGATCGCGCACGATCACGTCGGTCTGAGCATGGCCGACGGCTTCCTTGGTCCAGGCGACGGCCATGACGCGCACGGTGCCGTTGAACTGCGGGATGTCGAAGTCGACCCGCGCCTTGCCGTTGGCGTCGAGCTCGACCGGGCCGGAGAAGAAGGCGACCAGCTTTTCGGTCGGCGGACTGCCTTGCGACTGCATGTTGGCGCCGTCGCCGCCGGTCCGCAATTTGCCGGTGGTGCCGAGTGAGCCGTCGATCAGGCGGCCGTAGAGGTCGCGGATCTCCAGCCCCAGCATGCGCTGGCCGAAGAACCAGTCCTCCGGATCGGGCGCCTTGTAGTTGGTGAGGTTGAGGATGCCGAGATCCACCGCCGCGACCATCACATAGGCATTGCTGCCGGGTTGTGCGCCGTTGACGGCGACCGGGATCGACAGCTGCTGACGCGGTGCGGTCTTTTCAGGCGGCGTCAGCGCGACTGCGAGCTTCTTCGAGCCTGGATCGACGGTCAGCCATTTGACGCCGATGGCGCGGGCGGGCATGCGCGATTGCTCAGCATCGCCCGGCCGGAACAAAGTCGCCGTGACATAGGCGCCGGCGCCCCAATCGTCGCCGACCGGGATGTCGACAGTGCTGCCGCCGGCCGGCACCGAAGCGGTAACGGTCTTCAGCAGCTTCTCGGCGCCGATTGTGACGAGCAGTTCGCCGGCAAAATGCGGCGAGACTTTCAGCTTGGCGACCTCGCCGGCGGCGTAGGAATCCTTATCGAGGGCGATTTCCAGCCCGTCCGGGGTTTCGGTGGTGGTCGAGGCGACGTACCACCCGGCATCGAACTCGTAGCTGGTCGCTGGACCTTCCGCGTCAGCCGTCTCGACTTCGAGCCGATAGCGGCCCCAGCCCACGGGAAGCGACACGGTTGCCTCGCCGTCGGCCTTCAGGTCGATCTGACCGTTAGCGACGGCTTTGGTGAGGTTCACCGCTTCATAATTCCAGGAATTGTTCGAGCGATACCACTGGTAGTTGCGCTCGACCTTGACCAGCGACCACTGCGCGCCCTTCAGCTCCTCGCGCTTGCCGTTCGGATCGACGGCGATGATGCTGAACTTCGCCGTTCCGCCTTGCGGCACTTCATCGCCTTCGAAATCCGGACGGATGCCGATCATCTCCTTCTCGGGATGGACGGCGATGTCGAGCGAGCGCTCGACGGCGCGGCCGCCGGCCTCCCGCATGCGGACGGTGACCTTGGCGTTGACCAGCTTGGTGGTCGAAGGCAACTGGTCGATCGAGACCGGGAAGGTCGCCTTGCCGTCATCGCCGACGACGGGAAGGTTGGCCAAAGGCGTCACCGAAGGCTCGGCCGACTGCTCGTCGGCGAGGCCGAAGGTGAAGTCCTTGAACCGGTCCCAGCTGCTCGTCGTCGACAGCGTCATCTCGCCTTCGAGCGCGAGGCCGGCGGCCGGCGCGCCATAGAGGAAGCGGCCGTCGACGCTGACATTGGCGGTCTCGCCCTGGGCGATCTCCTTCTTATCGGCCGTCAGGTCGAACTCGATGCGATCCGGCACGAAGTCTTCGACGAGGAACATCTGGCTCGCCACCGGCGCCTGCTTGGGATCGGTGTAGATCGACACCGTCCAGGTGCCGCGCATGGCGTTGGGCTCGAGCGGCAGATCGACGGCATGACCGCCGGCGGACGCGCCGTCGCTGACGACGCGGCGGCCCTCGACGCCGTCTGGACGGGTGAAGATGAAGGTCAGCGGCAGGTTCTCGACCGCCTTGGCTGCGCCGTCGCGGGCAAGGGCTGCGACATGCACGTCCTCGCCGGCGCGGTAGATACCGCGCTCGGTCCAGGCATAGACGTCGAGCGCACCGGGCGCGGCGCGCCCGGCAACGCCGCGGTCCGACAGATCGAAGCCGGCGCGGCCCATGTCGAGAAAGACGAAGTCGTTGTCGCCCCGCTTGGCCATCAGCACGGCCGGCACCATGCCACCTTCGCCGCGCGTCAGGCCCGGGTTGAAGACGGCGTGGCCTTCGGCGTCGGATGTCGCCGTGCCAAGAATTTCATTGTTCTTGGCAAGCAGCGTCAGTTCAGCGCCGGCGATCGGCTTGGCGGAGCCGAGCGAGCGGGCAAAGACATTGAGCCCATCCTGGCCGGTATAGGTGGACAAGCCGATGTCGGAGACGACGAACCACTGGGTGGCGCGGGAATTATAGTCATCGCTCTTGTCATCGACCGGCTGCGCGGTGAGCACATAGACGCCAGCCTTGCGCTGCGGGATCGCCTCGTCCACCGGGAAGGAGGTGGTAACCTCCTTGTTGAGGTCGTTGGCGATGTCGAGCGTGCCTTCCCAGACGGGCTCGCCCATCTGGTCGGAAATGGTGGAAATGTCATAGCCGTCGAGCTGGTGCAGGAACTGATAGCCGGACAGAAGCTGTGCCAGCGAACGGTCGCCGATGCGGTAGAGCTTCATCTTGGCGGCGTTCATGTTGACGGTGACGACCGGAATGCCGCGGCGGGCGCCGGCCGGCAACACGAAGCTGTCGCCGGTGAAGCGGGCGGACGGGGCGCGGTCCTGGACATAGATCGACAGCACGACCGGGGCGGCGATCGTCTCGCCTATTGCCGCCGGCAGGCCGGCGCGGAACGTCACGTCATAATGCTGGCCATGTTCCAGCCCCTCGACGCAGATCTGCTTGTCCTTGGCCTCGACGGCCTTGGGGGCGGCGTTGTCGACGGTGACGAACTGCGAATAGTCGACACCGGTCTTGACCAATTCTTCGGAGAACTGGGCGCAGATGCGCGGCGAAGAGGAATCGGCATCGACAGTGTGCTCGATAACGCGGAAACCCTTGCGCGCCTTGAGGTCGGCATAGTCGGCCTGGACAGCGGGCGAGCTTACCAGCGCAAGGCTCGCCTCATAGGCCTGAATGGCCGGCCGGAAGAGGTCGCGCTTGTCGAGGCCGGCGGCAAGCAGCGCCAGCGCCTCGGCGCGGGTCTTTGCGGTGCGCACCAGCTTGTAGGCGTTGAAGGCGGCCGAGGTGACGTTTGCCGGCAAGGTCGAGGGTTCGGTGGTGTTGGAAGCCGGCTGCACGCCAAGCGTTTCGCGCGCCAGCGCCAGCCAGAGCGCGCCGTCGTCCGGCAGGACGGACAGCGCCGCCTGGTATTTCTGCATGGCGAGGCGATGATCGCCGGTGAGCGCGGCCTGCTCGGCAGCGGCCTGAAGCGCGGCCAGCCCTTCGGTCGGCTTGTCATAGGCCGGGTCGGTCAGCTTGTTGCGGAACTGTTGGGCTTGGTCGGCCATCCAGTTGGGGAAAAACGCAAGCGCCGGAGGAGCGCCGATATCGGGGTCGCCATCGACATTGGCGACTTTGCCGGCTATGGCGCCGCTGAAGGGTTTCAGCTGGTTATAGTCGGATTTGAGAAAGCACCATTTGGCCTTGGTGTTGTAGGTGAAGGCGCGGCAGGCGGGGTCGCCGAGGCATGTGGTCTTGCACTGGTCGAGGCTGACATTCTGATCCGACCTGAGGTCGAAACCGAAATAGTCGGAATTGTCCGTCGTCACGATTCGCCGGGCTTCGGCCGCAAGTGCCGCGCCGCTCAGGGCGAGGAAGACAGGGGCGAAAAAGATAAGGAGAAGGAAAGAGAGACCACGAGCCGCGCGCATTGCCATATCACCCTCCAGACATTGCCAGCGTCCGGGCATGATCAAGCATCGAGCGGGCTTGTCAACGCCGGAACGCGGCAGGTTTTTCAACCCGCCAACGGTTTCCTTGCCGGCCAAAGGCCGGTATTTCGACAGAACCTCTATGAGATGGATCACACATTCTTGCGAAGGTGCAAAAGGTGTGAATTCCAAGCCCGGTCTATTTCAGACAATTGGATTGTGGCCCCTTTACGAGCGTTTCAGAACTTCATTCCAATTTTAGTTTTGTCGACTAGGTTGTGTTAATGCCGGCGTATGAAACGCAGATGTCAGGAGGGATCGCGCCAGGGCGCGGGCTTCCGCGCGCCCTGCTTTTCGCGCTTGTCTGCTCTACCATGCTTGCCGGCGAAGCGCGCCCGGCGGCTGCCTTCGAGATTTTCGGCATCAAGCTTTGGGGTTCGTCCAAGGACGAGGATGCCGACATCGTCGATCCGCTGCGCTATTCCGTAACCATCGACGCGCCGGACGCCGACAAGGATCTGGTCGAGAGGCTGGAGAATGCCTCGGCGCTCAAGAGCGACGAGGAGCATCCGGTGTCGGGGTCGCTCGGCCTGATGGCCAAGGCGCGCAGCGACCGCGAACAGCTCGTTGCCGCCCTTTACGCCGACGCCCGCTACGAAGGCGTGGTCACCATCACCATCCAGGGCAAGTCTATCGACGAACTGCCGCCGGACGCCGAATTCAAGGGGCCGCAGCCCATTCCGGTGGTCGTCAGCGTTGCCGCCGGGCCGAAATTCACACTGGGCGACATCAGGCTGAAAGGCGACGCGGCCGGGCTGGCGAGCGCCGATTTCGGCCTGATCGCCGGCGGCGATGCCGGGTCCGGCGCCGTTCTCAAGGCCGAAGCGGCGATCGTACGCGCGCTGAAGGAAGAGGGCAGGCCGCTCGCCAAGGTGACGGACCGCGAGATCGTCGCCGACCACGCCACCTCGACGCTCGACGTTACGCTGACGGTGGCGGCCGGCCCGGTCGCCGGCTATGGCGGCACCACCGTGGAGGGCACCGAGAAGGTCGATCGCGACTTCACCGAATACATGACCGGGCTGAAGCGCGGCCAGCAATATTCGCCACAAGAGATTGACGATGCCCGCGATCGGCTGCTCGGGCTCGAAGTCTTCAACAGCGTGACCATCAAGGAAGGCGACAGCCTCGACGCCCAGGGCAACATTCCGATCGACGTCCAGGTGAGTGAGCGCAAGCCGCGCTTTTTCGGCATCGGCGGCACGTTTTCGAATACGGAAGGGCTGGGGCTCGAAGGCTATTGGGGTCACCGCAACCTGTTCGGCCAGGCGGAGAAGCTGCGCATCGACGGTTCCATCAGCGGCATCGGCAGCAACAGCATTTCCGCGCTCAACTACAATGCCGGCATCATGTTCGAGAAGCCGGGCGTGCTCGGGCCGACATCGAAGTTCTTCACCGGCATCAAGACGGTGTTCGAACACCCGGACGCCTACGACCATTTTTCGGTCAAGGGCAATATCGGCGTCTCCTACGATCTCGACAAGCAGCAGAGGGTTTCGGCCGAATTCGCCCTCGACTATTCGAGGATCACCGACACGTTCGGCAAGCACACCTATCTGATCGCCAGCGTTCCGCTGCAATATGTCTATGACAGCCGCGACAACAAGCTCAACCCGACCAGGGGTTTCCGGGCGCTCGCCTATGCCGAGCCGAGCTACGACATCCTGAACGGCGCGACCTTCCTCAAGCTGAAGGGAGAAGGCTCCGCCTATCAGTCGCTCGACACGGCAAGCAAATTCGTGCTCGCCGAGCGCGCCGTGCTCGGCTCGATCGTCGGCACCGGCCTCCAGAACGTTCCGGCCGACCGACGCTTCTATTCGGGCGGCGGCGGCTCGGTGCGCGGCTATGCCTATCAGGGCATCGGCCCGAAGGACATCGACGGCCAGCCGATCGGCGGCCTGTCCTTCTTCGAGACCTCGGTCGAGATGCGCATCGCCATCACCGACACGATCGGCGTCGTGCCTTTCGTCGATGCCGGCACGGTGTCGACGAAATCCTTCCCCGATTTCTCGGACGTCAAGGTCGGCGCCGGCGTCGGTTTGCGCTATCTTACGCCTTTCGGGCCGCTGCGCATCGATGCCGCCGTGCCGCTCAACCGCGATCCGAGCGATCCGCATTTCGGCATCTATGCCGGCATCGGCCAGGCGTTCTGACGATGAAGATATTCCGGCGCATCCTTCGCATCTGCCTTTACGCGCTGCTCCTGCTGCTGGTGGTGGCGATCGGCGCGATCGTGGTGCTGACCGGCACGGAGGGCGGCCGGCAAAATCTCGCTGGTCTGATCTCGAAGATGGCTTCGACCGAGGACCGCAAGATCACCGTCAGCGGCATCGAAGGCATCTGGTCCGGCGCCTTGCGGCTGGATCATGTCGTGCTGCAGGACCGCGCCGGGCCTTGGCTGGTGGCGCGCAAGGTGGCGCTCGACTGGTCGCCGACGGCGCTCTTGTCGCGCAATTTCAACGCCGACCGCATCGCCGCCGAGCGCATCGAACTGGCGCGATTGCCGCAAGCCAGCCAACAGCCATCGCAAGGCGGATCGACCAGCCTGCCGGTCTCGATCGACGTCAAGCAGATCGAGTTGCCGGAGATTGCGCTCGGGCAGCAGCTTGCCGGCAGCGGCATTGCCGAGCTTGCCGCCAAGGGTTCGCTCAAGGCCGATCCATCGCCGCTGGCGATCGAGACGGTGCTCAACGTCGCCCGTCACGACGGCAGAGAGGGCAATGTCGACGCCAAGGTCCATTTTGCGCCGGCCGACAACAAGCTCGACCTCGATCTCAAGGCATCGGAGCCGGCGGGCGGCATCATCGCCAATTTGCTCAAGCTGCCGGATGCGCCGCCGATAGACATCGTCGTCACTGGCACTGGGCCGCTCGCCAATTGGAGCGGCATCGGCACCTTCGTGGTCGACCGCCAGATCGTCACCCAGCTCACCGGGCGCCACCAGCTCAGCGACAAGGGCCACTATATCGAGGCCAAAGGCGACGGCGAATTCGAGCGCTTCCTGCCGGAAAAGTTCAAATCGCTCTTTGCCGGCAAGACGAGCTTCGACGTCGCCGGGACGGCGACCACGACTGGCGGGGTCGATATCGAGCGCGCCACCATAGAAAGCGACGCCGTGCATGGAACGGCCACCGGCAATGTCGACCCGAAAGGCGCCAGCGACCTTGCCGTCGAGCTCTCCGCCAAGGAAAAGCCCGTCACGATCGATGTCGGCACCAGCGCGGTGCCGATCCTGGTCGCGATCGAGAAGGCGACGGCGCGCGCCTTTGGCGATGGCAAGGCGCCGATGGTCGATATCGGTACCTCGCTGGCCTCGGTCGCCGTCGGCGGCACGCAGCTCAACACTGTGACGGGAGAGATCCATTCCGACGGCTTCGATGTCGAAAACCGCAGCGGCCCGGTCAGCGTCAAGCTCGCCGCCGCCGGCCTGAAGACCGATGTGGCGACGCTGGCGCCACTCGTCACGGGCAAGCTCGCGGCCGATCTTTCCGGCACGATCAGCCGCGATAACGTGGCCATCGACAAGGGCACGCTGCGCAGCGATGCGCTCAATGCCGCGCTGACGGCCGGCGTCTCGCTCGCCGATCTGTCGATGACGCTGAAGATGAACGCCGACGCCGTATCGAAAGCGCTGCCGCCGCAGATCAGCTCGCTGCTCGGCGAACGGGTGAAATTCTCGGCCACCGCGACCCGCGACCCGGAAGGCGCGTTCGCGGCCAACGAGCTGGAACTCACCTCCGGCTCGCTGAGCGCCAGCGGCACGGCCAGCGCGCAAGGCTCGGACATCCAGGCCAACGTCAAGGGAACGCTGGGCGACGTCTCGGCGCTGTCTTCTCTGGCCGGCACACCGCTCGCCGGCGGGATCAACTTCGCGCTGAGCGCGAGCGGTCCGCGCTGGGCGCCGGACTTCTCGGTCTCGGCCGACAGCGCCAGCCTGACGGCGGCCGGCCGCACGGTGAAGGACATCAAGCTCTCGGCGAAGGGCAAGGCCGACATCGCCAATCCTTCGGCCGACGTCTCGCTGACGGGCAGCGCCGAAGAGCAGCCGCTCGATATCCGGGCGTCGCTGGTGACCGCCGCCGGCAAGCGCTCGATCAGGGGGCTCAGCCTTGCGCTCGGCGACAACAAGGTCTCGGGCGATCTCGCGCTCGACGATCAGCTCCTGCCGCTCGGCACGCTGACGCTGGCAGTGCCGGACATCGGGCCGCTTGCGGCACTCGGTAACCAGAGTGCGACCGGCGACATCAACGGCACCATAGCCTTCGCCAAGGACGGCGCGGCCCCGACCGTCACCATCAATGCCGCCAGCACCTCGATTGCGCGCGGCGAGCTGGCGGCGAAGACGATCACCGTCAACGCGCTGATCGCCAACTACCTCAAGGGCCCGGCAATCTCGGGCACGATCAAGGCCGACAGCGTGACCTCCGGCAGCACGGTGGTCAGCGGCATCGGCATCGATTTGAAGCGCGACGGCGACTGGACCAATTTTGCCGGCGGCGCGACGGTGTCCGGTATTCCGGCCACGGCAACCGGGCGCGTGAAGATCGCCGACGGCAGGACCAGTGTCGAGATCGCATCGGGCGAGGCGACCGTGCGCGGCATCAAGGCGGCGATCGCCGAGCCGTCGAGCCTTGCGATCGCCAATGGCGTCACCAGCATCGAAAAGCTCGCGCTCAATCTCGGCGGCGGCTCGGCGACGGTTTCCGGCAGCGCCGGCCAGACACTCGACCTGACCGCCAACCTTGCCAGTCTGCCGGCGGCACTTGCCAACGACTTCGTGCCCGGCCTCGATGCGGCCGGAACATTGAACGGCACGGCGCATGTCACGGGTGCGTCGACCAACCCTGAGGTCCAGTTCAGCGCTCAACTCGCGGGCGCCGAGACCAGCCAGACCCGGCAGGCAGGGGTTGGGCCGCTCGATCTAGACGCAGCCGGCAGATATAGCCTGGCGGGCGGCGTAGCTCTGGACCACGCAACGCTTTCGGGCGACAAGATTTCCGGCAACGCCGCCGGCACATTAAATCCGAACGGCGTCAGCGATTTTTCCCTCGATCTCACATCATCCGGACCCAGCCTGCCGCTGACAATCGGCAGCGCCGAGAGTCCGGTCAAGATCGCGGTCCAGTCCTTGTCGGCAAAGATGGCGGGCGAAAGCACGCAAGCCCGACTGGATGTTTCCGCGATCCTGCCTTCCGTTGCCGCCAGCCAGGTGAATGTGGACGGCCTTGCGTTGGCGCTGCATTCGGATGCGTTCGATCTCAAGGGGCGGGCAGGTCCGGTTTCCGGCACGGTGTCGGTGAATAGGGTCGGTCTCGACAATCCGATGATCGCGCCGCTGGTTGCCGGCAAGGTCACGGCCGAGGTCAACGGCCGTCTGACGACCGATGCCGTTGCCGTCGACAGGGGCGCGCTGATGAGCGATGCGCTCAACAGCCAGATCGCCGGCCTGATATCGCTGCGCGACGGCGCCATCGACCTCAATATGAAAGCCAATGTTGCTTCTTCCGCCTTGCCGGCGGCGGTGCGCGGCATGCTGGGCGAGAGCGCGCAGTTGAGCGCCGCGCTGAAGCGTGACGCCAATGGCAACGTCCATGTCGACGGCTTGAAGCTCAACTCGGGCGCGCTGAGCGCCGACGGGCAGGCGAGCCTTGCCGACAGCAAGCTTGCCGCCGACATCAAGGGTGCGTTGAGCGACGTTTCGCTGCTGTCGAAAGATGCCAGGGGCGCCATCGCTTTCGCCCTGAATGCGCAAGGTCCGGTCATGGGGCCCGACCTGTCGCTGACGGTGAACAGCGACCGGCTTTCGGTGGCGGCGCGCGAAATCACGGGACTTAAACTCACCGCGACCGGCAAGGCGGATGCCGCCAATCCGGCTGCCAATGTGCAATTGACCGGCAATGTCGCCGGGCAGCCGCTGCAGGGCAGCGCCGTGCTGGCCACGACCAACGGCAAGAGCGCGATCAACGGGCTTTTGCTATCGTTGGGGTCGAACAAGATTTCCGGCGATCTTGCTCTCGACGGGGCCTTCGTGCCGGAGGGAACCGTGTCGCTCGACCTGCCCGATATCGGACCGCTGGCGGCGCTTGCGCTGGAAAAGGCGGAGGGCGATGTGCGCGGCACGATCGCTTTCTCGAAAGCGGCCGATGGGCCAAACGTCGTCGTCAAGGCAAGCACGGCGGCGATCAGGCGCGGAGATCTATCGGCCAAAAACGTCGCCATCGATGCACAGATCGCCAACTACCTTGCAGCCCCTGTCATCTCCGGCAAGGTGCGCGCCGACAGCGTGATCTCGGGCGGCACCGCCGTCACCGGCATCGATGTCGACCTGAAGCGTGACGGCGACTGGACCGGCTTTTCCGGCGGCGCCACCGTCAAGAACATTCCGGCCAGGGCGGCCGGCCGGGTGAAAGTGGCGAACGGCACGACGACCGTCGAGCTGGCTTCGGGCCAGGCGACGGTCCAGGGGATCAAGGCCGCGATCGCGCAGCACTCGACCGTGACCATCGCCAACGGCGCGACCACGCTCGACCGGCTGGTGCTCAATCTCGGCGGCGGCACCGCCACGGTGACGGGCAAGGTCGCACAGACGCTCGACATCAACGCCAACCTGGCCAGGGTGCCGGTCTCGCTCGCCAACAGTTTTTCGCCGGGTCTCGACGCGGCCGGCTCGATCTCGGGCACTGTCAAGGTGTCCGGCGCGCCGGCCACTCCGGCCGTCACCTTTAAGGTCGATGCTTCCGCCGTGCAGACCTCGCAGACGCGCGGCGCCGGGCTCGGCGGCATGAACGTGTCGTCGTCGGGCACATTTACCGGCAACAAGCTCGTTTTCGACGCCAATATCAGCGATGGCGCCGGGCTTGGCCTGAAGGGCGGCGGCACGGTGACGACAGCAGGCGGGCCGACATTGGCACTCGACTTCAACGGCAAGGTGCCGTTTTCCTTCCTTGCCGCAAAGCTTGCTGCTCAAGGCCTGGCGCTTAACGGCACCGCCAATGTCGACGTGCAGGTGCGCGGTCCCGCATCGTCGCCGGTGATCAGCGGCAAAGTCACCACATCCGGCGCACGCCTTATCGACGCGCGTTCCGGGCTTGCGGTCAACGACATCGCGGCCGACGTGTCTATCGGCAGCGGCGTTGCCAGGATCAACCGCCTGACCGGCACATTGTCGACGCGCGGCAGCCTTTCGGCCAGCGGCACGGTCGGCATCACGCCGGCGCAAGGCTTTCCGGCCGACCTGTCGATCAGACTCACCGACGGCCGCTACACCGACGGCAGGGTGGTGACCGCCAATCTCGGCGGCGATCTGACCATCAAAGGACCGCTCGTCTCGGCGCCCGTTATCGCGGGCACCATCAATCTGGCGAAGACGGTCATCACCGTGCCGGAAAAGCTGCCGGGCTCGCTCTCGGCGCTCGACGTCAAGCATAAGAATGCGCCGCGCGCGGTGCGGGCGCAGGACAGGGCGCTGAACCCGCCGACATCCAGCGGCAGTAGCAACGGCGGCGGCGGCGGCGGTCTCGTCCTCGACGTGACGGTCAACGCGCCGAACCAGATCTTCATCCAGGGCAGGGGCCTTGATGCCGAACTGGGCGGCTCGCTCAAGCTGACCGGACCGGCGTCGTCGCCGCAGGCGGTCGGCACCTTCACCCTGCAGCGGGGGCGGCTGACGATCCTTGCCAAGCGGCTGACCTTCACCGAGGGCACGGTCGGGTTCCAGGGCTCGCTGGTACCTTACCTCAACATGACGGCGACCACGACGACCAGCAGCGCCACCGTCACGATTGTCATTTCCGGCGAGGCGACCAATCCGAAGTTCATCTTCTCTTCCGTGCCGGCGTTGCCCGAGGACGAGGTGCTGGCGCAACTGATCTTCGGCCGTTCGATGTCGAATCTGTCGCCATTGCAAATCGCCCAGCTCGCCGATGCGGCCGCGCAATTGGCGGGGGTCGGCGGCTCGACCTCGCTGCTCGACAATCTGCGCAGCGCCATCGGCGTCGACGATCTCGACGTGACGACCGACGAAAAGGGCGGCACCGCCGTTTCGGCCGGCAAGTACCTCAACGACCGCACCTATGTGACAATCCAGAAGGGCGACAAACCGGGCTCCGGCAAGGCGACAATCGACCTCGATGTCGGGCGCGGCGTGAAGCTGCGCGGCGAGGCCAACGACGCAGGCGAAGCCAAGGGCGGCGTCTTTTACGAAAGCGAATATTGACGGCGCGGTGCTCGCCCCCGGCGGGGCCAAGAGGATTTTCGCCGCGCGCGCGGGGCCCTTATCCACCTAGAATGTCTCGATTTAATTGCCCCGTTCGATTTTTTCAGAAATGTGCGGTGCACTAACAAATTTGCGTCAAGACTGTCGCTATCACGCCAACCGGCCTCATTCCAAAGTTGCACATTCCCCACCATGTTCCCATTCCAAACCGTCTTTTGACATCACGGTCCGGATGCGGAATGTTAAAAGGCAGAAAGCCAACAATGGGAGTTAGTCATGGCAATCTATAAAAGTAATAGCGACCTCGTTCCGGACCATATCCTGGCCCTGGCCGAAGAAGCCAAGGCAGGAAAGGTCGATCGCCGCGAATTCCTGGCTCTAGCCAGCGTCTTCGGAGCATCCACGGCGATGGCCTACGGTCTGCTCGGTCTCGCTGATCCGACCCCGGCGAGAGCCGAGGACGTTCAGGGCAAGAAAGGCGGCACGCTGAAGGTTGCTCAGTGGGTCAAGGATCCGAAGGATCCGCGCAAGGCCGACTGGTCGGAGATCGCCAATGCCGAGCGCCAGGCGCTCGAGCCGCTGGTCAAATACACCACCGAATATACCTTCCGCCCCTATCTGCTGGAAAGCTGGGACGTAAACGACGACGCCACCGAGTACACTCTGCATGTGCGCAAGGGCGTGACCTGGTCGAACGGCGATGCCTTCACGGCGGACGACGTCATCTTCAACCTCAAGCGTTGGGCCGACAAGAAGGCCGAAGGCAATTCGATGCCTGGCCGCCTCGGCACGCTGGTCAAGGACGACAAGCTCGACGAGAGCGCTGTCACCAAGGTCGACGACATGACCGTCAAGCTGAAGCTTGGTAAGCCGGACATCGCACTGATCCCGAATATGTGCGACTATCCGGGCCTGATCGTCCACAAGAGCTTCGACGAGAAGGGCGGCGACTTCAAAGCCTGCCCGATCGGCACCGGTCCGTTCGAGCTCGTCTCCTACGATGTCGGCCAGAAGGTGGTCTACAAGCGCCGCGCCGACAACAAGTGGTGGGATGGCGAAGTCTTCCTCGATGGCATCGAATTCATCGACTACGGCACCGATCCGGGCGCCATGGTCAGCGCCTTCGAGGCGGGCGAAGTCCACACCAATTTCGAGACCTCGGCCGACTACGTATCGATCCTCGACGGCATGGACCTGGTGAAGTCGGAGATCGTCACTGCCTCGACCATCGTCTGTCGCACCAACGTCAATAACAAACCGTACGACAACCAGAAGGTCCGCAACGCCCTGCAACTTGCGGTCGACAACAGTGTCGTCCTGCAGCTCGGCTACGGCAATGCCGGCACGGTCGCCGAGAATCACCATGTCTGCCAGATTCACCCGGAATACTACGAACTGGCGAAGGTCGCTCGCGATCCGGCCAAAGCAAAGGCGCTGCTGGCGGAAGCCGGCCAAGCCGACTTCGAGCATGAGCTGATCACAGTCGACGAGGACTGGCACAAGAACACCGGCGACGCGATCGCAGCGCAGATGCGCGACGCCGGCATCAAGGTGAAGCGCACGGTGCTGCCGGGCTCGACCTTCTGGAACGACTGGACCAAGTATCCGCTGTCCATGACCAACTGGAACATGCGGCCGCTCGGTGTCCAGGTGCTGGCGATCGGCTATCGCTCCGGTGAAGCCTGGAACGAGACGGCCTGGTCGAATCCCGATTGGGATGCCAAGCTCAATGCCGCACTCGCTGTCGCCGACGCCGCTAAGCGCAAGGACATGATGAAGGACATCGAGCAGATCCTGCAGGATTCCGGCGTCATCATCCAGCCTTACTGGCGCAAGCTCTACAGCCACTCTGTCAAGGCGGTGCAGAACTACAAGATGCATCCGACCTTCGAACGCGATTACGGCAAGGTCTGGCTCGACCAGGCATGATCGGACCCGATCGGGAAGGGGCCCTTGCCCCTTCCCCAAACTACCCACACAATGCTGCACCGGAAGCCCCCGCCCTAAGAGCGCGCGGGTCTTCCGGTAACGGCATGTAACAGAACAGGGTTGATCGCATCCGAGGGTCCGTTGACGATCAGCCTGGCCGCTAACGGCCGGGTTGATTTCCAAACAGGCTCCAACCCCAACCAGACCGGCAGGGGCCGCCATGCTATCTTTCATCCTCAGACGCCTTGGCACGATGGCATTGACGATGCTGTGCCTGACATTGGTCGTTTTCTTCCTGATCAATCTCAATCCGAACCTGAAGAAGCTGGCGATCAGCCAGACCGAAATGCACACATCGGCCGAGCAGCTCGAGGACTGGCTGGTCAACCATGGCTACCGGCAGAATTTCTTCGCCCGCTATGGTCAGTGGCTGGGCCTGCTGCCCAAGCAGCCGGCGACCGATCCGGCGACGGGCAAGCCGGCGCAGCGCTTCTCCTTCTGCAACGACCCGGTCGTGCCGAAATTCTCCGGCGTGCTGCAGGGCGATTTCGGCTGCTCGACCAAGTTCAAGACGACGGTCGCGGCCAAGCTGTTTCCGGCGCTCGGCGCCACGGGGCTGCTGATGTTCTGGGTGCTGGCGGTCATGGTGCCGATCTCGCTGCTTGTCGGCATCCTTGCCGGCATGCGCGAAGGTTCGCGCACCGACCGCACGCTCTCGGTCGCCTCTATCGCCTCGACGGCGACGCCAGAATATGTGTCGGGCGTCATCTTCACCGTCATCTTCGCCTCATGGCTCGGCTGGCTGAACGGCTCGGCGGCCTCGGCAAGCCAGGGCCTTACCTTCTACAATTTCACGCTTCCGGTGATGACGCTGGCGATTTACGGCACCGGCTACATTGCGCGCATGACGCGCGCCTCGATGGTCGAGGTGATGACGCAGCAATATATCCGCACCGCCCGCCTCAAGGGCCTCTCCTTCGGCGGCGTGGTGATCAAGCACGCGCTTCGCAATGCGCTGATTGCGCCGTTCACCGTCATCATGCTGCAGTTCCCGTGGCTGCTCACCGGCGTCGTCATCGTCGAGGTGATGTTCCGCTACCAGGGCTTCGGCTATACGCTGGTCGAAGCCGCGGGCAACAACGATATCGACCTTCTGCTTGGCTGCTCGCTGGTCTCGGTGTTCATCGTGCTGATCACGCAGCTCATCTCCGATGTCGGCTACGCGTTTCTCAATCCGCGTATCAGGGTTCAATAAGAGGCAGGGCGGATGCAGATCGAATATATCGGCGCCTTCAATGTCGTGGTCGGCGTGCTCTGGCGTTTCTGGCCGGTATGGGCCGCGCTCGTCCTGGTGATGGGCGTGAGCTTCGCCTACAAGAAGAGGCTCGGCCTCTACGGACAGCTTTTCGACAGCGGCGTCGGCATTGCCGGTGTCGGCATCTGCCTGTTCTGGCTGTTCACTGCAATCTTCGCCTCGACCATCTCGCCTTTCGATCCGCTGGCGCAGGTATCGATCATGAAGGACTCGCTACCCGGCGCGATCGAGCCGACCTCGAAGCTCGTCTATTATTTCGGCGGCGACAAGCTGGCGCGCGACGTGTTCTCGCGCATGGTCTACGGCAGCCAGATCGTGCTGATCATCGCGCCGGCCGCGACCGGCTTTGCGCTGATGGTCGGCATCACGCTCGGCCTGCCGGCCGGCTATTACGGCGGCAAGATCGACACTTTGCTTTCGTTCCTCGCCAATCTGGTGCTGGCCTTCCCCGTGATCCTCTTGTTCTACCTCCTGGTGACGCCAGGCATCATGGATACGCCGATCCCTTATGCGATGGCCGGGCTGTTCTTCCTGTTCCCGATCATCTTCTTCAGCGTGCTGTTCTGGACCCGCTTCAAGAACCGGCCAGACCGCCTCTACATCCTGCTTGGCGTGACGCTCGTGGTCGGCGGCTGGATCTATATCGGCCTAGTGTTCGATAGGGACCCGCTGCACATCGTGCACATCGATCCCAACCAGCTCAACATCTTCGTGGCTGTGGTGTTCGCTTCCAGCCCGGGCGTGTTCCGCATCGTGCGCGGTCTCACCATGGACATCAAGACGCGCGACTATGTGGCGGCCGCGCAGACGCGCGGTGAATCGCCCTGGTACATCATGCTGTGGGAGATCCTGCCCAATGCGCGCGGACCGCTGATCGTCGATGCCTGCCTGCGCATCGGCTACACGACGATCCTGCTCGGCACGCTCGGCTATTTCGGCCTGGGGCTGGCGCCCGAAAGTCCCGACTGGGGCACCGCGATCAAGGATGCCAGCCGCCTGCTGCGCTCCTTCATCCATCCGGCGCTGCCACCGACGATCGCGCTGATGTCCTTCGTGCTGGGACTGAATCTTTTGGCGGATTCGCTGCGCGAACAGTCGATGAAGGATTGATGGCGGGGTCCCAGACCCTACTATAATAAGGATTGGAGCGACCCATGAACGAGGCAGTTCGAGATCCAGCCAAGGCGACCAATGGGCCGATCATCGAGATCGAGAACCTCTCGATCTCCTTTTTCACCCGCAAGGGCGAGATCCCGGCGGTGATGGATTTTTCCTGCACGGTCATGCCCGGCGAGGCGATGGGCATCGTCGGCGAATCCGGCTGCGGCAAGTCGACGGTGTCGCTCGGCATCATGCGCGACCTCTCCAACATCGGAAAGATCGTCGGCGGCAAGATCAAGTTCCAGGGCAAGGATATGGGCGAATTGTCCGAGGAGGAGCTTCGCGCCATCCGCGGCAACAAGATCGCCATGATCTACCAGGAGCCGATGGCGAGCCTCAATCCGGCGATGAAGATCGGCCAGCAATTGATGGAAGTGCCGCTGATCCACGACAAGGTGTCGAAGGACGAGGCTTACAAAAGGGCGCTCGACATGGTGCGGGCGGTGAAGCTGCCCGATCCGGAGCGCATGATGCGCTCCTATCCGCACCAGCTTTCCGGCGGCCAGCAGCAGCGCATCGTCATCGCCATGGCGCTGCTGTCGAAGCCGGCGCTGCTTCTGCTTGACGAGCCGACGACGGCGCTCGACGTCACCGTCGAGGCCGGCATCGTCGAACTGGTCAAGGGGCTGGGCGAGAAGTTCGGCACCTCGATGATCTTCGTATCGCACAATCTGGGCCTCATCCTCGAGACTTGCGACAAGATCACGGTGATGTATTCCGGCGAGGCGGTCGAGACCGGCAAGATCGAGGACGTCTTCGACCGCATGCGCCATCCCTATACGCAAGGGTTGTTCCGTTCGATCCCGCTGCCCGGCGCCGACAAGAATTCGCGGCCGCTGATCTCCATTCCGGGGCAATTGCCGCTGCCGCATGAACGGCCCAGAGGCTGCAATTTCGGCCCGCGCTGCCACCATTTCGTCGAGGGCGTCTGCAACGCCGCCGAAATCCCGATGATCCCGGTCGAGGGGCACGAGGGTCATTTCTCGCGCTGCGTGCGCTTCAACGAGATCGACTGGGAAGCGCTGCCGCCCGGCGCCAAGAAGGTCAATGAAAAGGTCGAGCCCGGCGCACCGGTGCTCAAGATCGACGATCTCAAGAAGTACTACAAGGTCGGCGGCAGCGAGGTGTTCGGCTCCAGCGAAGGCCGTGTCGTCAAGGCCAACGAGACGATCTCGTTCACCGCGCGTGAATCGGAAACGGTCGCGATCGTCGGCGAATCCGGCTGCGGGAAGTCGACGCTCGCCAAGGTGCTTCTGGGGCTCGAGACCGCAAGCTCCGGCACGGTGACGCTGGGCAACAAGGAGATCCAGTCGACCGGCATCGAGAGCCGCAATGTCGAGACCGTGTCGTCGATCCAGATGGTGTTCCAGAATCCATTCGACACGCTGAACCCCAGCCACACGGTCGGCTCGCAGATCATCCGCACGCTGGAGAAGTTCAATGTCGGCAAGACGGTCGCCGAGCGGCGCAAGCGGATGCTGGAACTGCTCGATCTGGTGAAGCTGCCGCGGGCCTTCGAGAGCCGCAAGCCGAGGCAGCTTTCTGGCGGCCAGAAGCAGCGCATCGGCGTGGCGCGCGCCTTTGCCGGCGATGCCAAGGTGGTGGTGGCCGACGAGCCGGTCTCAGCGCTCGACGTCTCGGTGCAGGCGGCGGTGACCGAGCTCTTGATGGACATCCAGCGCAAGAACAAGACGACGATGCTGTTCATCAGCCACGATTTGTCGGTGGTGCGCTACATCGCCGACCGCGTCGTCGTCATGTATCTCGGCTATATCGTCGAGCAGGGCACGACGGACCAGATCTTCTCGCCACCCTACCATCCCTATACGGAGGCGCTTCTGTCCGCGATCCCGATCGCCGACACCAGTGTGGTCAAGAAGCATATCGTGCTCGAGGGCGACATTCCGTCGGCGATGAACCCGCCGACCGGTTGTCCCTTCCAGACGCGCTGCGGCTATAAAAAGCTGGTGCCGGACAATCTGTGCGAAACCAAGGTGCCGCCGCACAAGAACCTCGGCGACGGCCATATGAGCCTGTGCTGGCTTGCCGACGACGTGCTGGCGAAGATGGAACCGGTCATCAAGTTCGACAAGCAGCACGCGGCGCATGAAGGTGTGCCGGATGACGCGCCGCATGTCGCTGGTCCGGGCTTTGCCGGTACCCCGCCGAAGCGTCCGCGCGGCAAGAAGCCGAAGCCGAATTAAGAAAGCGGGGCTGACTTCGGTTCCGCGCCGCCATCAGCTGCCGCACTGCCGCAGCTGTGCGGCGTAGTCGCGGGCCATCTGGTCGGTGGCGCGCGCGTAGTTCTGTACGCCGGCATCACCGCGATTGCCGCGGCCGTAGGCGGTCCAGCCGAGATAATAGGCAAGATAGAGGTTGTAGGTGTCGTTGCGGGCGACGCCGAACGTGTCGACGGTCTTGGAATGATACCAGCCGACGAAATCGACGGCGTCGGCAAAACGGCTGCGGCGCGCCGCCCAGTTGCCGGTCTCCATCTGATATTGCGACCAGGTGCCGTCGAGCGCCTGCGAGTAGCCGGCAGCGCTGGAGACATGCTTCCAGGGAATGAAGCCGAGCAGCTTGGTGCGCGGCGGCCGGGCGTTGCTCTTGAAGCCGGATTCCTTGCGCACAGTCGCCATCAGCACCGGAACGGGAATGCCGTATTTCTGCTCGGTGCGCTCGGCGGCGGACTGCCAATTGTCGAACCAGCCGTCATTCTGATCGAAGACGGCGCAGACATTGTTGATATGGCTAGGCGCCGTCGCGCAGGCCGAAAGCGCCAGCAGCACGGAGACAGCGACAATTTTACTAAAACTCGACCTACGCATTGGGCAACGAATAGGCGGAAATCATAAAAGGAGTCTTTCGAGCTTCCTTAACGTCGGCCAGGGCGCCTTGATCTTGGTCGTATCTATATTTCGACCAAATGCGTCGTATTTCTTTTCATCGATTTGAAAAAATGCCGCCGTGGCTAAAATCACGTCGATAAATGACGAATTCCTGACAGCTGCCACGCCATGCCGGCGCTCTGATGCGCGCATGACCGAACCAAGACGAAAACGCGGCGCCGAGCGAACCAGCAACCGGGGGCCTGCGGCCATTCCCCAACTGCCGCCGCGGCGCGTGGTCAATCCCTACCCGCCGATGGCGTTGCTGTCGCCGGACCAGATCGAGGCCATCCATCAGGCTTCGATGCATATCCTGGAAAATTTCGGCATCGAGGTGATGAGCCCGCGGGCGCTGTCACTGTTCGAGCGGGCTGGCGCCAAAGTCGATCACGGATCGATGAATGTGCGCGTCGATCGCGGCATGGTCGAGGAGGCGCTGAAGACGACGCGCTCTTCCTACACGCTGACCTCCCGCAATCCAGCCCGCGCCATCCATCTCGGCGGCAACACCATCAACTTCACGCTGGTCGCCGGGCCGCCCAATGTGCACGACATGGAACGCGGCCGCCGCGCCGGCAATCTCGCCGACTACTCGGACCTCGTGCGGCTGGCGCAGCATTTCAACTGCATCCACATGCTCGGCAATCAGGTCTGCGCGCCGATCGAGCTGGCGGCGAACTCGCGCCATCTCGACACCTATTTCGCCAATCTGACGCTGGCCGACAAATGTTTTCATGTCTCGGCGATCGGCCGGGGCAGGGCGCTGGACGGCATCGAGATGATGGCGATTTCGCGCGGGCTGACGCTGGAGCAGATGGCCGAGGATCCCGGCGTCACCACCATCATTTCGGTCAACTCGCCGCGCCGCTTCGACGAGATGATGGCCGAGGGGCTGATGACCATGGCCGAGTTCGGCCAGTCGGTGGCGGTGACGCCGTTCACGCTGATGGGGGCGATGAGCCCGGTGACGCTGGCCGGCGCGCTGGCGCAGCAGAACGCCGAGGCGCTCTTCGGTGTGGTGCTGACGCAGCTGGTGCGCCTTGGCGCGCCGGTGATGTATGGCGCCTTCACCTCCAATGTCGACATGAAGTCGGGCGCACCGGCCTTCGGCACTCCAGAAAACACGAAAGCCAACATTGCCTCCGGCCAACTGGCGCGGCGCTACAATCTGCCCTACCGCACGACGCCGGGCTCTGCCTCCAATGCCGCCGACGCGCAAGGCGCCTATGAGACATTGATGGCGCTGTGGGGCGCCGTGCTCGGTCACGGCAACCTCGTCTACCATGCCGCCGGCTGGCAGGAGGGTGGGCTGACGGCGTCGTTCGAGAAGCTCATCATCGACGTCGAGATGATGCAGCACATGATGGAATTCCTGCGGCCGATCGTGGTCGATGAAGGCGAATTGGCCGTGGAGGCGCTGGGGGCGGTGCCGACCGGCGGCCATTTCTTCGGCGAGCCGCATACGCTGGAGCGCTACGCCACGGCCTTCTACCAACCCATGCTTTCCAACTGGCAGAACTACGAGGCATGGCAGGAAGCCGGCGCGCTCGACACCACGGCACGCGCGACGCGGCTTTGGAAGAAGGCGCTGGAGGAATATGTCCAGCCGGCCATGGACCCTGCCGTGCGCGAGGCGTTGGAGGCTTACATGGCGCGGCGCAAGGAAGCGATCGGGCAGGGCGAGCCGTGATGTGCAGAGGTTTGCGCGCGTGCACCCCCCTCTGTCCTGCCGGACATCTCCCCCTCAAGGGGGGAGATTGGCTGTCACGTCTGTCTTCGCAAATCGCCAAAGTTAAAAAGATTGCTGCGGCGCTGCCGCTGCTGATCTCCCCCCTTGAGGGGGAGATGGCCGGCAGGCCAGAGGGGGGGTGGCTTGGCGCTGCCCTTTCGATTCACTTTGTCATCCAACTCACTGAAATAACGAGAAAAAGCCCATGAAGTCGCACGCAAAGGTCGTGGTCATCGGCGGGGGTGTCGTCGGATGCTCGGTGCTGTTCCATCTCGCCCGCCACGGCTGGACCGACGTCGTGCTTCTGGAGCGCGATGAGCTGACCTCCGGCTCGACCTGGCACGCGGCGGGCGGCATGCACACCATCAACGGCGACCCCAATGTCGCCAAGCTGCAGAAATACACGATCTCGCTCTATAAGGAGATCGAGGAGCTTTCTGGCCAGGCGACAGGCGTCCATCTCACCGGAGGCGTGCTTTTGGCGGCGACCGAGGCGCGGCTCGACTGGCTGCGCGGTGTCGTCTCCAAGGGCCGCTATCTCGGCATCGATCTCGAGGTGATCTCGGCGAAGGAAGCTGCTGAACTGATGCCGCTGCTCGACCCAAAGCAATTCGTCGGCGCGGTGCGCAACAAGGAGGATGGCCACCTCGACCCGTCGGGCGTAACGCATGCCTACGCCAAGGCCGCGCGCAAGCTCGGCGCTGAAGTCGAGCGCTTCACCAAGGTCGAGGATATCGTGCGCCGGTCCGACGGCCTGTGGCGCGTCATCACCAACAAAGGTGACGTGGTGGCCGAGCATGTCGTCAATGCCGGCGGGCTGTGGGCGCGCGAAGTCGGCCGCATGGTCGGGCTGGAACTGCCGGTGCTGGCCATGGAGCACATGTACCTGATCACCGAGGACATGCCGGAGGTTGCCGACTGGAACAAGAAGACCGGCACCGAGATCATCCACGCCGTCGATTTCGACGGCGAGCTCTACCTCCGCCAGGAGCGCGGCGGCATGCTGATGGGCACCTATGAGAAGGCCAACAAGGTCTGGTCCGAATTCCAGACTCCGTGGAACTTCGGCCATGAGCTGCTGGAACCGGACATCGATCGCATCGCGCCGTCGCTGGAGGTCGGCTTCCGCCATTTCCCGGCCTTCCAGAAGACCGGCATCAAGCAGATCATCAACGGCCCCTTCACCTTCGCGCCGGACGGCAATCCACTGGTCGGCCCGGTGCGCGGCCTGCCAGGCTTCTGGGTCGCCTGCGGCGTCATGGCAGGCTTTTCGCAGGGCGGCGGCGTTGGTCTCGCGCTCTCCAACTGGATGATCGAGGGCGATCCCGGCGCCGACATCTGGGCGATGGACGTGGCGCGCTACGGCGACTGGGCCACGATGGCCTACACCAACGCCAAGGTGCGCGAGAATTATTCGCGCCGTTTCTCGATCCGCTTCCCGAACGAGGAATTGCCCGCCGGACGTCCGCTCAAGACGACGCCGGTCTATGACGTTCTATCGGCCAAGGGCGCGCAATGGGGCGTCGCCTATGGGCTGGAGGTGCCGCTGTGGTATGCGCCCGAAGGCGTCAAGGACGAGTTCTCGTGGCGGCGCTCGAGCGATTTCGACCATGTCGCGAAGGAGGTCGCGGCCGTTCGCAACGGCGTCGGCCTGTCGGAGATTTCGAGCTTCGCCAAATACAAGGTCGCGGGCGAGGGGGCCAAGGCCTGGCTCGACCGCATGCTCGCCTGCAAACTGCCCAAGCCCGGCCGCATGACGCTGGCGCCGATGCTGAAGGAAGACGGCAAGCTGATCGGCGACTTCACGCTTGCCAATATCGGTGACGGCGAGTGGTTCATCGCCGGCTCCGGCGTCGCCGGGCAATACCACATGCGCTGGTTCGAAGCGCATCTGCCCAAGGACGGCTCGGTGCGCATCGAGGCGCTGGGGCAAAAGCTTGCCGGCCTCGCCATCGCCGGCCCAAAGGCGAGGGAGGTGCTGGCCAAAGTCAGCCGCGCCGACGTCGCCAATGCCGCGTTTCCCTTCATGGCGGTGGCTAGGATGGATATCGGCATGGCGCCTTGTCTCGTCGGCCGCGTCAGCTACACCGGCGACCTCGGCTACGAGATCTGGGTGGCGCCGGAATATCAGCGTGCCGCATACCAGGCGCTGATGGCTGCCGGCGAGGAATTCGACATCGGCCTGTTCGGCTCGCGCGCGCTCAACGCGCTCAGGCTGGAAAAGAACTACGGCTCGTGGGCGCGCGAATACCGGCCGATCTACGGACCGGCCGAGGCGGGGCTCGACCGTTTCGTCGCCTATGGCAAGGAGGCGGATTTCATCGGCAAGGAAGCGGCGCTCGCCGAGCGCAAGCAGGGCGGCAAGCTTAGGCTGCGCGCCTTCATCGTCGACGCCACCGACGCCGATGTCATCGGCGACGAGGCGATCTGGTATGACGGCGTCGTGCGCGGCTGGGTCACCTCGGGCGGCTATGCCCATAATTCGAAGAAATCGGTGGCGATGGGTTATGTACCGAAGGAGATCGCCGACGAGCCGGACGGCTTCGAGATCGAAATCCTCGGCAAGCGCCATGCGGCGCGCATTCAGCCCGCACCGCTGTTCGATGCCAATTTCGAACGGATGCGCGCCTGAACCGGGCGCGTATCCTGCTCTCAAGCCCTGGCGTTGTTGCGATTGTCCAGCGCGAAAGCGCCGGGTCCGGCAAAGATCAGATAGAGGAAGATGAAGCAGAAGGAGATCGCCGAGTCGCCGCCATTGTTGACGGGGAAGAAGTCGCGCGGCGCGTGCGCCATGAAATAGGCGATCGCCATTTCGCCGCAGAGCAGGAACGCCACCGGCCGCGTCAAGAGCCCAAGCGCCAGCAGGATGCCGCCGGCGAATTCGAGGATTCCGGCCGCTAGCGGCAGCCCGCTCAAACTGCCGGCGTGCTCGCCCACCGGGAAATTGAACAGTTTCTGAGTGCCGTGCTCGACGAACTGCAACGCGGTCATGATGCGTAGCGCAGCCAGCGCCTGCGGTTGATAGCGGGCGAGACCTTCAAAAAGCTTCATCTAAAACTCCATTTTACCCCCGGTCCGGCCATACATTATCGCCCTGCAATGGACCACTCACTTCCCATGGCCTTCCATCAACAATCAGTGGGTGGAAATGGTTTCACCCTCCCATATTTATTCTCGCCATGGTTGCAATAGTGCCGCTAAGGTTGTATCAATGTATGGATACACCAAACCACGCGAGTCCCACTGCCATGAACAAAGTCATAATCAGCCTATTCGCATTCCTTGCAGGCACGAGTTTCGCGCTGGCCGGCGACGCCGGCTGTGATGCTTTCAAATGGCCGGTCACACGCGAGCAGGCCCTGTTTCCGGCGGCGCCCGCCGCACAGTCCGGCGCTGCCCTGACGGTCGGGCAAGCGGTCGATTTCTCACTCGCAGCGGTCGACACGATCAGCTTCGATGTGCCGCCGCAACGCGCTCCGGCGGCTGGCACGTTCGGTGCGACGGCAAGCGTGACCGTACCACCTGAAGGCGAGCTCCAGTTCAGTCTGTCCGATGAGGCCTGGATCGATGTCGTGCAGGACGGCAATGCCGTGAAGTCGGCGGCTTTCAGCGGCGTGAAGACCTGCCCGGGAATTCGCAAGAGCGTGCGTTTCAAGCTTTCCGCCGGTCCTGCCACCGTTCAGCTCAGCGGCGCCAAAAAGGCCGACCTCAAAGTGGCGGTGCTGACGCCGGAGTGATGCCGGCGCCAGTTTTTCGAACGATGGGGGCCGACGATCACCGCACCGGCGCCAGCAGCGCGAAATGCGCGCCTTGCGGGTCCTGGCATTGGACGACCCACTGCGCGCTCGGCACTTCCATCGGACCCATCAGGATCTTACCGCCATTGTCGGTGACGCGTTTGGCAGCGGCGTCGATGGCATCGACGTTGAAATAGAACAGCCAGACCGGGACTAGAATCTGCGGCGGCTTGTTCATCATGCCGCCGCCGGATTCAGGGCCGGCGCCGAAGGTCTTGTAAATGCCCATCTCGCCCATGTCGAACTCGCCGGCGCTCTCCCAGCCGAACTGGCTCGAATAGAAGTCGAAGGCCGCTTTCCAGTCCGAGGTGTAGAGTTCGTGCCAGCCGATATGGCCGGGCGTGGTGGCCGGCACCGGCGGCTGCTCGGGCTGGTTGGGCTGCAGGAACATGAAGGTGGCGCCCTGCGGGTCGGCAACCACGGCGAAGCGGCCGACGCCCGGAATGTCGTCCGGCGCGCGGTGGACCGTGCCGCCTGCTTCTTGCAGCGCCTTGGTCGAGGCATCGGCATCCTTGGTGTAGATGTAACCCAGCCATGCCGGCGGCATGCCCATCTTGGCGGCATCTTCCGGCATCGTCATCAGCCCGCCGACGCCGCGTACGCTGGAATTCATCACGATGTAGCGGGGCATGCCCGGCGCCTTGTCGAAGGGCTCGGCCCTCCAACCGACGACGGCGGTGTAAAAGGCCTCGGCGGCATCGAGGTCGGTGGTCATCAGTTCGTACCAGAAGAAAGGTTGGGAATTCGGCATGGTCGGTCTCCTCACCGGTTCAGGCAGCGATCGCGGTTCGATCCATCCTAGGACGATCTCGGCGACAGAAATCCGACATCTGGGCCGCAAATCGACGGCGGCAAGGCACTTTCGTCCGCATTCTTGCGCGCTTTGTCGTTTTCGACTTCCTTGCCGTCGACAAAGGGTTGTCGATTCATGCGCCGGATATCGCCTAAGCCGGGTCTTGTTATTATAACATGACTACAATTATCATGTTTTTATCCAGCCATTACAGTGGCTTGGCCGAAAATTGACCAATTGATAAAAAAATAAAACGTGCTAGCCTTCCCCAAAACAAAACAAGGGGAATTGGAATGGCGACTGGTCATTTCATCGAAGGCATTGCCGGCGGCCGGCTGTCGGCCGAGCAATATGCCGACAATTTTTCCGACCTGCACCCACCGCTCGATCATCACGAGGCGCTGGTCGAGGCCGACCGCTGCTATTTCTGCTACGACGCTCCGTGCATGAATGCATGCCCGACCTCGATCGACATCCCGATGTTCATCCGGCAGATCGCGACCGGCAATCCGCTGGGCTCGGCCAAGACCATTTTCGACCAGAACATCCTCGGCGGCATGTGCGCCCGCGTCTGCCCGACCGAGACGCTCTGCGAAGAGGTCTGCGTGCGCGAAGTGGCGGAGGGCAAGCCGGTGCAGATCGGCCGGCTGCAGCGCTACGCGACGGACGTAGCGATGGATGAGAACAAGCAGTTCTACAAGCGCGCCGAGCCGACTGGAAAAACGGTCGCCGTGGTCGGCGCCGGGCCTTCGGGTCTCGCGGCGGCACACCGTCTCGCCCGCCATGGCCACGACGTCACCATTCTCGAGGCCCGCCCGAAAGCCGGCGGCCTCAACGAATACGGCATCGCCGCCTATAAGAGCGTCGACGATTTCGCCCAGGCGGAGGTCGACTATGTCACCTCGATCGGCGGCATCGACATCCAGAACGGCAAGGCGCTCGGCCGCGACTTCCAGCTGTCCGATTTGATCCGCAACTATGACGCGGTGTTCCTTGGCCTCGGGCTTGGCGGCGTCAATGCGCTGCGCGCCGACGGCGAGGATGCGGACGGTGTCGCCAACGCCGTCGAGTTCATCGCGGAACTCAGGCAGGCGAGCGATCTTGGCAGCCTGCCGGTCGGCCGGCGCGTCGTCGTCATCGGCGGCGGCATGACGGCGATCGACGCCGCGGTGCAGTCGAAGCTGCTCGGCGCCGAAGAGGTGACGATCTGCTACCGGCGCGGCCAGGAGCACATGAACGCCTCCGGCTTCGAGCAGGATCTGGCCGCGGCCAACGGCGTCACCATCCGCCACTGGCTGCAGCCGAAGCGCGTCATTGCCGAGAACGGCAAGGTGTCGGCCATCGAGCTCGAATATACCGCCATGAATGGCGACAAGCTCGCCGGCACCGGTGAGCGGCTTACGCTCGCCGCCGACCAGGTGTTCAAGGCGATCGGCCAGAGCTTTGTGCCGGCGCATCTCAACGGCAGCGTTGCCTCGATGGAGCTCGAGGGCGGCCGCATCAAGGTCGATGCGGAAGGCCGCACCTCGCTGGCGAAAGTCTGGGCGGGCGGCGACTGCATCTTCGGCGGCGACGACCTGACGGTCTCGGCCGTGGCTCAAGGGCGCGACGCCGCCGAGAGCATCCACCGGGCACTGACCTCTAACGGGAGGGCATGAGCATGGCAGACATCCGCAACACTTTCGTCGGCATCAAGTCGCCCAATCCGTTCTGGCTGGCCTCGGCGCCGCCGACCGACAAGGCCTATAATGTCGAGCGCGCCTTCAAAGCCGGCTGGGGCGGCGTGGTGTGGAAGACGCTCGGCGAAGAGGGGCCGCCGGTCGTCAACGTCAACGGTCCCCGCTATGGCGCGATCTGGGGCGCCGACCGCCGGCTGCTTGGCCTGAACAACATCGAGCTGATCACCGACCGCGACCTGCAGACCAATTTGCGCGAGATGAAGCAGGTCAAGATGAACTGGCCGGATCGGGCGCTGGTCGCCTCGATCATGGTGCCTTGCGAGGAGGAGAGCTGGAAGGCGATCCTGCCGCTGGTCGAAGAGACCGGCGCCGACGGCATCGAGCTCAACTTCGGCTGCCCGCACGGCATGAGCGAGCGCGGCATGGGCTCCGCCGTCGGCCAGGTGCCGGAATATATCGAGATGGTGGTGCGCTGGTGCAAGCAGTACACGCGCATGCCGGTCATCACCAAGCTCACGCCCAACATCACCGACATCCGCAAGCCTGCGAGGGCGGCGAAAGCCGGTGGCACCGACGCGGTGTCGCTGATCAACACCATCAATTCGATCACCGGCGTCGATCTCGACAGTTTCGCGCCGCAGCCGACCATCGACGGCAAGGGCTCGCATGGCGGCTATTGCGGCCCGGCGGTGAAACCTATCGCCATGAACATGGTGGCCGAGATCGCGCGCGATCCGGAAACGCATGGCCTGCCGATCTCCGGTATCGGCGGCATCACCACCTGGCGGGATGCCGCCGAATTCATGGCGCTCGGCGCCGGCAATGTGCAGGTCTGCACGGCGGCCATGACCTACGGCTTCAAGATCGTGCAGGAGATGATCGCGGGACTGGAGAACTGGATGGACGAGAAGGGCCATGCCTCGCTCTCCGACATCGTCGGCCGCGCCACGCCCAACGTCACCGACTGGCAGTATCTCAACCTCAACTATGTCGCCAAGGCGCATATCGACCAGGACGCCTGCATCAAGTGCGGCCGCTGCCACATCGCCTGCGAGGACACCTCGCACCAGGCGATTACCTCAATGGTTGACGGCCAGCGGCATTTCGAGGTGATCGAGGCCGAATGCGTCGGCTGCAACCTCTGCGTCAATGTCTGCCCGGTGGAAGGCTGCATCACCATGGAGCCGCTGGCGGCTGGTGCGATGGACCAGCGTACCGGCAAGCCGGTGTCGCCGATCTACGCCAACTGGACGACGCATCCCAACAACCCGATGGCCAAGGTGGCGGCGGAGTAGGGAACGGGCATTTTGAACGAAAAGGCGGCGCCTTCGGGCGCCGTTTTTTGTTACTCCTATTGCGGATAAAAATTATCCATGATAATAACTATCCATGAATAGGAACGGCAAACCATGAAGCTGGGAGAGGGCGTCGAAGCGGCAATCCACTGCGCGGCCATGCTTGCCGGCGTCGACGGCAACAGCACCATGTCGGGCGCCGCCATGGCCGAGGCCTTCGGCCTGTCGCCGAGCTACCTCTTGAAACACCTCAATCAGCTTACGGCGGCTCGCATCCTGGAATCGGTGCCTGGACCTGCCGGCGGCTACCGGCTGGCGCGGGCTGCCGAGCGCATCACGCTGCTCGACATCGTGCTCGCGGTCGAAGGCAGAGAGCCTGCCTTTCGCTGCGGCGAGATCCGCCAGCGCGGACCGATCAAGCTCGACGCCTCGGCCTATGTGAAGCCGTGCGGCATCAACACCGCGATGCTGAAGGCCGAGCGCGCCTATCGCGCGGCGCTTGCCGAGACGAAGCTCTCCGACATCGTGGCGAACTACGCCGCGGAAGGCGATCCCCGTTCGATCGCGGCAAGCTGCGCCTTCGTCGAGCGTCACCAGCGGCCGCAGAAATCCGCTTCATCCAAGCAGATCTAGACCCACCTCTAAACCCACCCAAAAACCTGGAAGGAAAGACGATGAAACAGAGGCTGCAGTTCTTCGCCAAGGCGCCTGAAATCATGAAGGCGGTGATGGCGCTCGACAAGGCCGTCGAGGAGTGCGGGCTCGAGGCAAGCCTGATGCATCTCGTCAAGCTCAGGGCCTCGCAGATCAATGGCTGCTCCTATTGCGTCGAAATGCACAGCCGCGAGGCAAGGCGCGATGGCGAGACCGAGACCCGACTCTATCTGGTCGCGGCCTGGAAGGAATCGCCGCTGTTTTCCGAGCGCGAGCGCGCCGCGCTCGCCTGGACCGAGAAGGTGACGAACATCTCCGACAATGGCATTCCTGACGATCTCTACGCGAGCACGCTGGCGCATTTCTCGGAGGAGGAGCTGGTCAAGTTGACGGTGGCGGTCGGCATGATCAACACCTGGAACCGGCTCTGCGTGTCGTTCCACGCCATCCATCCGATGCCGGCCGCGAAGGCTGCTTAAACAGTAGTAAGGCGCGTCGACCGCGAACCAGTCGACGCGTCTTTCCACGGGAGATCGACAGAAAGTTCCCAAATCCCGGGAACGACTTTTGCTGCAATTGTCGCCCGCTTATTAATCGCGCTGTCGCGATTGTCCTGTATGTGAAAAGGGGTGCAGGTTCGCCGTCGGAGCGTTCATGGAGCAGAGCTGGACCGGTTTCTGGGCAGGCGTTTCGGAGGCCTTCCATCAGGCGCTGTCTCCGTTCCGGGCAATCGCCGAAGCCTTCGGCCGCCATCCGAGCGACATGCAGATATGGTGCTTCCTGTGCGGTGTCTTCTTCATGGCGATCATCGCCATGCAAAGCTATGGCGACATCGTGCTCAGGCGGCGCGGCGCCGTTGCCAGCGGCAAGGTGGTCGGTATCGACAAGTCCAGTGACGGCCCGGACACACCGATCATCGAGTTCGCCGACCGGCTGGGCAAAACCTGGCGGTTCAGTTCCTATTTGCCGGTCAACGGAACGACCGGGTCGATCGGCGCAGCGGTCGAAGTGATGTATGACCCTCACCACCCGAAGCGGGCGCGTGAAGTGGGCCGCCCGCTCATGAAGATGGTCCACCTGGTTGTCTGGTATGCGATCGTTGCCGGACTGATGGCGCTCGCCTTCTGGCCCGGCCTGATCTCCGACTGAGCTATTCGCCGCTCACGCTGCGAAGCGCAGGCCGCCGTCGCAGGTCAGCACCTGGCCCGTCATGAAGCCGTTGGAAACCAGGAAGGCTATTGCCGCAGCGACATCTTCGGCGCGGCCGATGCGGCCCACCGGCGTCTTGCCGGCATATTCGGCAAAGACCGCCTGCCGCTGTTCGTCCGGCAAAAAGTCCCACCAGGGCGTATCGATGACACCGGGCGCTACGACATTGACGCGCAGCGGCTTCAGCTCGACGGCGAGGATCGGCGCCACGGTCAGGAGCATGCCGTTGATGGCGCCGATGCCGGCGATGCCTGGTGCGGCGAGCTGCGCCGAGACTGCCGAAATGAATGTGACCGATCCGGCTTTGTTCAAAGTCGGCAGGGCCGCCTGCAAACAGGACAATTGCGGCCGGATCTTCTCGTCGACGCCGCTGCCGATGTCGGCAAGGTCGAGGGTCGCGAACGGCCCAAGCCCCTTGCCGCCGCTGGCGGCCAGAACGAGATGATCGAACGGTCCGAGGGCTTCGAAGAAATGCCGGACCTCTTCCGGCTTACTCGCATCGAAAGCGGCCTTGCCGACAGTGCCGCCAAGGCTCTTCCACGCGTTCTTCAGCTTCTCCTCGTTGCGGCCAGTGATCGTCACTTTCATCGTGGGGCTGACCAGCCGTTTAGCGGTGGCAAGGCCGATGCCGGACGTGCCGCCAATGATCACACAGTGTTCGATGTTCTCGCTCATGAATGCTGTTCCCTGGATGTCGAGGATTGGTGCCCGGTCAGTTCGAGGCTCAAGGTTCGCAGCCGACGGCGGGCCTTTTCGTCATAGGCCTGGGCATCGGCGCGCGATTCCCGCTGGCCGTCGAAATAGAGGCCGCTGCGCCCTTCGAGCGCCGGCGACGCCGCGAGGTTGAGGATGGCGTCGGCGCCGGTCTCAACGGAGCTCCATGGCGTGACGCCCGCCTGCCTGACCATGGTGGTGTCCATGTAGCTTGCCGGATGGAGCGCATTGACGGTGATGCCGGTGCCTTTGAGCTGCTCGGCCAGATCGATGGTGAACAGGATCTGCGCCAGCTTGCTCTGGCAGTAGGCACGCACGCCGCTATAGCCTTGGGTCAGCATGACATCGTCGAAGTCGATCGCCTGCTGGCCGGCCGAGGCGACATTGACGATGCGCGCCGGCGCGCTTTTCTTGAGCAGGGGCAGCAACTCAGACGTCAGCAGGAAGCCGGCGAGATAATTGACGGCGAAGCGCAGCTCATAGCCGTCGGCGCTCACCTGCCTTTTTGCACCCTGGCCGCCGGTGCCGACGCCGGCATTGTTGATCAAGATGTCGAGCCGGTCAGTCCATGCTCGCACGGCTTCGGCGAGGCGGCTCACTTCGGCAAGCGAACCGAGGTCGGCGGCAAGAAATTCGGCCTTGCCGCCCTTTGCCTCGATGGCGGCGACTGTTGCCTTGCCGCGGCCTTCGTCGCGGCCATGCACCAGCACGCGGGCGCCGGTGGCCCCGAGCCTTTCGGCGACCACGCGGCCAACGCCATCGGTCGAGCCGGTGACGAAAATGGTTTTGTTCTTGAGTTCCATGTTCAGAGCCTCCTTACGCTGCTCTGAACGAGAAGATGGGGCGCGGCACGCGCCCCAAACAGTTCAAACTTTATCCTGGTATCAATACTGCTATAATAATCTCATGGATGCCGTGACCCATTCCCCTGAGGACAGCCGCCGTCGTGAGCTCGGCGCCTTCCTGCGCTCGCGCCGCGAAAGGCTGTCGCCCGCGGACATTGGTATTGCCACCGGCGCCAGGCGGCGCACGCCAGGGCTGAGGCGCGAGGAAGTGGCGATGATCGCCGGCGTCGGCACCACCTGGTACACCTGGCTGGAGCAGGGCAGGGACGTGCGGCCCTCGGTGGAAGTGCTGACCGCGCTCTCGGAGGCGTTGCGCCTCGACGCTGTCGAGAAGCGGCATCTGTTCATCCTTGCCGGCCGCCAGCAGCCCGAGCGTCGTGTGGCGGCGCCCGAAAAGATCGATGGGACGCTGCTGCATATGCTGCAAAGCCTTGTCCTGCAGCCGGCCTATGTGGTTGGCCGGCGCTGGGACGTGCTGGCCTGGAACGATGCAGCCGCGGCCGTGTTCGGCGACTATGGCCTGCTGGAGGGCGACGCCCGCAACATCGTCCATCTGGTGTTCACCAGCCCGCACCACCGCCGGCTGCTCGTCGACTGGGAAGAACTCGCCCGCGTGGTGCTCGCTTCGTTTCGCGCCGAGAGCGCCAAATATGTCGGCGATCCGGATTTCGAGCGATTGATTGCGCTCATGATGCGCTCAAGCCCGGAGTTCCGCGATTGGTGGCCGCGGCGAGATGTGGCGCGGAGGCTGACGGGGATTAAGCATGTGCGCCATCCCACCGCCGGTGCGATGGCCTTCGAGCATATGAGCCTGTCGATCGACGACGGTTCGGACATGCGGCTGATCGTCTACACGCCGCTTGCCGAGCAGAACTCGATCGCCAAGCTCAAGCAGCTGCTCGAAGCGCAGCCGGCCGAGCGGCGCAGCGCGTGAGGTTGGTTGGTCGCGGGCCCATCAGCTTCGTCATCCACGGGCGGAGCAAGGAGCGTAGCGACGCAGCGCAGACCCGAGGATCCATTCCGTGACCTCGTAGCGCCGTTACCGTCCAGAATTCTGCACGGCTGCACCCCACGGCAAAGGTAACGGAATGGATCCTCGGGTCTCCGCGTCCGCTACGCTCCTTGCTCCGCCCGTGGATGACGAAACATCGAGCGTCTCGGCCAATCGCCGAGGTCAGCAACAGCCAAACGAGTGGAAAGCTGATCCCGTCCGTTTGCCATTTTGCCGAGTTGCTAGCCCTTCGGCTTCAGCCCGTCGAGGAACAGTTGCTCGAGGAACCGGGCGGCGTCCTCGAAACGCCCATCGCCGCCGCGGTCGGGACCGAGCACGGCGCGAACCTGCACATCGAAATCGGCATAATGCTGTGTTGTCGCCCAGATCGAGAAGATCAGGTGCCAGGGATCGGTGCGGGCGATCTTGCCGGCGCGCATCCAGCCCTTGATGACGGTGGCCTTCTCGTCGACCAGCGTCTTCAACTCACCCTTGAGCATCGGCATGATGCGCGGCGCGCCCTGCAGGATCTCGTTGGCGAAAAGCCGGCTTTCGCGCGGGAAGTCGCGCGCCATTTCGAGTTTGCGGCGAATGTAGCTTCTGAGCTCGGTCATCGGATCGCCGATGTCGTCGAGTTCCCGCAGCGGCGCCAGCCAGGTGTCGAGCAGCCGCTGCATCAACGTCTCGTGAATGTCTTCCTTGCGGCGGAAGTAATAGAGAAGGTTCGGCTTCGACATGCCGGCGGCTTCGGCGATCTGGTCGATGGTCGAGCCGCGAAAGCCGTTGGCGGAGAAGACTTCGAGCGCGGCTTCCAGGATGAGCTCGCGCTTTTCCTGCTGGATGCGGGTGCGGCGTGGAGCTGAGCCTTCCATCGTGTCCGTCATCCTTGCCGGTCGCTGGAGCAATTCCAGGAAAACTGCGCAGCGGTTTTCTGCCCGGAATAGCGTAAAAACAAAAAGTTGGAGCAGGCCGGCGGTTCTATCAGACGCTGAACTGCTCTGGCGTGCGGGCTTTCTGGACCAATTCTCTGGACCAGTTTTTCTCTGAGCCGTGGAGCGCGCATTTGATGCCGCATTTCCGCTAGTAGTCCCTTGACCGCCGACAGGGCGGTGCTAACGTTTGTCCAATCGGTCAAAAATTTGCGTAGCACGAAAACGCAGCGAAGACCAAGCCTTGGGAAGACCAAGCGTTAGCGCACCGAAACAGGTTACAAGGGGAAATCTTGGTCATGTCCAACCGGCTGAAAGTCACGCCGAACGATCTCAGCGCATTCTGGATGCCGTTCACGGCAAACCGGCAGTTCAAGCAGGCGCCGCGCATGTTCGTGTCCGCCAAGGACATGCACTACACGACGAGCGACGGCCGCAAGGTGCTCGACGGCACCGCCGGCCTCTGGTGCGTGAACGCCGGCCACTGCCGGCCGAAGATCACCGAAGCGATCCAGAGCCAGGCGGCCGAGCTCGACTATGCGCCGGCCTTCCAGATGGGCCACCCGATCGTGTTCGAGCTGGCGAACCGCCTGGTCGACATCGCGCCGAAGGGCATGGACCACGTCTTCTTCACCAATTCCGGCTCGGAATCGGTCGAGACCGCGCTGAAGATGGCGATCGCCTATCATCGCGTCCGCGGCGAGGGCTCGCGCACCCGCCTGATCGGCCGCGAGCGCGGCTATCATGGCGTCAATTTCGGCGGCATCTCGGTTGGCGGCATCGTCAGCAACCGCAAGATGTTCGGCACGCTGCTCGGCGGCGTCGACCATCTGCCGCACACTCATCTGCCGGAGAAGAACGCCTTCTCGAAGGGCGTGCCGGAGCATGGCGCGGAACTGGCGAACGAACTCGAGCGCCTCGTGACCTTGCATGACGCTTCGACCATCGCGGCCGTCATCGTCGAGCCGGTCGCGGGCTCGACTGGCGTTATCCTGCCGCCGAAGGGCTATTTGCAGAAACTTCGGGAAATCTGCACCAAGCACGGCATATTGTTGATTTTTGATGAAGTGATCACCGGTTTCGGCCGCCTCGGCGCGCCGTTCGCAGCGGACTATTTCGGCGTCACGCCCGATATCATGACCACGGCAAAGGGCGTCTCCAACGGCGTCATCCCGATGGGCGCAGTGTTCGTCAAGAAGGAGATCCACGACGCCTTCATGACCGGCCCGGAGCACATGATCGAGTTCTTCCACGGCTACACCTATTCGGGTAACCCGATCGCCTGCGCCGCGGCCCTGGGCACTGTAGACACCTACAAGGAAGAAGGCCTGCTCACGCGCGGCGAGGAGCTTGCGCCTTACTGGGAAGACGCGCTTCATTCGCTGAAGGGCGAGCCGCATGTCATCGACATCCGCAACATCGGCCTGATCGGCGCGATCGAGCTGGCGCCGATCGCCGGAAGCCCGACCAAGCGGGCGTTCTCGGCCTTCGTCAAGGCGTTCGAGCGCGGCGCGCTGATCCGCACCACCGGTGACATCATCGCGCTGTCGCCGCCGTTGATCATCACCAAGGGCCAAATCAACGAACTGATCGACCATGTCAGGGACGTTCTGCGCTCGATAGACTAAACTGCTTCGACCGGTCGGGCGGCGTCGGGAACCGCCGCCCGACCGGAGAAGTGAATGAGAGGACTTTCAATGGCCGCCCCCGGCGAGAATCTGCGAGTGAATTCAGATCGTTTGTGGGATTCCATCATGGAGATGGCGAAGATTGGTCCCGGCATTGCCGGCGGAAACAATCGCCAGACGCTCACCGATTCCGACAAGCAAGGCCGCGAGCTGTTCAAGTCCTGGTGCGACGAGGCCGGGCTCACCATGGGCGTGGACCAGATGGGCACGATGTTCATGACGCGTGCCGGCACCGATCCGGACGCGCTGCCGGTCTATGTCGGCTCCCACCTCGATACCCAGCCGACCGGCGGCAAATATGACGGCGTGCTCGGCGTGCTGTCGGGCCTGGAAGTCGTGCGTTCGCTCAACGACCTCGGCATCAAGACCAAGCATCCGATCGTCGTCACCAATTGGACGAACGAGGAGGGCGCGCGCTTCGCCCCCGCCATGCTTGCCTCCGGCGTGTTCGCGGGGGTGCATAGCCAGGATTACGCCTATGCCCGCAAGGATCTCGACGGCGCGACTTTCGGCGAAGAGCTGAAGCGGATCGGCTGGGTCGGCGACGAGAAGGTCGGCGCGCGCAAGATGCACGCCTATTTCGAATACCATATCGAGCAGGGGCCGATCCTCGAAGCCGAGAACAAGCAGATCGGCGTGGTGACCCACTGCCAGGGCCTGTGGTGGCTGGAGTTCACGCTGACCGGCAGGGAAGCGCATACCGGCTCGACGCCGATGAACATGCGCGTCAATGCCGGCCTCGCCATGGCCCGCATCCTGGAGATGGTGCAGACGGTCGCGATGGAGAACCAGCCCGGCGCCGTCGGCGGCGTCGGTCAGGTCAAGTTCTCGCCCAATTCCCGCAACGTTTTGCCGGGCACGGTGATCTTCACCGTCGATATCCGCTCGCCGGACCAGGCGAAGCTCGACGGTATGCGCGCCCGCATCGAGAAGGAAGCGCCGAAGATCTGCGAGCCGCTCGGCGTCAAATGCTCGGTCGAGGCGGTCGGCCATTTCGATCCGGTGACCTTCGATCCGACGCTGGTCGGCCGCGTGCGCACGGCCGCCGAGAAGCTGGGCTACAGCCACATGAACCTCATTTCCGGCGCCGGCCACGACGCCTGCTGGGCGGCCAAGGTCGCGCCTGCAACCATGGTCATGTGCCCTTGCGTCGGCGGGCTCAGCCACAACGAGGCCGAGGATATTTCCAAGGAATGGGCGGCGGCTGGCGCCGACGTGCTGTTCCACGCGGTGGTCGAGACGGCGGGAATCGTCGAATGATCGGCTAGACCAATCACCTCGCAAACACCGCTCGCAAAGAAGCGCGAAAAGATCAGGGGAACAAGAGAATGACCAAAGTCATCAAGAACGGCACCATCGTCACCGCCGACCGCACGTGGAAGGCCGACGTGGTGTTCAGCCACGGCAAGATCATCGCCATCGGCTCGGACCTGCATGGCGATCACGAGTTCGACGCCACCGGCTGCTATGTCATGCCGGGCGGCATCGATCCGCACACCCATCTCGAAATGCCGTTCATGGGCACCTATTCGGCCGACGATTTCGAATCCGGCACGCGTGCAGCACTTTCCGGCGGCACGACCATGGTGGTCGATTTCTGCCTGCCGGCGCCGCAGCAGTCGCTGCTGGAAGCGCTGCAGATGTGGGACAACAAGACTTCGAAGGCTGCCTGCGACTATTCCTTCCACATGGCGATCACTTGGTGGGGCAAGGAGGTGTTCGACGAGATGGCGACCGTCGTCGACAGGGGCATCACCTCGTTCAAGCACTTCATGGCCTATAAGGGCGCGCTGATGGTCGACGACGACGAGATGTATGCGTCGTTCCAGCGCTGCGCCGACCTCGGTGCGCTGCCGCTCGTCCATGCCGAGAACGGCGACGTGGTCGCGGCGCTTTCGCAGAAGCTGCTCGCCGCCGGCAACAACGGCCCCGAAGGCCATGCCTATTCGCGTCCGCCGGAAGTGGAAGGCGAGGCCACAAATCGCGCCATCATGATCGCCGACATGGCCGGCGTGCCGCTCTATGTCGTGCATGTCTCCTGCGAGCAGAGCCACGAGGCCATCCGCCGCGCCCGCCAGAAGGGCATGCGCGTCTTTGGCGAGCCGCTGATCCAGCACCTGACGCTCGACGAGACCGAGTATTTCAACAAGGACTGGGATCATGCGGCGCGCCGCGTGATGAGCCCGCCCTTCCGCAGCAAGTGGCACCAGGATTCGCTGTGGGCGGGCTTGCAGGCCGGCTCGCTGCAGGTGGTGGCGACCGACCATTGCTCCTTCACCACCAAGCAGAAGCGCAACGGCGTCGGCGACTTCACCAAGATCCCGAACGGCACCGGCGGCCTCGAGGACCGCTTGCCCATCCTGTGGACCACCGGCGTCAACACCGGCCGGCTGACGATGAACGAGTTCGTCGCGGTGACCTCGACCAACATCGCCAAGATCCTCAACATGTATCCGAAGAAGGGCGCGATCGTCGAAGGCGCCGACGCCGACATCGTGGTCTGGGATCCGAAGCGCAAGAAGACGATCACGGCCAAGAAGCAGCAGTCGGTGATCGACTACAACGTCTTCGAGGGTTTCGAGGTGACCGGCCTGCCGCGCTTCGTCTTCTCGCGCGGCGAGCTGTCGATCGAGGAGGCGGACGTCAAGGCCAAGGTCGGCCATGGCGAGTTCGTCGCCCGCGAGCCGAACGCGGCGGTCAACCGGGCGCTGTCGACCTGGAAGGAGATTTCCGCACCGCGCAAGGTGGAGCGGACAGGCATTCCGGCTACCGGAGTTTGAGCGTGCGCGCAGCTCACCTTTTCATCGCGGCTGCCATGCTGCTGGCCGCAGGCCAGACTTTCGCGGCCGGCGTCGACCTTTCCAAGCCTTATGGCAACAAGTCCGGCTGCATCAACAAGAACGGCCAGGAAGTCTATGCCGAGGACATGCTGCTGTTGACCGACGAGGCGTTCGTCACGGTGGCCAGCGCCTGCACCTTCACCGACAAGAAGCCTCAGGCCGACGGCTCCCTCCTGGTGACGGCGCAATGCGAGGCCGAAGGCGAGGAGGGGCAGACGCCCGCCAAGTTCGTCATCAAGCGTAGCGCCAAGAATCCGAAGAAGCTGGTGATCGCCGACGAGGACGGCAATGCGATGGGCGAAGTCTCCCGGTGCAAATGACGGCGAGAGCCCATCCTTCAGCTTCAGGCGACCAAGGCATCCAGTTCCGGCAGCAGGACGACGCTTTCCTGCTCGTTGGGATCGGTGCGGGCAATGACCGCAGAGGAAGGCGCGCCGCTCAGATTGGCGGGCAGGTGCGGCACGCCGGCTGGAATGTAGAAGAGGTCGCCGGCCTTGACGACGATGTGGTGCTCGAGCCGGTCGCCATACCAGGTGTGCACTTCGCCGGAGAGCACGTAGATCGCCGTCTCGTGGTTCTGATGCATATGCGCCTTGGCGCGAGCGCCGGGCGGCATGGTCAAGAGATGCATGCAGATACCGGAAGAGCCGACGGTTTCGGCGGCAATGCCGGCGAAATAGCTCAGCCCCTGCTTGCCTTCATAAGTGCTTTCAGGGCGAATAAGATGACATGTGGGTTTAGGCGACATCGGCAAGGCTCCGGGCGGCGTCGATCTGTTGGGACGAGACGAGTGGAAAGCAACATAATCGCAAAATCAACCGGATTCCGGCCGGCGCGGCAGCGGCTGCGAAAGGCAGGTTTCTGCCGATGAGCGGACAGTCGCCAGCCGTCGTTTCGGCAAGCAAGCTTGGCCTCACCTTCCAGACCAATGACGGTCCGGTGCAGGCGCTGTCCAATGTCGATCTCACCATCGGCAAGGGCGAGTTCGTCTCCTTCATCGGCCCGTCCGGCTGCGGCAAGACGACGTTGCTGCGCGTCATCGCCGACCTGGAGAAGCCGACCTCGGGAACGATCTCCGTGAACGGGATTTCGCCGGAGCAGGCGCGCGAGAAACGCGCCTACGGCTACGTCTTCCAGGCGGCGGCGCTTTTTCCCTGGCGCACCATCGAGCGCAACGTGGCGCTGCCGCTGGAGATCATCGGCCTCAGCCAGGCCGAGCAGTCGGAACGCATCAAGCGCACCATGGAACTCGTCAACCTCTCCGGCTTCGAGAAGAAATATCCCTGGCAGCTTTCCGGCGGCATGCAGCAGCGCGCCTCGATCGCGCGCGCGCTCGCCTTCGATGCCGACCTGCTTCTGATGGACGAGCCGTTCGGCGCGCTCGACGAGATCGTGCGCGATCATTTGAACGAGCAGCTTCTCTCGCTCTGGGACCGGACCGACAAGACGATCTGCTTCGTCACCCATTCGATCCCCGAGGCTGTCTATCTGTCGACGCGCATCGTGGTGATGTCGCCGCGGCCAGGCCGCGTCACCGACGTCATCGAATCGACGCTGCCCCGCAAGCGACCGCTCGACATCCGCGAGACGCCGGAATTCCTGGCGATCGCCGCCCGCGTGCGCGATGGGTTGAGGGCTGGGCACAGCTATGAGGACTGAGGGGGACGACTTTCCTCCTCTCCCCCACGGGGAGAGGGTGGCCGAAGCGAAGCGGAGGTCGGGTGAGGGGGCGTCTACAGGCCTGACCAAAAGAAAAGTGGGCGCAACGGCCCGAGCTCGAGAACTGCGGATTGATGAGACCGAAGCCGAATACAGACTTTGGGGCGAACTGAGAGGGCGGCACCTCAATGGCTACAAGTTCGTGAGGCAAGTGCCGCTTGGTCCTTTCTTCGCAGACTTTGTCTGTCGCGAGAAAGCGTTGATTGTCGAAATAGACGGTAGCCAGCATGCGGATTCTCCAACTGACGCGGCGAGGACCGCTTGGCTGAATCGCCACGGCTACTCTGTTCTGAGGTTCTGGAATCAAGAAGTTCTCGCCGAACGACGAGCGGTGCTGGATACGATCCTGGCCGTGCTCGAGGGGCAGATACACTCACCCTCACCCGGCCTTCGCTTCGCTCCGGCCACCCTCTCCCCGTGGGGGAGAGGAGAAGGGCAGCGCTAGATGGACTCCTTCCGTTCCAAGCTCGTCCCCGTCACCTCCATCCTCGCCGGAGTGGTCGTCCTCTGGTATGTCTTCGCCGTCATCCTCAACGCGCCGTTCCAGCGCGACCTCGATAGCAGAGCCAACCAGACTCCCGGCACGGTCGAATTCATCGGCAAGACCTTGTCGCAGCCGAAGCCGACGCTGCCGGCGCCGCACCAGGTGGCGGTGAACTTCTTCCAGAACACTTTTCTGCGCAGCGTCACCTCGAACCGCAGCCTGGTCTACAATGCCTGGGTGACGCTGTCCTCGACGCTGCTCGGCTTTGCCTTCGGCACGGCGCTCGGCATCGTCATCGCCGTCGGCATCGTGCATGTGGCCACGCTCGACCGCAGCCTGATGCCGTGGATCATCGCTTCGCAGACCATTCCGATCCTGGCGGTGGCGCCGATGATCATCGTGGTGCTGGCTGCCGTCGGCATCACCGGGCTGATCCCGAAGGCGCTGATCTCGACCTATCTGTCGTTCTTCCCGGTTGCAGTGGGCATGGTGAAGGGGCTGCGCTCGCCCGAGATCATGCATCTCGACCTCATGCACACCTACAATGCCAGCGCCTCGCAGACTTTTTGGAAACTGCGAGTCCCGGCATCAGTGCCGTTCCTTTTCACCTCGATGAAGGTGGCGGTGGCGGCAAGCCTGGTCGGCGCGATCGTCGGCGAACTGCCGACGGGCGCGGTCGCCGGCATCGGCGCCAAGCTGCTCTCCGGCGCCTATTACAGCCAGACGATCGACATCTGGTCGGCGCTGGTTGCGGGCTCGATCGTGGCCGCGCTGCTGGTCATGGTGGTCGGCATCGCCGGCCGCCTGGTCGACCGCGCCATGGGCGGGAGGCCGGCATGATCTGGCTGAAACCGTCCTGGCAACCAGTGCTGGCGATCCTCTTTTGCCTCGCCGCATTGGCGCTCGGCGCGATGTCGAAGCCGGAAGCGGCTGCGCTCGCGCAACCCACGGCGACGACCATCTACCCGTATATGGGCACGAAGGTGCTGATCCTCGGATTGCTGCTGATCGTGGCATTGGTCTCGGCGGTCAGGCTCGCGCCTGTCGTCGAGGCGGCCGTGCTGTTCATCGGCGCGCATATCGCGGCCTGGCTGCTGATCAAGGGCATCGCCGGCTTCGAGGGCACGGCACTGGCGCCCTATTTTCTGGCCCTCGCAGCCGCCTGGCTGTTGGCTTGGCGCTGCGTGGCTCTGTTATCCTCCCTACGATCCTCGGCCAGCGGGGTCAGGACGGCGCTGCGCCTGATCATCCCGGCGATCTTCGGCGCCTGGATCCTGATCATCTGGGAGGCGGTGACGCGGGGCGCCGGCATCCCGTTCATCCTTTTGCCGCCACCAAGCGCCATCGGCGCGCGCATCGCCAACTCGCTGCCGATCCTGGGGTCGGATGTTCGGCAGACCATCTTCAAGGCGGTGCTGATCGGCTACATCGTCGGCAACCTCGCCGGCTTCGTCGTCGCCATCCTCGCCGACCGTGTGCCGTTCCTGCGCCGCGGGCTGCTGCCGATCGGCAACATGGTGTCGGCGCTGCCGATCATCGGCGTCGCCCCGATCATGGTGATGTGGTTCGGCTTCGACTGGCCGTCCAAGGCCGCGGTCGTCATCATCATGACCTTCTTCCCGATGCTGGTGAACACGGTGGCCGGGCTCGCCGCCTCCGGTCATATGGAGCGCGATTTGATGCGCACCTATGCGTCGGGCTACTGGCCGACGCTTTTGAAACTCAGGCTGCCGGCGGCAATGCCGTTCATCTTCAACGCGCTGAAGATCAACTCGACGCTGGCGCTGATCGGCGCCATCGTCGCGGAGTTCTTCGGCACGCCGGTGGTGGGGATGGGATTCCGCATTTCGACCGAAGTCGGGCGGATGAACATCGACATGGTTTGGGCCGAAATCGCAGTTGCAGCACTGGCGGGTTCGGTCTTTTATGGCGTGGTCGCTCTCGTCGAGAGAGCCGTCACGTTTTGGCATCCCTCTGTCCGTGGTGGATAGGGGCGGTGGGTTTGGGTGATAACTTCAGAGGGTAAAAACATGAAAAGACTGGTAATTTCTGCTTTGGCCGGGGCGATGTCGCTGGCCGCTTTCCAGGCGATGGCCGCCGACAAGCTGACGCTGCAGCTGAAATGGGTCACGCAGGCCCAGTTCGCCGGTTACTATGTCGCCAAGGCCAAGGGTTTCTATGATGCCGAGGGCCTCGACGTCGACATCAAGCCGGGCGGTCCGGACATCGCGCCCGAGCAGGTGATCGCCGGCGGCGGCGCCGACGTGATCGTCGACTGGATGGGCGGCGCGCTGGCTGCCCGCGAAAAGGGCGTGGCGCTGGTCAATATCGCCCAGCCGTTCAAGAAGGCCGGCATGGAGTTGGTCTGCCCGAAGGACGGCCCGATCAAGACCGAAGCCGACTTCAAGGGCCACACGCTGGGCGTCTGGTTCTTCGGCAACGAATATCCGTTCTATGCCTGGATGAACAAGCTCGGCCTCAAGACCGAGGGCGGACCGGACGGCGTCACGGTGCTGAAGCAGAGCTTCGACGTGCAGCCGCTGATCCAGAAGCAGGCGGACTGCATCTCGGTCATGACCTACAACGAGTACTGGCAGCTGATCGACGCCGGCTACAAGCCGGAGCAGCTCACTGTCTTCAACTACTCGGCCATGGGCAACGACCTGCTCGAGGACGGGCTCTATGCGCTGGAAGACAAGCTCAAGGATCCGGCCTTCGAGGACAAGATGGTGCGCTTCGTGCGGGCCTCGATGAAGGGCTGGAAATACGCCGTCGACAATTCGGACGAGGCGGCCGGCATCGTCATGGACAATGGCGGCCAGGACGAGAACCACCAGAAGCGCATGATGGGCGAAGTGGCCAAGCTGATCGACAATGCCGACGGCAAGCTCGATCCGGCGACCTATGAGCGCACCGCCAAGGCGCTGCTCGACCAGAAGATCATCGCCAAGGAGCCCTCGGGCGCCTACACGACCGCGATCACCGACAAGGCGATCAAGTAAGATCGGGCCTTGATGGCGGCATCGAAAGGGGCGGGCGACCGCCCCTTTTTGTTGGCGCCGGTAAAATATGCGTGTGTCCGGATACAAAGCGCCTGCCAACCGTTGCAGTAGAGTCCGCGCGCCGGGGAGCGGTGGCGGACGCATTAGCCAAACGGAGGTCCTTCAATGCGCATCCAAGCCTTGCCGCTGCTTTCGGCGCTAGCCGTTTCGACCGCCTTCCTGCTCGCATCTCCGGCCATGGCCGAGACGATGAAGTTCAAGGCGACGCTCGATGGTGGCCAGCAAACCCCGCCCGTCACCACCAAGGGCAAGGGAACTGCTACATTCACCTTCAACACCACCAGCAAGAAGCTCAGCTGGAACGTCAAATATTCCGGCCTCAGCGGGCCGGCGGCGGCCGCTCACATTCACGGCCCGGCCGCAATGGGTCAAAGCGCGGATCCGGTAATCCCGTTCAAGAAGCTAAAGAGCCCGATCAAGGGATCGGCGACGCTGACCGACGCGCAGGCGGCCGACCTGGAGGCCGGCAAGTATTACGTCAATGTGCACACGAAGGCTAATCCGGACGGCGAGATCCGCGGGCAGATCGAAAAGGCTGGCGCATCGATGTAGCGGACTTTCCGCAGGCAGGAACGAGGCGGCAAAACCGCCTCGTTCGAGTCACGACTTGTCGCGGATCTGGGTCAGCGTGCGGGTCGGCGTGATCGCTTCGGGATCGAGCCTGATCTCGACGATTGCCGGCTTGCCGCTGGCGCGCGCACGTTCGAACGCTGGCGCGAAGTCTTCGGTCTTTTCGACCGTCTCGCCATGGCCGCCATAAGCGCGGGCAAGGGCGGCGAAGTCCGGGTTCTTGAGGTCGGTTGCGACGACGCGGCTTGGATATTCCCGCTCCTGATGCATGCGGATGGTGCCGTAGATGCCGTTGTTGACGACCACCACGATGATCGGCAGGTCGTACTGGACAGCGGTCGCGAATTCCTGGCCGTTCATCAGGAAGCAGCCGTCGCCGGCGAAGGCAACCACGGTGCGATCAGGGTACAGTGACTTGGCGGCAACGGCCGCAGGCGTGCCGTAGCCCATTGAGCCGGAAGTGGGTGCTGCCTGCGTACCGAAGCGGCGGGTGCGATAGAAGCGATGCACCCAGGTGGCATAGTTGCCGGCGCCGTTGGTCAGGATGGCGTCCTCAGGGAGCGTCTTGTTCAGATACTCCATGATCGGCCCCATCTGGACCGCGCCTGGGCCGGTCTGCGGCGGCGTCGACCATTCGAGATAGGCGGCATGTGCTTTTGCCGTCTCCTCCGCCCATGAAGGCGTGGCGGCCGGCCTGCGCTTGGCGAACGCCGTGACGAAAGCCGAGGGCGAGGCGTTGATCGCCAGCGTTGGGCGGTAGACACGGCCGAGCTCGCCGGCATCGGCATGGACATGCACCAGCGCCTGGTCGGGATAGGGGCTCTTCAGCAGCGTATAGTCGGAGGAAGGCATCTCGCCCATGCGCCCGCCGATCAGCAGCACGACGTCGGCGGCCTTGATCTGCGCTGCCAGCTTCGGATTGATGCCGATGCCGACGTCGCCGGCATAGTTCGGGTGAAGATGGTCGAACAGCATCTGGCGACGGAATGAGCAGCCCACCGGCAGCGACCATGCCTCGGCGATCGTGCGCATCTGCGCCACCGCTTGGTCATCCCAGCGCGTGCCGCCGAGAATGACGAAGGGGCGGTTCGCATTGCTCAACAACATTTCGAGCGCGTCGAGCTCGGCCTCGCCGGGACGAGTCTCGACCCGCGTATATGGAAGCGCTTCCGGCGCCTCGACTTCGCTGGTCAGCATGTCCTCAGGCAGCGAGATGACCACGGGGCCCGGCCGGCCGGATGTCGCCACCGCAAAGGCGCGCGTGACGAATTCCGGAATGCGCGAGGCGTCGTCGATCTCGACCACCCATTTGGCGATGTCGCCGAAGAAGCGCTTGTAGTCGACCTCCTGGAAGGCCTCGCGTTCCTTGGCATGGCTTGCGACCTGGCCGATGAACAGGATGAGCGGCACCGAATCCTGCATGGCGATGTGGATGCCGGCCGAGGCGTTGGTGGCGCCTGGGCCGCGGGTGACGAAGCAGATGCCGGGCTTGCCGGTCAGGCGGCCCTGGCAATCGGCCATCATTGCCGCACCGCCTTCCTGGCGGCAGACGATGGTGCGGATCGATGAATCATGCAGCGCATCGAGCACCGCCAGATAGGATTCGCCGGGCACGCAGAAGATGCGGTCGGTGCCGTTCGCTTCGAGCGCCTCGACGATCAATTGTCCGCCGGTCTTCATTTCGCTGATCTCTCCAGTTCGGCAAGGATTTCCTGCGTGTGCTCGCCGAGGCGCGGCGAGGGGCGCTCATAAACGAGCGGCGTGCCGGACATCACCATCGGCGCCCGCACCGAAGGCAGAAGATTGCCATGGCCGTCGTCGAGGTCGAGTCGCATGCCGCGCGCGATCGTCTGCGGGTCGGCGAACATCTGGCCGATCGTGTTGATCGGGCTCGCCGGCACGCTTGCTGCCTCGAGCTTGGCCAAAAGCGGATCGCGATCCCATGTGCTCAGCGTCTCGACGATCAGCTCGCGCAGCTTGGCGCGATTGGCGACTCGGGCGGGGTTGGTGGCGAAGTCAGGATTGGCGGGCAGGTCGGTGAGACCGACCACGTCGCAGAACTTGCCGAACTGGCCGTCGTTGCCGACGGCAAGGATGATGTGGCCGTCCTTCACCGGCAGCACCTCGTAAGGCGCAATGTTCATATGGGCGTTGCCCATCTGCACCGGCGACTTGCCGGAGACCAGATAATTGAGGTTCTGGTTGCCGAGCGCCGAGACCTGGCTGTCGAACAGAGCCATGTCGATGTGCTGGCCTTCGCCGGTCTTTTCGGCATGGCGCAGCGCCGCCTGGATGGCGACCACCGAATAGAGACCGGTGAAAAGGTCGGAGATCGCGACGCCCGCCTTCTGCGGCTCGCGGCCTGCTTCGCCGGTGATCGACATCATGCCGGCCATCGCCTGGATGATGAAATCGTAGCCCGCGCGCGGTGCGTAAGGGCCGTCCTGGCCGAAGCCGGTGATCGAGCAATAGACGAGGCGCGGATTGATCTTCTTCAGGCTTTCGAAGTCGAGGCCATATTTCTTCAGGCCGCCGAGCTTGAAATTCTCGATCAGCACGTCGGCAGTGGCGACGAGGCGCCGCAGCGTGTCGGCGCCCTCGGGCTTGGAGAAATCGATGGCGATCGAGCGCTTGCCGCGATTGCAGGAATGATAGTAGGCGGCCGACAGGTTCTCGCCGTCATGGCTCATGACGAAGGGCGGACCCCATTTGCGGGTATCGTCGCCGCCATCCGGGCTTTCGACCTTGATGACATCGGCGCCGAGATCGGCGAGCAGCTGCCCGGCCCAAGGCCCCGCCAGGATGCGGGCGAGCTCGATAACGCGGATGCCTTTCAGCGGAGGCTCTGTCATGGATCACCGTGGTTCAACGAAGCGCAGCCTCGAATCCTGCGTCGTGCATGTCGTCATCCCAAAACCGCTGCGCACTTTTGGGCGACATGCACTATCAATAGCAGCCGTCCCTGTCACGGCTCTTGCGGTGGGCCACGCCAGATCAGGATTTGAGCACGCTGTCGGCCCAGGCGGCGAAATCGTTCATGACGTCGTCGCGATTGATCTCGTTCAAGCTTTCGTGGCGAGTATCGGAGTAAACCTTTGAAACCAGATTCGAAAAGCCCATTCTATCCATGCGCCGGGCGAGGTGGCTGACCGCCTTACCATAGTCCGAGGCCGGGTCCTTCTCGCCGCCGGCCAGGTTGACGTGGAGGTCGCGGCGTACGCCGGCAAAGCTGGAATCCTTGCCGGCGTAAAGTGCCATGCTGACGACATCGCGCCACATCGAGATCGAGGCGTCCCAGCCACAGAGCGGGTCGGCGATGTATTTATCGACCTCGACCGGGTCGCGCGACAGCCAGTCGAACAGGGTCCGGTGGTTGGGCACCGCCTTGCCCCAGGCCTGGAAGGTCAGCCTCGGCAACAGGCGCGACGGCACGTCGGAGCCCAGCCGCATGCGTTCCCAGCCTAGGATGCCCAGTGCTGTCTGGCCGAGCAGCCATTGCGAGAAATTGCCGTTCCAGATCGCGGCGGCATGGACGCGCCCGGAATGGCGGAGCACGAAATTCAGCGCGATCGAAGCGCCCAGCGAATGTCCAAAAGCGATGACCGGCAACCCCGGATGCTCGGCGGCGATCAGGTCGTGGACCGCGCCGACATCGGCGATCACCTTGGCGACGCCGTCGGCATCGGCGAATCTGCCGAGCGGCGCGTTGGGCGCCTTTGTCGCGCCGTGGCCGCGATGGTCATGGGCATAAACATGAAAGCCGCGCGGGCCGAGGAAATCGGCAAATCGGGCATAGCGCGCCGCGTGTTCGGCGAGGCCGTGATTGATCTGGATCACGGCGCGCGGAGTCGTCTCCGCATGTTTCACATGGAGGTTAAGGTCGGCCCCGGTCGGTGAGGCCAGCCTGGTCTTTCTGTCGAATGGCATGTCTCGCTCCCTCCGCGACTGATGGGCGAGGGTTCCGGCGGCGTCAAGAGACAGTAGCGTTGACAGCATGCTGTCAATCGGTTATATGACAGTATGCTGTCAACTTGGAACCCTGGGAGAAAGTTATGAAGACGTCGACCATCGACGGCCCGCAGGGTCGGCTTGCGATTTACAGTATCGGAACCGGCAACGGCTTGCCGATCCTGTTCCTGCACGGCGATTGCAGCCGTGCATCGGCGTGGCAGCAGGTGATGCAAGCCACGGCCGATGACCGGCAGGCGGTTGCCTTCGACTTTCGCGGTCACGGCATCTCGGCGCCAGCCGCGGATGGCGACTATGGCTATGACGGGCGTGCGGCCGACGTCGAAGCGATCGCCGATGCGTTCAGCCTGAAAAGGTTTCTCATTGTTGCCCATAGCGGCGCGGCGGGGACGGCGCTCGCCTACGCCGCCAGCCATGCGAACCGTGTCGCCGGCATCCTGCTGGTTGATCCGGCGACCGATCCGCGTGCTTTGCCGAAGGACGTGCGCGAAGGGTTCATCCGTGATCTGGCCGGCCCCAATGCATCCGATGTGTTGAAGGCGTATTACACGTCCATCGCCGGCTCCAATCCTGCCGTCCGCGAGCGGGTGCTTGCCGACGCGTCGGTCGTCGATCCGGCGGCGGTGGCGGGTGTCGGCAAGGCGCTCGCCGAGTGGAATCCGGAACCGGCGCTCGATGCCTATCATGGGCCGCTGCTGGTGCTGGCGACCGAGTCCAACAACAATCCATCCGCGCTATATCACCTGCGAGCCGGCATTCCGCATCAAGTCGTGGCGGGCACCGGCCATTGGGTCATGCTTGACAAGCCCGAGGTGGTGGCGGCAGCCGTCCACACATTCATCGCGACCATCGGGGCCGGCCACGAATGACGACCAGGACCGAAGCCGCAGACACGCTTACCGAGCTCGTGCTCGCGGTGTTCAGGCTGAACGGCCGCTTCCTCGAAGCGGCTGATCGGCTGGCCGCTCCGGCGGGGCTGACCGCGGCGCGCTGGCAAGTGCTGGGAGCCGTTCTTAGAGAGCCGAAATCCGTCGCGGAGATCGGACGCGACATGGGTCTTGCCCGCCAGAGCGTGCAGCGCCTGGCCGACATACTGGCCGAGGACGGGCTTGCCGCCTATGCCGACAATCCGGCGCATCGCCGCGCCAAGCTTTTGTCGGTGACCGAAGCCGGCTGGACGGCAATCCGCCACATCGCCACCCGTCAACACGCATGGGCGAACTCTGTCTCCGAGGGCCTCGACCCTCAGGAGATCAAGGGTGCGCTGGCGCTGTTGCGGGTGCTGGCGCTGCGGGCGGAGCAGGCTGAGAGTTGACAAACGTTCAGGCCAAAAGCCTTCATCTGGGGATTATTTTCGCCTGGCGAAAAAGATCGCAATTCTGACACGTCGCCTGTTCTAGTGTGACGAATCCAATACGGTTCAATGATCGCCGGGAGAGCGGGAATGCGGGTTTGGGCACTATGGGGTTCGGTTGTTCTGGCCCTGGTTGGCGCCGGCACGGCGAATGCCGACGTGAAGATGAGCGGCACCTTCGTGGCCGACAGCGCCTGTCCGGCGACGCAAGCCATCAAGAGTGGCAAGAACCCGGGCAACATCTCCACCGAGGCAGGACAAAGCTATCAGCTTCTGGCCGGCAACAAGGACGAGCCCACCCACTACCTCATCCAGGTCCCGGGCGCCAATCCGGAACGACGCTGGGTGAAGATCAACTGCGGTCATGTCACCGGCGGCAGCGTGTCGGCCACGCCGGCGCCTGCCGACCAGGCCAGACCGTCGCAGCCGGCTTCCGGCAAGCCTGAATATGTCTTCGCATTGAGCTGGCAGCCGGCCTTCTGCGAGACCAAGGCCAACAAGCCCGAATGCAAGGCGCAGAATCCCAACGAGTTCGACGCTTCGCACTTCACCTTGCACGGGCTGTGGCCGCAGCCGAACGGCAATTTCTATTGCCAGGTACCCGCAAGCGACAAGGCCAACGACAATCCCGCGCATTGGGGGGATCTGCCAGCGGTCGACCTCGATGCCAATACGCGCGCCGAGCTCGACCAGGTGATGCCGGGTACTGCCTCCAAGCTCGAACGCCACGAATGGATCAAGCACGGCACCTGCTACGGCAAGAGCCAGCAGGAGTATTTCTCCGACGCGCTCAATCTGATGCGCGCGGTGAACGCCTCGCCGGTGCGCGACCTCTTCACCAAGAACATCGGCAAGCAGTTGACATCGGACCAGATCCGCGATGCTTTCGACCAGGCCTTTGGCGGTGGCGCCGGCGACCGGGTGCGCGTCTCCTGCCTTGTCGATCCGTCGAGCGGCAGGCGGTTGATCGGCGAACTGACGCTCGGCCTTTCCGGTCCGATCGGTCCTGACAGCAAGCTTGCCGACCTGCTGATGGCCTCGACGCCGACGGGCAAGGCCGGTTGCCCGAAGGGCACGGTCGACGCGATCGGGTTCCAGTAGGGGGCTGCGCGGGTTTAGCCGCCGGACCGGCAGTCCCGCGGCTTGGCGAAAGATCGCGATGTGCCGAAAGCGATTGCCGTTCGGCGCGTCATCGCCTACATAGCGCGCAACCCCCATCCAACCTGACACTCAGTTTCCAGGGAAAGCGCGCGTGGCTCGCCAGTTCATCTATCACATGTCCGGCCTGTCGAAGGCCTATGGCACCAAGAAGGTGCTCGACAACGTTCATCTGTCCTTCTACCCGGACGCCAAGATCGGCATCCTCGGCCCCAACGGCTCGGGTAAGTCGACCATCCTGCGCATCATGGCCGGGCTCGACAAGGAGTTTCAGGGCGAGGCATGGCTGGCTGAAGGCGCGACCGTCGGCTACCTCGCGCAGGAGCCGCAGCTCGACGCAAGCAAGACCGTGCGCGAAAACGTCATGGACGGCGTGGCCAGGAAGACCGCCATCATCGAGCGCTACAACGAGCTGATGATGAACTATTCCGACGAGACGGCCGACGAGTCCGCCAAGCTGCAGGACGAGATGGATCGCCTCAACCTGTGGGACCTCGAGCAGCAGGTCGAGATGGCGATGGACGCGCTGCAGTGCCCGCCGGCCGATTCCGAGGTGACCAACCTGTCGGGCGGCGAGCGCCGCCGCGTGGCGCTCTGCCGCCTGCTCCTGGAGCAGCCCGACCTGTTGCTGCTCGACGAGCCGACCAATCATCTCGATGCCGAGACCACGCAATGGCTGGAAAAGCATCTGCGCGATTATCCGGGCTCGGTGCTGATCATTACCCACGACCGCTACTTCCTCGACAACGTCACCGGCTGGATCCTCGAGCTCGACCGCGGCCGCGGCATCCCCTATGAGGGCAACTACACCAAATATCTCGACGCCAAGGCCAAGCGCCTGATCCAGGAAGGCCGAGAGGACGACTCGCGCCAGAAGGCAATCTGGCGCGAGCGCGAGTGGATCCAGTCCTCGCCGAAGGCGCGCCAGACCAAGTCCAAGGCACGTATCAAGGCCTATGAGGAGCTGGTCGAGCAGTCGCAGAACCGCAAGCCCACCGACACGCAGATCGTCATTCCGTCGAGCGAGCGCCTCGGCAACGTCGTCATCGAGGTCGAAGGCCTCAACAAAGGCTTCGCCGACGAGCTTCTGATCGAGGACCTGTCGTTCAAACTGCCGCCGGGCGGCATCGTCGGCGTTATCGGCCCGAACGGCGCCGGCAAGACGACGCTGTTCAAGATGTTCACCGGCCAGGAAAAGCCGGATGCTGGTTCGATCCGTATCGGTGAGACGGCGAGGCTCGGCTATGTCGACCAGAGCCGCGACGCGCTCGATCCGAACAAGACGGTGTGGGAAGAGATCTCCGGCGGCGCCGAGGTCATCAAGCTCGGCAAGCACGAGGTCAACAGCCGCGCTTACTGCTCATCCTTCAACTTCCGCGGCGGCGACCAGCAGCAGAAGGTCGGCAACCTTTCGGGCGGCCAGCGCAACCGCGTCCATCTGGCCAAGATGTTGAAGGGCGGCGGCAATGTGCTGCTGCTCGACGAACCGACCAACGACCTCGACACCGAAACGCTAAGCGCGCTGGAGGACGCGCTGGAAGCCTATGCCGGCTGCGCGGTCATCATCAGCCACGACCGCATGTTCCTCGACCGCATGGCGACCCACATGCTCGCCTTCGAGGGCGACGCGCATGTCGAATGGTTCGAAGGCAATTTCGAGGAATACGAGAAGGACAAGCTGCGTCGCCTGGGCGCGGAAGCGGCGACCCCGCACCGCATGACGCACAAGCGGCTGACGCGGTAGGATCAACCAGGGGGCGGCGAACAAAGAGGTTCTGAAATGGCCGACTGGTCCGCCGCCCAATATCTGAAGTTCGAGGATGAGCGTACGCGGCCCGCGCGTGACCTGGCGGCGCAGGTGCCTGTCGACTTCCCGCGCCGCGTCGTCGACATCGGCTGCGGTCCAGGCAATTCGACCGAGCTACTGGTCGAGCGCTGGCCGGATGCCGAGGTCAGCGGCTTCGACACCTCCCCCGACATGATCGAGAAGGCGAGGACGCGGCTGCCCAATGTCACCTTCGCGCTCGCCGATGCTGCCAAATGGCAGCCGGAGAACCCGGTCGACGTGATCTTCGCCAACGCCGTCTTCCAGTGGCTGCCGGAGCATCCGGCGGTGTTCCAGCGGCTGATGGGATTGCTCGCGCCCGGCGGCGCCTTGGCCATTCAGATGCCCGACAATCTCGCCGAGCCTTCGCATCAGCTGATGCGCGACACCGCGGCCGAGATGTCGTTCTCCGCCAAGCTCAAGGGCGCGGCGCGCGCGCCGCTGCCGCCGGTTTCGTTCTACTACGATCTCCTGTCGCCGCTCGCGGATCGGGTGGATATCTGGCACACGATCTACAACCATCCGCTGGCCGATGCCGAAGCGATCGTGGAGTGGGTCAAGGCGACGGGGCTGAAGCCATTCCTCGATCCGCTCGACGCGGATGAGAAGAAGCTGTTTCTCGAAAGCTATACCGCCAAGATCGCAAAGGCCTATCCCAAAACAGCGAACGGCAAGGTGCTGCTGCGCTTCCCGCGCATCTTCATCATCGCCAAGCGCGCCTGACTGCTTCCGGTCAACTCATCGCGATAGCAGCGCGCAACTGAGATTTAAGCTGGCATAAAGCGGACAAATGCGACAAGGGTAGCGCGCTCCGGCACAAAGGCCGTGCCTCGGACGGATTGGACATGCATCGCGTCATCATCAGCGGCATCGGCGCCGAAATCCCCGAGCCTGTCATCACCAATGAAGAGCTGGTCGAAAGCTTCAACAGCTGGGTCGACACCGAGAATGCGCGCCGCGCCGTCACGGGCGAGACGCCGCTGCAGAAGTCGGACAGCGACTTCATCGTCCACGCCTCGGGCGTGCAGACCCGCCATGTGATCGAGCGCGAGGGCATCCTCGATCCAACCCGCATGGCGCCGCGCATTCCGGCACGGCCGGACGACGCGCTGTCGCTGCAGGCGGAATTCGGCATCGCATCCGCCAAGAAGGCGATCGCCCATGCCGGCGTGGAACCGTCAGATATCGACCTGGTGATCTGCTCGGCCTCGCATCACCAGCGGCCCTATCCGGCGATCGCCATCGAGATGCAGGAGGCGCTGGGCACCAAGGGCGCCGGCTTCGACATGGGGCTGGGCTGCTCTTCCGCCGCGGCCGCGCTGCATATCGCGGTCAATCTGGTCAGGGCAGGGGCGCACAAGCGCATCCTGGTGTCGACGCCGGAAATCATCACCGGCCATCTCAACTTCCGCGACCGGCAGACGCATTTCATCTTCGGCGACGCTTCGGTCGCGATGGTCGTCGAAGGGCTCAACCAGGGCGAGAAGCGGCCGGGACGCTTCGAGGTGCTCGACACGCGCACCTGGACGCAATTGTCGAACAATATCCGCACCAATCTCGGCTACCACACCCGCACGGCCCAGGACGATCCCTACATGATCAAGCTCGAAGGCAATCTGATCAAGCAGGTCGGCAACAAGGTGTTCAAGGAAGTCACCGTCGCCGGCCACAAATTCATCGTCGAGTTCCTGGCCGAGCATGGGCTGACGCCGCAAGGCATCCGCCGCTTCTGGCTGCATCAGGCCAATGCGCGCATGAACGCGATGATCCTGAAACTCGCCTTCGGCCACGACGTCGACCATGACCGCGCGCCGATGGTGCTGGAGCGGCTCGGCAACACGGCCGGCGCCGGCGCTATCGTGGCGCTGTCGGAAAACCATGCCGACATGAAAGCCGGCGATTTCGGCCTGCTCTGCGCCTTCGGCGCCGGCTATTCGATCGGTGGCGCGCTGCTCAGGATGCTTTGAGAGGTCGTCAGGCTGGCGCGAAGGGCACCAGCATCGGCACGCGTCTGGCATAGTCGTCATAGACAGGGCCGAGCTCGCCGCGAAGGAAGCTCTCTTCCAGTCTGGCCTTGACGACGATGCCGACAAGCAGGTGCGCGGCGCCGGCGATGCCCCAGACCGTGCCTTTCACCGCCATGGTGGCGAGGATCGACAAAAGCAGACCGGTGTAGATCGGGTGGCGGACCAGCCGATAGGGGCCGGTGTCGACCACCCGGTGATCGGCCTTAGCGGTGATGGTGCCCGACCACAGCTTGCCAAGATGCAGGCGCGCCCACCAGGCGAAGGCGATGCCGATGGCGATCAGGGCGACGCAAATCCACGCCTCGGCAAGCGTCGGCGTCCACAGCCGCAGCCTGCCGGCATAGCCATGCGCCGGAACGAACAGCAGGATGGTGCCGGCGAGCCACAGTACCCGATATTGCGCCTCAGCCCTGAAGCCTGCGCGCTTTTGCGCGGGGTCGGCCCAGAAGGAGGCCAAAGCCCAGGATACGATCCAAGCCAGCCACAAGGCAGCGATTGCGGGTCCGGGATGCATGATCAACCCTTTTGTCTTGGCGCCGCCATCAAAGCGATGCCGCGGGGCGAAAGATAGTGGCGGCCAGTAAGAACGTCGTGATCGCAAGGCGAGCGCGAGCAGACACCGCTCCTATTCGCTCGAACAGCTAAACATCCACTGTACGCCAAAAGCATCGACGAGCATCCCGAAGCTTGTCCCCCAATATCGACGCGCCAGAGGCACGGTGATCCGGCCGCCTTCGGCCATGTTGCCGAACAGCGCCCGCATCGTGATGAGGTCGTCGAACTCCAACATCAGCGCCGAGCCTTTCATGGGCTCGGCGTCGTCATTGTCAGATGCGTGAAAAAGGATGCCAGGCCCCTCGAACCGGGCATGCAGTACTTTCCCTCGCATGGCCTCGGTTCGCACGGGCATATTGTTTTCGCCCCAACGCAGGAGGACTGTTCCCTGGCCGAGGCCACACCGTTCGTAGAAGGCGAGAGCCTCCTCGCAGTTGGTCGTGAAGAACAGCGAGGGAGAAAACCGCATCCCGTGCCCTTGCTTCTGAACCGTGGTCGTCATGCGGCGGTCATCGCCGCCGCGACCAACGCCTCGCCTGAATATTGCCGGCCGCCGATGCCCCAGCCGCCATCGGGCGCATTGAGAATGTTGATCCAGGTGTTTTCGGGCCTGTGGCCCGGCACGCAAAGGTCGGTGACGATCCTTGCGGCAGCCGTGATGAACGCCTCTCGTGCCTCGATGGAGGCGAGGCCGATGTTCGGCAGTTTCAGCTCCACCATGACGACAGGCCGGTTGGCGCCGCCCGCATAGATGCGATGGCCCGGCAGGACATGGACCGTTCCGCCGACGATTGCAGTGAAAAATGAATTCCCGGTGGCTCCGGAGGCCTCGATGAGCGCGGCGCTCAGGCGGGGAAGGATTTCGCGCTCCCCAGCTGCTGTCAGCACGCCTTCGGGCGCGGTCACGGTGATCGGCATGATGGTTCTCCCTTATCTGCTGCGGATGGCCCTGACGGCTCTGGTGCTTTGCGCTTGTCAGGTTACGTACTGATTGTTACGTTACCTCAAATCGGCAAGTCAATGGGTTTCGTATCGATCACTATGGAAAATTTCGAGAAGTCACGCGGCGGCAGGCCGCGCGCATTCGACCCGGAGGTTGCGCTCGACGCCGCGATGCATCTGTTCTGGGAGCATGGCTATGAAGCGACCTCGCTTGCCATGCTGCGCGAGGCCATGGGCCTGACGCCGCCGCAGATCTACAACGCCTTCACCGACAAGGAGACACTGTTCCGTCGGGCGCTGGCGCGCTACCACGAAAGGGAGATCAGGTTTGCGCTCGACGCGCTCAGCGCGCCGGTGCCGGTTAAGGAGGCGATGCGTTTGCTGCTGATGGGCGCGGCTGAGGCCTACACCCGGCCGGGCAAGCCCGGCGGCTGCCTTTTCATCAGCGGTGCGCTGGCGGCCTCGTCGCAGGCGCAAGGCATCGCGGACGAGCTCAGGACATATCGCAAGGCGACCGAAGCGGCGATCACGGCGCGGCTGGTCAAGGGCCGAGAGGCCGGCGAATTGCCGGCGGATCTGTCCGTCGAGCGATTGGCCAAATATCTGGCCGGCGTCATGCACGGAATGTCGATCCAGGCGCGTGACGGCGCTTCGGCGGAAGACCTCAGGGCTTTGGCCGAGACCGCTCTTGCCGCCTGGGCAGCCGAAGTGCGAAAAGCGGCCGACACAAATGGCGAAACCGATGCCGGACCTGTTCTCCACAATTGAAACGCCCGTCGAGATCGTGCCGGGCCGCAAGCTCGCGGCGATGGCCGCAGCACTTTACATGGCGGCTTCCGATCATTTCGAGACAAGGCGGGTAGAGGAATTGCGGCTCGGCTTCGACGGCATCGAGGGCGATTTCCATGCCGGCGCGACGCGGCGTTCGGGCGGGCGCGAGCCCTGGTATGCGCGTGGCACCGAGATGCGTAACGAGCGGCAACTGTCACTGGTCGCCGCCGACGAACTGGCCATCGTCGCCGAGCTGATGGCCATCGCAGAGATCAAGCCGGAGTGGATCGGCGCCAACCTGCTGATCGAAGGCGTGCCGCATCTTTCCATGCTGCCGGCCGGATCGCTGCTGTTTTTCAAGGGCGGCGTGACCGTCAAGGTCGATGCGCAGAACGGGCCCTGCCGCTTCTCCGGTCGCTCGGTGGCCGAGCATGCCGGCATGACCGATCACGAGGCTGGGGCATTGCTGTTTCCGAAAGCAGCCAAGCGCCTGCGCGGCCTCGTCGCCTGGGTCGAGAAGCCGGGCGTGATCAGGGCAGGCGAGGAGATCTCGGTGCGGGTGCCGGAGCAGTGGATCTATCGCGCTTAGAGCGGTTCACCGTTTCACAGGAACGGCGAACCGCTCTATCTCTTTGTTTTGGCGCAATTCCGGACGGAAAACCGCTTCACTTTTCCTGGAATTGCTCTAGTAGCGCACCGGGCTCGACCAGGCCGGATCGTCGTGCCTTTTCCAATAGAGCGCCATCAGACGCTCGGTGATCGCGCCGACCTTGCCGTCGGCCACCGGCGCGCCGTCGATCGTCGTGACGGGCATGATGCCGCCGGCAGTCGAGGTGATGAAGACTTCGTCGGCTGTCTTGAGCGCGGCCACGCTGACATCCGCCGCCACCGCGGAGAGTCCCGCCTCGGCGCATAGGTCAAACACGGTGCGGCGCGTGATGCCGGGCAGAACGCCGACGGCGGGCGTCGACAGTCTGCCCGCCTTGGCGCAGAACACATTGAAGCCCGGACCTTCGGCGACGTTACCGTTGAAGTCGAGGATCAGCGCGGTGTCGGCGCCGCGGTCATAGGCGTCGTAGAGCCCACGCACCAGGTCCAGCCAATGGTAGTTCTTGATCGAGGGATCGATCGAGGCAGGCGGGATGCGGACCTTGTCGCTGATCGCGACATGGAGGCCGCTTCGCAACTGCTCGGCATTGGCGACCGAGCCGAACGGGACGGCGAAAGCCATGAACCGGTTGATCGCCTGACGTGGATCGCGGCTGAAGGTCGGCGAGGCGCCGCGCGTGCACAGCATCTCGACATAGGCTGCTCGATGGCCGGACAGCGCGACGCAGTTGTGAAGGATTTCGGCGACGCCGTCGCGGTCGAACGGGATCGCCATGCGGAGCTTTTCCAGCCCGCCGAAGAAACGGTCGAGATGCAGATCGAGACGGAAAAAGCGGCCATCCCAAACATGGACCGTGTCGTAGGTGGCGTCGGAGTGCAGAAAGCCCCAGTCGAGTACCGAGACCTTGGCCTGCGACATCGGCAGATATTGTCCATCCAGGTAAGCCACCCCGTCCGGATAAGCGTGCGGGTCGAGGTAACGATCTGAAAGAACGGGGAGCAACCCGGCGGGCTTGGAGGTGGCTTGGCTCACTTCATTCCTCCCTCGTCGTTGCGGCAAAGCAGGCTAGCGTCCGGTCCCAAATGAAGTAGAGCCAGGCCGTCGGCGTTGCTTGGCCTGTGAGGCGGTTGCGCGGTCCGGGTGGTTCCCATCGGCCTCATTCCTCCTCGTCGCCTTCCTCCAGCAAGCGCGTCGCGCGCCAGCGGGTCAGCACCTCGTTGGTCTGCTCGATGACGAAGAAGCGCGCCGAGTCGCGGTCGTAGCCTTCGGCGAGCAATCTCTCGTAGTCGGTATGGGCGTGGCGGACATGAGCGATGGTTGCCAGCCACACCGCGATCGTCGGCGGCAAGGTCTTCATATGCACTGAACCGGCGTCGGCGCGGATCCTTTCCATGTCGGCGTAGGGAGCGAGCGGCAGGAGCGCGGTCAGCGCCTTGGCAATGGCGCGGCGGCGGCCGGTCGGCGCGCTCATTTCTCGTCGCGCCCCGCAATGGCCGCTTCAGGGAAGGCGTCGATCGAAGCGTAGTAGGGCTTGATGTCGATGACCGCCGTGCCGTCCAGCACATCGATGGCATCGATCTCGATCCGGCCAGCCTCAATATCGAGCGCGACGAGCTTCGCGACATGCAGGCCAATGGGGTTCGGCCGGGCAGGGGAGCGCAGCGAGAAAACACCTTTCGGTTCAGCAGCATGGCGTGGTTTCTGCACGATGAGATTCCGCGGCGCATGACCGAGCCAGGACAGGATGGCGATGTGGCTGGCGCGGTCGAGGTTTTGCAGACCCGGCCGGTAGGCCTCGTCGACCAGAACCGTCGCCGTCCGTCCGGTCTCGCGGGCTGCGCGCATGTTCTTCGGGCAATCCTCGCGACTGGTCCAGGGCGAGACGATATGGCCGATGAAGACGACATGGCCGTCCGGCGGCATATCAGCCGGGTCGATCTTCAGGAGCTTCTCGCCCTCGCGTGTCTCGAACATCGGCTTGGTCCCCGTCAGTCCGCGGAAGAACGGCCGAGCGCATGCCGATTGTGGCTGCGCCATTTTCTTGTCCGGAAGCGACATAGCGCTTGCCAGGGTTTCAAATTCGACATAAACATATCTTTATATCTTTCACCGAGAATCCCGCTCATGTATGTCACGCTCGACACGATGGTAGATACATTGAAGGCGGCGGCCGAATCTAGCCGCCTGCGCATCCTAGTGCTGCTGTCGCGTGGCGACCTCACAGTCTCCGACCTTACCGAAATCCTTGGTCAGTCGCAGCCGCGCGTCTCGCGGCACCTGAAGCTCCTGCTCGATGCCGGGCTGATCGGCCGCTACCAGGAAGGGTCCTGGGCCTTTTTCAGGCTGTCGGACACGGACGCTTCGCGCGATTTCGTGCAACGCTTGGTCTCGGGCGTGCGCGAGGCCGATCCGCAAGTGGTGCGCGATCTGGAGCGGCTGGCGGCGGTCAAGCGCAAGCGGCAGGACCGAGCCGCTGAATATTTTTCCGAGAACGCCGCAAGCTGGGATCGCATCCGCTCGCTGCATGTGCCGGACCGCGCGGTGGAAGCGGCGCTGCTCAAGCTCGTCGGCAAGCGGCCGTTCCAGTCGATGCTCGATCTCGGCACCGGCACCGGCAGGCTGCTGGAGATTTTTGCGCCGCTCTACCGGCGCGGCGTCGGCATCGACATGTCGCGCGAGATGCTGACGGTGGCGCGCGCCAATCTCGACAAGGCGGGCGTCGCCAATGCGCAGGTGCGCCATGGCGATATTTTTTCGCCGCCGGTCGAGCGCAACGCATTCGACCTCGTCACCATCCATCAGGTGCTGCACTATCTCGACGATCCGGCCCGCGCCATCGGCGAGGCGGCGAGACTGCTGCGTCCGGCGGGCCGGCTCATCGTCGTCGATTTCGCGCCCCACAATCTCGAATTCCTGCGCGACCAGCACGCGCATATGCGGCTCGGTTTTTCCGACAGGCAGATTGCCGACTGGTTCGAGGAGGCAGGGCTCGATCTCGAGGACAGCCAGGAATTCGAGCCGCGCGGGCAGGCCGAGGCCAGGCTCACCGTCAAGCTTTGGCTTGGTCGTGACCGCCGGCTGCTGATCGCCGATCCGTCCAATGACTCGCTACCAGCAAGGGAAACAGCCTGATGAACCAGTTCCGCTTTTCCCGCCGCCCGGACATTGGCGACAAGGTCCGGGTATCGTTCGAGTTCTTCCCGCCGAAGACGGACGAGATGGAGGCAAGGCTCTGGGACACCGTCACCCGGCTGGAGCCGCTCAAGCCGAAATTCGTCTCTGTGACCTACGGCGCCGGCGGTTCGACCCGGGAACGCACCGCACGCACGGTGAAACGCATTCTCAACGAGACGACGCTGACGCCGGCGGCGCATATGACCTGCGTCGACGCGGCCCGTCATCAGGTCGACGCCGTCATCCGGGAATTCACAGACATGGGCGTCACCCGATTTGTCGCCTTGCGCGGCGATCCGGCCGCGGGTGTCGGAACCGCGTACCGTCCGCATCCCGACGGCTATGCCAACGGCGCCGAACTGGTCGGGGCGCTGAAGAGCGTCGGCGATTTCGACATCTCGGTCTCGGCCTATCCGGAAAAGCATCCGGAAAGTCCGGATTTCGTCACCGACATCGACATGCTGAAGCGCAAGGTCGACAATGGCGCGACGCGGGCGATCACCCAGTTCTTCTTCGACAACGACCTTTACGAGCGCTATGTCGAGCGGGCGCGCCGCGCCGGCATCTACATCCCGATCGTGCCTGGTATCTTGCCTGTGCACAATTTCACCCAGGTCGCCAACTTCTCGTCGCGCTGCGGCGCGCTGTTGCCGGCGTGGCTGGCCGAGCGCTTCGAAGGGCTGGAGAATGATGCGCAGACGCATGCGCTGGTGGCGTCGGCGGTCGCGGCCGAGCAGGTGCACGATCTAGTCGAGCGCGGTGTCGGCGATTTCCACTTCTACACAATGAACCGCGCCGATCTTGTCTTTGCCGTCTGCCACATGATCGGCATCCGCTCGCATGAATCGGAGGCGGCCGGGTCGGCCGCAGCCTAATGCATGTCGCCCAAAAATGTGCAGCGGTTTTGGGAATACGACATGCATCAAAACAAAGACTGAAATGGAAAAGGCCGGGTAGAACCCGGCCTTTTCGAACTGTTTGAACTACTCTCGGTACTGATCTTCCCGGCTTTGGCGGGTCAGGGAAGAATGCCTATGATAAGGGCACCGATGAATGCGAATGCGGCACAAATCATCAAAGCGTTGATTGGCCTCGTCAGTCCCATGTCATAGCCTCCTCTTCAGAGCTATGGCCGGAATCTAGAGTCATTTGGGTCACAGGCAAGCGGAAAACGTGCTGCAATGCGACATGAATGTGGAATTTGCGACTTCTAATTTGCCGTTAGCCGTTGAAACTCTTCGGCAAAAACCAATTCAAGAGTTGTGAATAAATTGTGGCGGCGCTGTGGCATGACACCGCTACCATCGGCCGAACAGACGGCCGTCGATGGTGATCAGGCCGAGTCCGATCAGCGCCATGCCGCCGATCTCAAAGGCCGCCAACCGTTCGCCGAGGAACAGGAAACCGAGCAGCACGGCGCTGACCGGCACGATCAAAGTGACCAGCGAGGCATTGGTGGCGCCGGCCGAGGCGACGAGGTTGAAATAAAGGATGTAGGCGAATGCGGTGGACAGCAGCGCCAGCCCCAGCACCGCGGCCCACACCGGCGGCGAAGCCGAAAACAGTCCGGCCGGTCCATAGGCAATGAGCACGACGGGAATCATGATGATGGTCGAGGCGGTCAGCTGCCCCGTGGCGATGACCGGTGACGGCACGCCCTTGAAGCGGCGCGCGATCATCAGGGCGACCGCGTAGGACAGCGAGGCGCCGATCAGCGCGAACTTCGCCCACACCGGCCCGCCGAGCCCGGCAACCAGGCCTGGACCGATCATGACAGCAGTTCCTGCAACGCCAAGCGCGATGCCGGCCAGCTTGTTCCAGGAGAGCTTTTCGTCCGTGGTGAGCGCATTGGCGAATATCAGCGTCCAAAACGGCGTCGTGGCGTTGAGCACCGAGGCGACGCCAGCGCCGAGCTCGGTCTGGCCGGCGAAGATCAGCGAAAAAGGAATGACGTTATTGGTCAGCGCCAGCAGGAAGAACAGGCCCGCGTAAGGAAAGGCGAGGCGGAAGGACGGGCCGCGGATCGCCAGATAGAGCTGAAGCGCTGCCGCGGCGATGACGACGCGAAACAGCACCAGCGCCAGCGGATGGATTTCGGACACGGCAATGCGGGCAAAGAAGAACGAGCCGCCCCAGATCGCGCCGAGCAGCAGGAGCTGCGCCCAGTCCCTGAGCGTCATCGGTCCGCGCGTCGCCGCGGCGCCAGCCGTAATCGTCATGTAGTCACCCTCCCAGGCCGGACGCAATCTCAGCCCGCCGAACAGCTCCAACCGATATCCGGTCTGGCGGCAAGGGCCACCCGAAACCGGACTGGTGGTTTAGCGTTGGCGCAAAGGTGCGGCGAGTCGTGCGGGAAGGCGAGACATAGAACTGTTTTCTTTGGCGGCTAGCTAGGATTAATTGTGCGCAGCCAGGTCAGGGATTCGTCCATGCAGCGATTCGAAAATGCCCGCGAGGCGGCACTGGCGCTTCGCCCGGACGATCCGGTCTATTGCTTCCGTCCACAGGTGCTGAAGGCCGATGCCTTGCAGTTCATGGGCATGTTTCCCGGCAAGACCGCCTATGCGGTCAAGACCAACGGCGAGCAGATCGTGCTGAAGACGCTGGTGGAGGCCGGCGTCGGCGCTTTCGACGTGGCCTCGCCCGGCGAGTTCGCCGCCGTGCGCGCCGTCTCGCCGGACGCCGAGATGTTCTACATGCACCCGGTCAAGGCGCAGTCGGACATCAAGCTGGCGCTGGAAAAATACGGCATCCGGGTGATCTCGCTCGACCACGAGGACGAGATCACCAAGCTGACGCGGGTGGTGCGGGCGCTCGATATCGACCCGGGCGCGCTGACGGTGTTCGTGCGCATCCAGACCAAGGGGCACGCTGCCTATGAGCTGTCGAAGAAGTTCGGCGCCGGGCCCGCCAACGCGGTGGAGCTTGCCGAGCGGCTCAACCGGACCGGCTACAAGGTTGGCCTCTGCTTTCATGTCGGCAGCCAGATCGAGGACCCCGACACCTATGAGCGGGCGTTGGCCTCGGCCGACTGGGTGCGCAACCGGCTGACCTTCGATATTGCCGGGCTCGATGTCGGCGGCGGCTTTCCGGCCGAGTACGGCCACGACCCCAATCGCAGGCACATCGAGATGCCGTCGCTCGGCCAGCTCATGTCGCGGCTGGCCGGCGACCTCAAGGAATACCAGTTCGACGAGATGCCGCTGGTCGCGGAGCCAGGGCGCGTGATCGTCGCGCGCTGCCTGTCGCTGATCGTGCGCGTGCTGCTGCGCAAGGGCAAGCGGCTTTACATCAATGACGGCATCTGGGCGTCGCTCTCGGATTCATGGACCGGCAAGATCACACTGCCGGCGCGCTTCATCCCGGATCCCGCGATCCGCACGCGCAACGGCGCCGAGAAAAACATCGTGCCGTTCAAGGTCTGCGGCGCGACCTGCGATTCCGTCGACATCCTGTCCAGGCCGTTCTGGCTGCCGGAAACGGTCGACACCGGCGACTGGATCGAGATCGGCCACATCGGGGCTTACTCGCTGTCGCTGAGGACACGCTTCAACGGCTTCTACCCCGATACGTTCGTCGAGGTGACGACGCCCTTCGACGAAGGCGATGCACCGGTGGGGTTTGCCAGCCTGGAGACGATGGCAGACTAGAGTAGTTCAGCGTTAGGTAGAAACGCTGAACTATTCTAACTATTTGTTTTTACGCAATTCCGGACGGAAGACCGTTACACACTTTTCCTGGAATTGCTCTAGGCGACCCCGCCGCCGGCCTGGATGTTCTCGCCGGTCAGCCAGCGGGCCTCATCGCTGGCCAGGAAGACGGCGACGTCAGCAACGTCGCGCGGCGCGCCGATCCTGCCGAAGGGCGACATGCCGGCAGCAACGGCGCGGTCACGCTCGGGCAGCAGATCGGTGTCGGTGAAGCCGGGCGACAGGGCGTTGACGGTGACGCCGCGTGGCCCGAGTTCGCGCGACAGCACGCGCACGAACTGTTCGACGGCGCCCTTGCTGCCGAGATAGAGGGCGGTCTGCGTGAAGTACATCTTTGTCCCGCCAGTGGAGACTGCAATGATGCGGCCGCCGTCACGTACCCGGCGTGCCGCTTCCTGGAGCGTGAAGAAAGTGCCCTTGGCGTTGGTGCCGAAGACAAGGTCGAAATCGGCTTCGCTGGCCTCGACCAACGGTTTGATGACGGCGACGCCGACATTGGCGACGACGATGTCGATTGCGCCCAACTGGCTCTCGGTCTCGTCGAACAGGCGGCGAACGTCCGACACGCTGGATATGTCCGCCTGAATGGCGATCGCCTTTCCGCCCTTGCTCGTGATGGCGGCCACCACCTCGTCCGCGGCCTTGTTGTTGCTGACATAGTTGACGGCGACAGCGGCGCCGTTGGCTGCGAGTCCTTCCGCGATGGCGCGACCAATGCCGCGCGAACTGCCGGTGACGATTGCGGTTTTGCCCTGAAGCGCATGAGACATGTTCAGTTCCTTCAATTACTCCTTGCCGCATCGGTTGCGCGACGAGCAGGTAATTGAGAAATAGCGGTATACAATTGATCAGATAATGGCCTATTATCTGACTGGCTTGTTAATCCTGAGATACATAATGAGAGGGTCTGAATTCACCGAACTCAGGGCCTTTGCGGCGATCGTGGAGGAGGGCAGTTTCATCCGCGCTTCTGCTAGGCTTAGGATTTCACCGCCGGCTCTCAGCCAGACGATACGGCAATTGGAAGCTCGCCTCGGCGTCCGCCTGCTGAACCGGACGACACGCAGCGTCGCGCCGACCGCGGTCGGCGAGACGCTGTTTGCCCGCCTTGCGGTGGTGTTCGGTGAACTGGAAGGCGCTGTCGCGGACGTTCAGGCCGCGCGTGACAGCCCGACTGGTTCGCTGCGTATCAATGTTCCGCGCATTGCCGCAATGCGGTTCATCGCGCCGATCCTCGGCGACTTCCAGCGCGCTTATCCCGATATCGTACTGACGATCATTGTCGACGACCTGCTGACAGATATTGTCGAGGGGCGTTTCGATGCCGGAATCCGTCTTGGCGAACGGCTGGAGAGGGACATGGTTGCTGTCAAGCTGAGCGATGATTTGCAAATGGCCGCTGTGGCTGCTCCGGCCTACCTCAAGGGTCGCGCGATTCCGCGCTTCCCGCAGGATCTACACCAGCACCGCTGCATCAACTTTCAATGGCCCGGCGGAGGCAACATCTACCGATGGGAGTTCTCGCGCGGTAAGCGGTCGCTGGAAATCGCCGTCGAGGGAAGTCTCATCGTCAACGATACAGAGCTGATGCTCAAGGCGGCGCTGGACGGAGCAGGTGTGGCTTACATGCTTGATTATCAAGTCCAGCCATCGATCGAGACCGGCAAACTGGTTCGGTTTCTCGAAAACTGGTCGCCCAGTTTTCCAGGCTTTTATCTATATCATCCAAGTCGACGGCATGTGCCGCCGGCACTGCGTGTGTTCATCGATTTCATTCGGACGAATCGAGAGTAGAGGCACGGAGCTGGAAGGACCGACCTCCGTCCATCACAGGAATCACAGCTTCGCCAGCAGCTCCGGCGTCGGCCAGCCATCCACCGGAAGGCCAAGCCGCATCTGTTCCTTGCGGATCGCCTCGCGGGTGTTTGTGCCCAGGATGCCGTCGACCGTTCCCACATCGTAGCCTTTGGCTTCGAGCTTGGTCTGCAGCGCCTTCATCTGGTCGCCGCTGAGACCTTGCTCCGGCGTGCGCGGGTCGAATTGCGGGGCGCCGGCAAATCGCGTGGCGAGCACCGCGGCGGTCAGCGCATAGGTGAAGGACTGGTTCCACTCCAGGTAAACGTCGAAATTGTCGTAGGTCAGGAAGGCAGGACCCTTGCGACCCATGGGCAATGCGAGCCCGGCCTTCAGGCCATTGTCGACGAGCGGCGTGCCGTTCGGATTGGTCACGCCCCACTGAGCCCATTGCGAGATCGGCAACTTGTTGGTGCGGCCGGTCTGGTCCCAAGGCATATCGCCGGGAACGCGCACTTCCTCGACCCAGGGCTGGTCGCGTTTCCAGCCGCGCGACAGGATCTTGTCGGCCGTGGTCATGATCACGTCCGGCACGCTGTTCCTGAGATCGACCGTGCCGTCACCGTCGCCGTCGACGCCGCGGGCGAGGTAGTCGGTCGGCAGGATCTGCGTCTGGCCGATCTCGCCGGCCCAAGCGCCTTTGACGTCGGTCGGCAACACGCCGCGGTCGATCAAGGTCAGCAGCGGCACCAACTGCGGCCGGAAGAGCTGGGGGCGGCGGCAGTCATGCGAGAGCGTGACCAGCGCGTCCAGGGTATGGAAATCGCCCTGCACGGCGCCGAAATCGGTTTCCAGTCCCCAGAATGCGGTGATGACTGCCGGCTGCACGCCGAAGTCCTTGTCGGCGCGCGCGAAGACATCGGCATATTTCTGGAGGTTGGCCGCGCCCTGCTTGAGGCGATATGCCGAGATCATGCGGTTCGAGAATTGGATGAAGGTCTGTGCGAACACTCCTTGAGCACGGTCGCGCGCCAGCACCTTCTCGTCGATCGTGGCGGCTTCCAGCGCGTCCAGTCCAACGGCGCCGACGCCGGCCGCCTTGGCTTCGGCCGCGACGCCCTGTTTCCAGGTTTCGAAATCGCCGCCGCATTCCTGTGCCGCCGCCGGCCAGGCGAAAGCACCGAGGATCAGCGCCGCCAAAATTTCAACGCGCAATCGCATCGCTTCCCTTTCGAGACCGCCGCATGATCCGTGAAACCCGGCCGGGTCTGGACAGGATCATGCGTAGATTTCAAAGTTCAAGAGCGCCGTTCGGCACCCGGGCAGGGTGCGCCGCTCAGCATCACCGGCGGTTGCAACTATCGCCGCCTGCCGTGTCGAAAAGCAGGCACGTGGGCCGATGTCAACGGGTGTTCTGCCGCAGCCACTTGTTCCAGGCGGCTTCCGAGCCGTTGAAAACATTGATGTCGGACTTGCCGGTCAGGCCGGGCACGATGCCGGTGCCGGTGTACTGCCAGAAGGCGAAGGGGTGGCTGCCATACTTCTGACGCGGATGGCCGGCGACCGAGCGCAGCCAATAGGGATAGCCGCGGAAGGTCGCCAGTTGATTGTCGTCGAAGAAGTCGAGCGAAGTGTAGATGATCGGCTTCTTGCCGTAATGGCGTTCGACGATTTCGAGGAAGGTGGTCATCTCGCTGCGCACCGTCGCGGGATCAGGGCGCAGCCTGCAGGTCGGCGACTTCGGGTTCCATTCCATGTCGAGCACCGGCGGCATGGCCGACGGGTCTCTTGGGACATTGGCGATGAACCAGCGCGCCTGTGTAGCGGCCGGGGTGCAGAAATAGAAGAAATGATAGGCCGCGCGCGGGACTCCGGCCGCCTTTGTGCGTGACCAGTGCTCGTTGAAATAGTCATCGAAACGGTCGCCGCCCTCGGTCGCCTTGATGAAGGCGAAGGAGATGCCGCTGGCCTTGGCCGTCGGCCAGTCGACCGAGGTCTGGTACTTGGAGACATCGGTGCCATGGATGGCATAATTCCACGGCGTGCCGCTGTCCCATTCATGCGGCTTGGAATCCTCGAAACGCGGCGCGCGCACCGCGACGGTCTGCGATGACGGCGCCAGCGGCGAAAGATCCTCGACGGTCGAGCAGGCGCCCAACAGCGTAAGCATCAGGATGGCCGCAAGACGGCGCATGATATCCCCCGAGCCGGGATCAGCCGGCCGCTGATGGGTCCTTCACTGATGGTGGTCGCTTACGCGGGCCCCCTCCGGACGATCGCCCCACAGGACCGCCCTTCTTCATGCATGTCGTTGTCCCAAAGCAGCTTGGCGCTTTTGGGCGATATCCCTCCGTGATCGCCGAACATGGTTGATAATCCGTTGACGGCGCTCGACATCGGACATGATTTTGCGGAAGCAATGGCGGCAAATCGATGACATAAAGCGAGCCGGAAAGTCCAAAGGGCGGGAAAAGATGCGGGCGGTCGTGAAGTTCGTCAAATGGCTGCTGGGCCTCGTGGTGCTGGCGGTGGTCGCACTTTTTGCCTGGCTTTACCTTGCGCCGCCCGAGCTGATCCGTGTCGGCTCTGGCTATTCGGCCAAGATCGTCTGCTCGAACGTGTTCATCGCCGGCCGCGACCCGAATGAAGTGCTGGCGGTCGACGTGCAGGCGCCGGGCCATCCGCTGCTCAAGCTGATGAAGGTATCCGTCGACAGGGAAAGGGGGCTTGTTTCGGCGGGCCTGTTCGGCGTGCTGGGCAAAAGCGTCGCGGTCGCGCGCGACGGGCTCGGCTGCGCCTCGGTTCCCAACGGCGACACCGGACGGGCGAGGCAGACATCCGTGCATGTCGAGCCTCTGGCGGTGACCGCACAGGACGCGCTCTGGCCCGAAGGCGAACGGGTGGATGCCTCGCAAAACCCGCAAGTGTCGAAGATCATCGACGATGCCGCCATGGCCGGGACCGGCATGCGCGCGCTCGTTGTGGTGAAGAACGGCCATATCGTCGCGGAGCGCTATGGCGATGGCTTTACCGCCAAGACGCCGCTGCTTGGCTGGTCGATGACCAAGACGGTGAATGCCGCGATCGTCGGCACGCTGGTCAAGGGCGGCAAGATGGCGCTCGACAGCAAGGACCTGTTCGCGCCGTGGAAGGCCGACGGGCGGGCCGCCATCAGCCTCGCCGACATGATGGCGATGTCGAGCGGGCTGGAGTTCAACGAGGATTACGGTGACGTCGCCGACGTGACCCGCATGCTTTATCTTGAGCCGGACATGGCGGGCTTCGGCGAGGCCAAGCCGCTCACCGGCGAGGTGGGCAAGGCGTTTTCCTATTCGAGCGGCACGGCCGTTATGCTGTCTCGGCTGTGGCAGGACGCGGTCGGCGACAAGGCAAAGGCGCTGGCATGGCCGCGGACGGCGCTGTTCGAGCCGCTCGGCATGCACAGCGCGGTGCTCGAAACGGACGAGCAGGGTACGTTCGTCGGCTCGTCCTATCTCTATGCCACGGCGCACGACTGGGCCCGCTTCGGCCAGTTCCTGCTGCAGGGCGGCGTCTGGAACGGCGCGCAGATCCTGCCCGCCGGCTTCGTCGACTGGATGCGGGAGCCGGCACCGGCCTCGAAGGTCTACGGCAAGGGTCAGGTCTGGATCGAGGGGCCGGGCGATGAGGAGAATCCCGGCGCTGGCGCCGCTGCCGGCCTGCCGAAGGACACCTATTGGATGGAAGGCCATGACGGCCAGACGATGGCCGTCGTTCCGTCGGAGCAACTGGTCGTGGTGCGTCTCGGACTGACGCCCGCCAAGCTCGGCTACCGTCCGCAGATCATGGTGGCGGCGCTGGTGAAGGCACTACACTGAGCTCTGATGGCCAATCGCCGCAACTCCTCTCTATGCTGCGGTCGGCAAAGGTTTGGCGCGATTGACGCGCGCCCGCTCATCAGGCGAGTTCATGACTTGCCAAAGATCGCTGCGGCGTTGGACGTTCAGCCAGAAATCCGGGCTGTTACCAAACACTCGCGCCAGAATGAGCGCGGTCGCTGCCGTCACGTTGCGGCGGTCATTGCACAATTCGTTCACATGTTTGCGCTGAACTCCCATTGCCCCGGCCAACGCCGCCTGTGTCAGGCCGAGCGGCTGCATGAATTCTTCCGTGAGGATTTCGCCAACCGTTGCGGGCTTGCGTGCGGTCATCAACATGTCTCACCTCACTTATAGCTGTGGTCGTCCAGATAGATGTCGGACGCCTCGCCGCGGCCGCCGTCCCAGCGGAAGACCAGCCGCCATTGCTTGTTGACACGGATTGAATGGAAACCTTCGAGATTGCCGCGCAGCTTCTCGAGATGATTGCTGGGCGGCACACGCAAGTCCTGATCAATCGTCGCATCGTCAATCATCTGGAGCTTGCGGAACAAACGGCTTTCGAGATCGGGCGGAATATTGCGAGAGTGGATGTCGTCTACAAAGAAGGCCCGCAGCCATCCGTCTCTAAATCCGACGATCATCGCATGCTTTCCAGGATAGAGGTAATGTACCACTCCTTGGGGCATATGACAATGCGCAGCGTAACGGAGTCATCATTGCGCCAGCCCATGGCGGGTTGGAACCATAGGCCTCGCGATCGCAAAACTCAGAATATCGGATTGGACCGCGATCTTATCACCGCTAACCAGGCGTAGCCGCGATAAAGCGTTCTGAAATGGAAGGTTGCGCCGGTCCGCTGGGATTCCGATCCAAGGACGTCGCGCAGCGAGGCGCGTGGCTCGACATGGAATTTCCGCAGCCAGCCGCGCAGCAGGGCCCGGAACCAGCGCGGCAGGCCTTCCTGCTGGCCGAAATCGACGACATGCAGCGAGCCGCCGGGAGCAAGCGCGGCGAGCGCTGCCGAGACGGTCTTTTCCCACCCAGGGATCATCGACAGTGAATAGGAGACGAAGACGCGGTCGAAGCGCGCGGTGCCGAAAAGCGCCTTAGCATCGAAGTCGGTGGCGTCGCCGCGAGCCAGGGTGACCCGAGCGGCGAGACCTTCGCGGGCCATAGCGGCGTTCGCCGTTTCCAGCATCTCGGCCGAGATATCGAGGCCGAAAAAGCGGGCGTTCGGATAGCGGCAGGCGGCAAGCACGATGTTGCGGCCGGTGCCGCAGCCGAGTTCCAACACGGTGCCGCTTTGCGGCATGTCGAGCCCTGCAATCAGCCGGTCGCGGCCGAGCAGGTAGTATTTGCGGGTCAGATCGTAGATGTGGCGCTGCCAGCGGTAGACGCCATCCATCAACTCGGCATGGCTGGCCGGCAGCTCCGTCGTGCTCATGCGGCGCGCTTCACATAGAGGTGGAAGCCGCCATAGATGGCCGAACGGTCCCTTGCCGAGAATTCGCGCGAGGCCTCGGTCTCATAGTGCCACTGGTCGAGCAGGGAGTTGGAGACGCGGCCCGGCAGCAGGCTGGGCTCGGCCGCGGTGCGGAAGATCACGCGGGCGCCAACCGATGCCGTGCGGGTGATCTCGGTCCACAAATCGTTGAGCAGGTCGTCGGTCATCCAGTCCTGCGCGTCGAGCAGGACGAAGCGGTCGACCGAGCCCGCATCCTTGCCGGCCAGGAATTTGATCAGGTTGGCATGATGGATGGCGACGCGATCGATGTTGGCGCGGATCGTTTTGTAGTTGCCCGGCTCGAGATAGGCGGGCAGGGCTGCCTCGCCAGGTTCCGGATAGCGGCGGGCGAAGGCCTGCCAGGCGAAATAGTTGTTCTTCAGCGGAAAATCGCAGGCGAGCTTTTCCAGCCGCGCCTTCAGGACGCTCGCCATCGAGCCATCGCCGGAGGTGATCAGCGAATCGTACTGCGCCGGCGGGATGCCGAGGCCGAACAGCGAAGCCTTGCGCGATGTCGCCCAGCGCAGGAGCTTCTTGTCGAAGACCGGCGCCAGTTCCTCGTTGAAGAAGCGGCGCTGTTCGCCGATGTTCTCGGCCTTCATGATGCCGGCCGGGTCGACGCCGAACAGTTTTGCGACGCGATGACCCATGGCGATGAACAGGCCGAGCAGCCCGGTCTGGTAGAAGTTGCGGTCGAAGACCGCGATGCGCCGCCGGCCGCGCCAGTTCCGGCGCTCCCAGTAATGGCGGCTGACCGGATCGAGATGCGGCGCGACGAAGCGGTCGTAGGCTTCCGAATTATGGCTGGTGTCGGCGGCGCCGAAGAAGCGGAACAGGTCGCCCTGGGACGGCAGGTGGCGAACCGCTTCCAGTTTCATGCGGTTCAGCGCGACGTGCGCCGCGTTGAGGTCGACTGCGTCGATCCGGGCCGGCGAGCGGGAGAGGTAAGCCAGAACGTTGCAGCCGCCTGACGCGATCGTGACGACGCGATGGCCTGCGCCAAGCTGCATGGCGTCCATGTCGACGTCCGGATCCTCCCAGATCTGCGGATAGACGAGGCCGGAAAACAGGAAGGCGAAAAGCCGTTCGGAAAAGCCTTCCTTCGACAGTGCGCGGTTCTGATAGACCGCTTTTCCAACTTCCTTGCCGCGGCGATAAACGAGTTCTCCGGAAACATCCGACATGGCAAGGTGATTCCCCGTTTGCGTTAGCGCAAGCGGGTAGCGCAGCGTCATGACAGGCAGGTGACAGGCTGTTGACGGCAAGTTGCTCCAAGCGTGATACTCCGAGCCGACTGATAATTGCACTGGCCAGATGTTCTTCGCGGTCTCGAAGCCGCATTATCCGGCCTGAGGGTGGGGCGATGGGACGGAAGGTCATTGCGCTGGCCGTAGTGGGGCTGGTTGCGCTCGGCGGTTTTCAATTCGCGACTGGCGGCGTCAAGCCGAGCGTCGACTTTGTTGAGGCGAAGGCCCGTTGTTACGACGCAGTGGCGCGCGGCAAGGCTATACGCAGCGGATCACCCTTGCCGCAGTCGGAGGGGATCCAAACGTATCGGCTCATCGTGATGGACTGCCGAAACAAGGGCTTCCTTATCAACGCTAGCTACGAAGACGTGTCATTTTGAGTTGACGCGGATTCTACACTCTGCCGAACCCGCCGGGCGTCGGCGTGATGACGATGACGGCCTCGCCGGCGTCGAGCGTGGTCTGGTCGCAGGCCTTCAGAACATCGATCGAGCCGTCGTTGCGCCTGACCTTGGTCGAGCCGGCCTCGCCGTCGCCGCCACCATTCAGTCCCTGGGGCGGGCGGTTGCGGTGCGAGGAGAGGATGGCGCATTCCATCTTTTCCAGGAAGCGGATGGTGCGCTTGGTGCCGTCGCCGGCGTTCCACCTGCCCTTGCCGCCAGAATCCGCGCGGATGTGGAAATCCTCCAGCACGACGGGGAAGCGCAATTCCAGCACCTCCGGATCGGTTAGCCGCGAATTGGTCATATGCGTGTGGACGCCGGAGGTGCCGGCAAAGCCGCGGCCCGAATTCATCCGGCCGGCCGGCGAGCCGGAGCAGATCGTCTCGTAATACTGATACTGCCGGTTGCCGAAGGTGAGGTTGTTCATCGTGCCTTGCGCGTTGGCCAGCGCGCCCATGGCGCCGAACAGCGCGTTGGTGACGTGCTGCGAGGTCTCGACATTGCCGGCGACAACCGCCGCGGGATAGGCAGGCTTGAGCATGCAGCCGTCGGGGATGATGATGTTGATCGGTCGGAGGCAGCCGGCGTTCATCGGGATCATATCCTCGACCATGACGCGGAAGGCGTAAAGCACGGCGGCTCGCGCCACCGGCTCCGGCGCGTTGAAATTGTTCTTCATGACCGGCGAGGTGCCGGTGAAATCGACCGTCGCCTCGCGCTTTTCCCGGCCGACGCTGATCCTGACCTTGATCACCTGACCGGTGTCGGTGGGGTATTCGTAGTCCGAAGTGTCCGGCAGGCGCTCCAGCACGCGGCGCACGCTCTCGGCGGCATTGTCCTGGACATGGCCCATATAGGCCTCGACGACATCGAGGCCGAAATGCGCGACCATCTTGCGGAGTTCCGCCACGCCCTTTTCGTTGGCGGCAATCTGCGCCTTGAGGTCGGCGATGTTCTGGGCGGGATTGCGGGCAGGATAGGGGTGGTCGGTAAGGAGGGTCTCGAGTTCCCTCTCGCGGAAGCGGCCGCGATCGACGATGCGGAAATTGTCGAACAGCACGCCTTCCTCGTCGACCGTGGTGGCCAAAGGCGTCATCGAGCCGGGTGCGGTGCCGCCGACATCGGCATGGTGGCCGCGCGAGGCTGCCCAGAACAGGATTTCCTTGCGCGCATCGTCGAACACCGGCGTCACGACGGTGATGTCGGGCAAATGCGTGCCGCCGTTATAGGGCGCGTTGAGCGCGAAGACGTCGCCCGGATGGATGTCGCCTGAGTTCAGGCGGATGACGGTTTCGACCGAGCGGTCCATGGAACCCAGATGCACCGGCATGTGCGGCGCGTTGGCGACCAGCGCGCCGTGGCGGTCGAACACCGCGCAGGAAAAGTCCAGCCGTTCCTTGATGTTGACTGAATAGGCGGTGTTCTGCAGCGTCACGCCCATCTGCTCGGCGATCGACATGAAGAGGTTGTTGAAGACCTCCAGCATCACCGGATCGGCCTCGGTGCCAAGCGCCGCCTGCCGGCGCTTCCGTTCGATGCGCCTCAGGAGCACATGGTTCCTGGCTGTGATCTCGGCCTGCCAGCCCGGCTCGACGACGATGGTCTGGTTCGGCTCGATGATCAGCGCGGGGGCCGCCACCTTGTGACCGGGTTTCAGATCCTCGCGGCGGAAGATGCCGGCATCGCGCCAGCCGCCATCGGCGAAGAATTGCCGCGTCTGCCACGGGCTTGCCGCCTTGTCTTCGAGACTTGATTCATTTTCGTCGCGCGCAGTGGTGCTGACATCGCTGCCTTCGACGCCAACCGCCTCCACGATCATCGGCTTGTTTTCATAGACGAAGCCGAACTGCGCCTTATGGGCGGCCTCGAAATCGCCTCTGGCGCGGAAGATCGAGCCATGCTCGAAATTGACCGGCAGCGCCGTGTCGGTGCCGTCATAGCGGATCTGCAGGACCGGCTTCGAGGCGATAGCGGCTTCCGCAATGCCTTGCGCGGCAAGCTCGGCCGTGACGCCTTGACGCAATGCCGCAATCAGGTCCTCGATCGACACGCGAGACTCTTCGGCGAGAGGTTTGAGCAATGCCTGCTGGCGCGAGGCGAAAACCGTCGACAGCCCGATACCGTAAGCCGAAAGCAGGCCCGAGAAGGGGTGGATCAGCACCGCTTCCATGCCGAGCGCATCGGCGACGAGGCAGGCATGCTGGCCGCCGGCGCCGCCGAAGCAGTTCAAGAGATATTCGGTGACGTCATAGCCGCGCTGCACCGAAATCTTCTTGATGGCGTTCGCCATATTCTCGACGGCGATGGTGACGAAACCCTCGGCCACCGCTTCCGGCGCGCGTCCGTCGCCGATCTCGGCGGCCAAAGCCGCGAATTTTTCGCGCACGGTGCCGACATCGAGCGGCTGGTCCTGGCCGGGGCCGAAGATCGCCGGGAAGACATCGGGCTGCAGCTTGCCGAGCATGACATTGGCGTCGGTGACGGCCAGCGGTCCGCCGCGCCGGTAAGCGGCCGGACCAGGATTGGCGCCGGCCGAGTCCGGGCCGACGCGGAAGCGGCCGGTCTCGTAATGCAGGATCGAGCCGCCGCCGGCCGCGACCGTGTGGATGCGCATCATCGGCGCTCGAATGCGCACGCCGGCGACCTCGGTGTCGAAGGCGCGCTCGTAGTCGCCGTCATAGTGGGCGACGTCGGTCGAGGTGCCGCCCATGTCGAAGCCGATGACCTTGTCGAATCCAGCGAGCTTCGCCGTCTCGACCATGCCGACGACACCGCCGGCCGGGCCCGACAGCAGCGCGTCCTTGCCCTGGAACATGTTGGCGGCGGTCAGCCCGCCCGACGACATCATGAACATCAGGCGGGGGCCAGTGCCCAACTCGCCGGCCACTTTTTGCACGTAGCGCGACAGGATCGGCGACAGATAGGCGTCGACCACTGTGGTGTCGCCGCGGCCAACCAGCTTGATAAGCGGCGAGACCTCGTGGCTGACCGAGATCTGGCTGAAGCCGATCTTACGGCAGACCTTGGCCACCGCCTCCTCATGATCCGGATATTTCCAGGCATGCATGAAGACGATGGCGACCGCGTCGATGCCGTCGGCCTTGGCCTGCTCGATCGCCGGGCGGCAGGCGGCAATGTCGAGCAGGCGTTCGACGCAACCGTCGGCGCGCACGCGCTCGTCGATCTCGATCACCCGCTCGTAGAGCTGCTCCGGCAGGATGATTTCCTTGGCGAAGATATCCGGCCGCGCCTGATAGGCGATGCGCAGCGCGTCGCGAAAACCCTTGGTGATGAGCAGGAGCACGCGGTCGCCCTTGCGCTCGAGCAGCGCATTGGTGGCGACTGTGGTGCCCATCTTGATGTCGCCGATCCGGTCGGCGGGAAAGGCGGCGCCGGATTTTAGCCCAAGCAGGTCGCGTATGCCCTGGATGGCGGCGTCGGCATAGGCTTCAGGGTTCTCGGACAGGAGCTTGCGCGGGTGCAACTGGCCCTGCGGATCGCGGCCGATGATGTCGGTGAAGGTACCGCCCCGGTCGATCCAGAAATCCCATCTCGAGGTCACGTTGCCTCCCTTTGCGGTCGTGCGGGTCCAGGTTTTCATTGCCTTATCGATGCCAATACGTCAATATATTATCGATAAATCATCGGAAAGGCATCGCATGCAGCGCGAAGAATGGGGGCCCATCGTTTCGGCATCGCATCTATCGGTCGGGGCCATGCCGTCCATGTCGGAATTGGAGTTCGCGCTGACGGTCACCGGCAACGCCTTTCAGCGCTGGACGGTGAGGTGCATGGCGGCCGCCGGCTACCCCAGCCTCACCCATCTCGACGTCCTTCTGCTGCATGCCACCAACCATCGAGGGCGCGAGAAAACGCAGGCCGATCTCTGCACCATGTTCAACATCGAGGACACGCATCTTGCGACCTATTCGATCAAGAAACTCGCCGGAATGGGCCTTGTCCGAACCGGCAGGCGCGGCAAGGAAAAGACCGTACGGGTCACCGAGGCGGGCGCATGTGCGTGCGAACGCTACCGCGAGTTGCGCGAAGGTCTGCTGATTTCGAGCATCAAGACGCTCGGACTCGATGAAGAGGCCCTCAGCAGGCTCGCTGGGCTGATGCGAGTGGTATCCGGCCAGTACGACCAGGCTGCCCGCGGCGCCGTCAGCCTATAGCGGGCGCACCACCTCGCCAAATTGCCTGTAATACCGGAGGGTTAGCAGTTATCGCGATGTTACAGGCAGAAACGCAACGTTACGAAACTCGCGAGCCGCTTGATGCATTTCTCCTGCGACCGTTCACCGAGCCGTGAACGTTTGCAGAAGGAGAAATACCATGAAGAAGCTCATTCTGGCGTCTGTTTCGGCGCTCGCCCTGCTGGGGGTCGCGGCTTGCAGCGAGAGCGGCACGGACAACACGACCACCCAAAGCACCAACCCGCCGGCCAACGAGCAGCCGATGAAGCCAGCCTCGCCTGACGCTTCGAAGCCTGCTGAACCGGCTCCGGCAACACCTCCTGCTGCGCCCGCGCAGTAGAGGTCAATCCAATTAAATCGGGAAGGCCGGCCTTGTGCCGGCCTTCCTTTTTTGGTGAGCCTTGGCGTCAAGGCCGTTGGACCTGCGGCATCGTCCCGGCTTGATAGCGGTGCCCGGTTCGCACTAAGAAGCCGGCATGTCGATTTGGGACCGCCTCGGCGAATTCATCGCTCGTGTTTCGTCGTCGGCGTCCTCGGGCGTCGCCGACGTCGTCGAGGCCGTGCGTACCGTGTTTTCCGGCGACCCGGATTTGCGCCGGCGCGTTGCCTTCTCCGTGGCGATGATCGCGCTCTCGGCCAAGATGGCCAAGGCTGACGGCATCGTCACTCAGGACGAAGTGCGCGCCTTCCAGGAGATCTTCGAGGTGCCGCCGAGTGAAACGCGCAACGTGGCGCGCCTCTACGACCTCGCCAAGCGCGATGTTGCCGGTTTCGATATCTATGCCCTGCGCATGGCGCAGCTTTGCGGTTCCGGCCATGCGAATTGCCTGATGCTGGAAGACATACTCGATGGGCTGTTCCACATCGCCAAGGCCGACGGCCTGATCCACGAGCGGGAAGGGCAATTCCTGCATCGCATTGCCGAGATTTTCCGGATCGACGAGGCGCATTACCAGGCGATCCTGTCGCGTCACGTCAATCTCGGTGCCGCCGACCCCTATGTTGTTCTGGGCATCGAGCGCGGAAAGCCGTTCGAAGAGGTCAGGAAGCGCTACCGCAAGCTGATCTCCGACAATCACCCCGACAGGTTGATCGCGCGTGGCCTGCCGCAGGAGTTCATCAAGATCGCCACGACAAGGGTCGCTGCGATCAATGCTGCTTATGAGATGATCGAACGGGGTCTCAGGCACGTATGAGCGGATTTTTGCCCGACCAGCCGGGTGCCGAGGTCAGGGTGTCGCCGAATTTTGGCCCGCGACGCGAGATGCTCAGGCCCGACATGATCGTGTTGCACTATACCGGCATGGCGACGGGCGCCGGCGCCGAGGCGTGGCTGTGCGATCCGGCAAGCGAGGTGTCCGCGCATTATCTTGTCCATGAGAACGGCTGCATCGTGCAAATGGTGCGTGAGGGCGACCGCGCCTGGCATGCCGGCAAGAGCTCGTGGTTCGGGCGCACGGACATCAACTCCTGCTCGGTCGGCATCGAGATCGTCAATCCCGGGCATGCGCTCGGCTACAAGGCGTTCCCGAAGCGGCAGATCGATGCGGTGATCGGATTGTGCGCGGGGATCGCCGGCCGGCATTCCATTCCACCGCAAAGGGTGCTTGCGCATTCCGACGTGGCGCCGGGGCGCAAGGTCGACCCGGGCGAGAGGTTTCCCTGGAAGGCGCTTTTCGCGGCCGGCGTCGGCCATCTCGTTCCCGCGGCCCCGATCAGGCAGGGCGCGACGTTGAAGGCCTGCGACACCGGCGCCGACGTCGAGGCGCTGCAGTCGATGCTGGCACTCTACGGTTATGGCGTCGAAATATCGGGCGTCTTCGATCGCCAAACAGAAATCGTGGTGGCGGCGTTTCAGCGGCATTTCCGGCGGCGGCTCGTCGACGGCGTGGCGGACAGCTCGACGATCCGCACACTGCAAAGGCTGCTGGCTTCCGTAAAGGCCGCCTCGCCAGAATAATCTGCCAAGCTGCCTAAATTACAATTTGTCATACAAAGTGAATTGCCTCGCCTTCATTGGCGCCAAATCGCTCTTCAAACGCATCTCCCGCAAGTTGTCGGACGTCTAACCTCCCAAGATGCTCCGATGTTGAGTTGGCCCACCCGTGCGAAGTTCTTCGCGCGGTTCAAACAGAACAGGACTACATGCAAAGATTGACCGTTGTAGCGGCAGCCGTTGCTGCCGGAGTGATGACTTTTGCCTTCAGCCCGGCTAACAGCGCGCCGTTGAATATGCGGGCGGCAGATAATGGGTTCGCAGCGACCCCCGTGACGCCGAAGGCGGCCCCGGCCCTCAAACCCGCAAAAACCAAGAAAACCGCTGCGGCGAAAGTGCAGAAGACCGCCGCATTGAAGTCGGCAAAATCAACGGTCAAACGCGGTAGGAAGCGCGGCAGGCAGACTGTCGACCTGACGACGACAGCGTCCATTCACCCCGAAATGCCTGCATTGTCGTCTTCGGCCACCGGCGGCGGCCAATATTCGGCGATCATCGTTCGCTATGCTGCAAGCTATGGCGTGCCGGTGTCGCTCGCCAAGGCCGTTATCAAGATCGAAAGCAACTACCGGCCGAACATGGTCGGGGGCGCCGGCGAGATCGGCCTGATGCAGATCAAGCCGGCGACGGCGCGGATGATGGGCTATACGGGTTCGGTCAAGGGACTGTTCGATCCCGACACCAACATCAAATATGGCATGAAGTACCTCGCCATGGCGCAAGGCCTCGGCGGCGGCACCACTTGCGGCACGATCCTCAAATACAATGCCGGTCATGGCGCAAGGCGGATGAATCCGGTTTCGGCCGCCTATTGCAGCAAGGTGAAGGTGCAGATGGCGGCCCTCGGCTCGCCCGCCTAGAGGCAAATTCGCCTTTTTCGTTTGCGTTTTCAGGCGGGAATCCCTTTATACGCGCTTGCCAGCTGGCCGGGCGGCCGCGCCTGCAAGAGTCGAAAGGCTGCGGGTGAGGAAAGTCCGGGCTCCATGGAGACACGGTGCCGGCTAACGGCCGGCGGGGGCAACCCCAGGGAAAGTGCCACAGAAAGCAAACCGCCGCGGCATCAGCCGCGGCAAGGGTGAAAGGGTGGGGTAAGAGCCCACCGCGCGACTGGCAACAGGAGCGGCACGGCAAACCCCACCGGGAGCAAGACCGAATAGGGGCGGTGCGAAGGGAAACCTTCGAGGGCTGTTTCCGGCCCACCGTCCGGGTAGGTTGCGTGAGGCGCATGGCGACATGCGCCCAAGATGAATGGCCGCCACGTTCTCGCGCCGCAAGGCGCGGGGGCCATACAGAACCCGGCTTACAGGCCAGCTGGCATTTTTCCGATACCGACAAAACCCTTGATATCAACAGGTTGCAGCCATGGGCGTGCCTGTTGATTCAAGCGCGTGGAGCTGCGCTCGGTTCCACCGCTCTATGGATGCGTTCCTTGAAACCGGTACGATTAAATCGTACCTTGGTCGCAAAGAAAGCCGTCGGAGCACATCATGGGCCAGGTCGACAAACGCAGCATTACACTTTCGCCCGAGCTGGCGCAGGCGGTCGACGACGTGGTCGCCGCTGGTGAGTACGCTTCGGCGAGCGAGGTGATCCGGGACGCGCTCAGGCAATGGAAGGACCGGCGCGACCTGCTCGGCTACACGGTCGAGGAACTGCGCAAGCTGGTGCAAGAGGGAATCGACAGCGGGCCTGCCCAGGACGGCCGGCCAATCATGGAGCGTTTACGCGCCAAATACGCAAAGATGGCCGATACCCGAGGCTTCGAGGAGTGAAATACCGGCTGCTTCCCCGGGCAGAATCCGACGTCGAAGCTATCGGTGACTATGTCGCCGAACGAAATCCGAATGCTGCGATCCGCCTCATCGACGCGTTGGAGAGGCGATGGGATTTGTTGACTTTGCATCCCTTTTCCGGCGCGCCACGTGACGATATCGCGCCTGGCGTCCGCCACCTGATCGTCGGCGAATACCTTACCCTTTATCGCGTTGGCGAGGATGCGACCGAAATCGTCCGCGTCTTGCACGGGCGGCGCAACATCGAAGCTGGCGACTTGAATTCGCGATCGACCCGGTCGGGCGACAGTCAATCGCCAAGTCGGTCCAACGACGTCTCGATCGCCTGCCAGAGCTCTTCCACCGGCTCGCAGCCGATGGCCAGCCGCACGAAGCCGGGCGGCACGGGGTCGCCACGCTTCGAGCGCCGTTCGGCCGAGGAGTGCACGCCGCCGAAGGAGGTCGCCGATTCAATCAGCGCGCAATTGTTGATGAAATCCTCGGCCTTTTCTTCCGAGGCCAATTCGAACGAAATCAGGAAGCCGAAGCGTTCCATCTGGGCACGCGCCAGATTGTTCGAGGCATCGCCCTCGAGCCCGGGAAAGCGCAGGCCGCTCACGGAGCGATGCCCCTTGAGACGACGGGCGATCGTTTCCGCCGAAGAGCACATGCGGTCGAAGCGCACCTCAAGCGTTTCGAGGCCGCGATGCACGAGCCAGGCCTCGAATGGTCCGGGAATGCCGCCGGCCGTTTCGCGCCAGTCTCTGACCCTGGCGACAATGTCCGGATTGCGGCTGGCGACATGGCCGAACAGCACGTCCGAGTGCCCGTTGATCGCCTTGGTGTCGGCCGACACGACGATGTCGGCGCCGAGGTCGAGCGGCCGCTGGCCAAAGGGCGTCATCGTCGTGTTGTCGACGACAAGAACCGCACCTTGCTCGTGAGCCGCCTTGGCGACGGCGGCGATGTCGCAGATATCCAGCCGCGGGTTCGACGGAGTTTCCACGAAGATCATTCGATAGCCGGCGAAACCGCCATCGAGCATGCTGGATGTCGCCCTGACGTCATAGGCGACGCCGAGCGGTTTCAGGAAGCGCTCCGCCAGGGCGCGTGTCGTGTGATAGCCGTCCGAGGGCAAGAGAATGCGGTCGCCCGATTTGACGAGCGAAAAAAATGCCGCCGAAATCGCCGCCATGCCAGACGGAAAGGCAACGCACTGGGCATCTTCCAGATGGCCAAGCATATGCTCGACGGCGTGCCATGTCGGATTGCTGAACCGGCCGTATTGATCGTAGCCCGTCGCGTCGCCCGGCGAGTGAAAGATCGAGGCCATGGTCAGGGGCAAGGGGATCGGGTCGCCCTTGGCGAAATCGCCGCTGCGCAGATGGGCAAGTGACGCGGCGCGTGACTTCGCGGTTTCAGGCATGGGCTCATTCCTCCACTGAACAGAGCTCCGACGCTAGGCGCGCCGGCCGTTCGCAGCAAGCCGCGTCTTTTTGGGCCAGACCGTTCTAAACGCTTCGTTAGGCTTAATAGACGATAAAGACGGGACGTGCCGTCAGCCTGCTCTTCCTGGTTGTGGCACGCGCGTTTGTGATGCCTCTTCCCGTTGACGCCCATAGTACCCCATGATATCCCATTCGCATCATCAAGCCTTCGTTCCGCGTCAGGGTGAAGCGTACGCCAATCGGGCAGTCGCGGCGGCTGCGCGTTTGCCGGTTTTCGCCTGTGAGAACGGGGCTATTTCTCGCGAGGGAACGCGCGGTGACGGCGCGGAGAAAAGAATGGAAAGGGGTGCGGCGGCGGAAGCGGCTGTAACGCGTAATGGACCGGTTTCTGTCAAACACGGTGAGCAGGATCGATGCGAAGGGACGGGTGTCCGTTCCAGCGCATTTCCGCGCGGTCGTGCAGAAACGTGGCTATGGCGAGCTCTATGCGCTACGTTGCCTGGACCTTCCGGCGATGGACGTCGGCGGGCTCGATCTGCTCGACCGCTACGAGCAGCGGATCGCGCTCGAGGATCCCTTCCTGCAGACAGCGGACGACATGTCGTTCTTCTGTCATGGCGACGGGACGTTCCTGAAACTCGACCAGGACGGCCGCATCACGATGACCGATTTCATCCGCGAGCATACGGGCATTTCCACGGAGGTGGCCTTTGTCGGCCGCGGCAATTTCTTTCAAATTTGGGAACCGGGCCGGCTTGCCGCCTATGGGGCGCAGGCGCGGGCCAGGCTCTTGCAGCTTCGGCAGGGGACGAAGCCTGGGGAGCGACCGGAATGATGGCTGGCCACGGCGATGATCCTCACGCCGTTGGCGGACTGGTCCGTCACATTCCGGTCCTCCTTGCCGAGGTGCTGGAGGCGCTTGCGCCAAAGGCCGGCGAGACAATCGTCGACGGGACTTTCGGCGCCGGCGGTTACACCGGCGCCATCCTCGAGCGGGGCGCCTCGGTCGTGGCCATCGACCGCGATCCGGACGCGATCGCCGCGGGCCGGGTTCTTGAGCAGCAGGCCGGCGGCAGGCTGAAGCTCGTGCAGGCGCCGTTCTCGACGCTGGACGAACGGGTCGAGAGCGCCGACGGCGTCGTGCTCGACATCGGCGTCTCTTCCATGCAGCTCGACCAGGCCGAGCGCGGCTTTTCTTTTCGCGCCGACGGGCCGCTCGATATGCGCATGGCGCAGGCGGGCCTGAGCGCTGCCGACGTCGTCAACACCTTCAAGGCGGGAGACCTTGCCCGCATCTTCGGCTTCCTCGGCGAGGAGCGGCATGCCGGCCGCATCGCCCGCATGATCGAGAGCCGGCGCGAGAAACGGCCCTTCGAGCGGACGCTCGATCTGGCCGACGCCATCGCCACCCATATCGGCCGCGCGCCGAAGGACAAGATCCATCCCGCCACCCGCGTCTTCCAGGCGCTGCGCATCTTCGTCAACGACGAGCTCGGCGAACTGGCGAGCGCGCTGTTCGCTGCCGAGCGTGTGCTCAAGCCCGGCGGGCGGCTTGCCGTGGTTACTTTCCATTCGCTGGAGGACCGCATCGTCAAGCGTTTCATCGCCGATCGGGCCGATGCGGCCAGCGGTTCTCGCCATATGCCCGACGCGCCGGCGCGGCCGGCGACGTTCCGCAAATCCGGCGGCGGGGTTGTGCCAGGAGAGGCTGAGATCGCCGCCAATCCGCGCGCGCGCTCGGCCAGGCTGCGCGCGGCAATCCGCACCGACGTGCCGGCACGCGCCGGCGATTTTTCGATTTTCGGCCTTCCAAAGCTTCCCGCCGTCGAGCGGCCGGGGGAGAGGTAAGCACGTGTTTCGTACCAGCGACATAGTCCTGATCGCCATCATGGTCTCGGCGGCGGCTTTGACCTACAAGACCAAGCGCGAAGCCGAGGATCAACTGGCGGCGGTGCAGAAGCTGCAGGCGCAGATCCGCTACGAAGAAGACACGATCGACCTTCTGAAAGCCGACTGGAGCCTGCTCACCCAGCCGGCGCGGCTGCAGAAGCTTGCCGAAATCTACAAGTCGCAGCTCGGGCTCGAGCCGCTCAACGCCCGCCAAATCGGCGGCCTCGACGACGTGCCGATAAAGCCCGTCAACATCGAGGACCTGTCGTCGCAGCGGCTTGGCGGGATGGCCGACAATTCCGGCAAAGGGCCCTCGGGCGACAAGGATCCGGTGGTCACGGGGAGCACCGTGCAATGATCGGCAGGCTTCCAAGGATCGGTGACCTGCTGAGACGACGCAAGAAACCCACCGAGGACGGCTCGATCGTCGTCGACGCCGCCCGCAAGGCGACCGGCGGCAAGGCCAAGACCCGCATCATCATGACGATGGCGGTGTTCTTCACCATCTATTCGACGATTGCCGGCCGGCTGGTTTATCTCGGACTGCAGAACCCGGACATGTCGGGTGGTCCGCAAAGCCGCGTCACCGCCTCGCGGCCAGATATTGTCGATCGCAACGGCGAGGTGTTGGCGACCGACATCAAGACGGCATCGCTGTTCGCCGAGCCGCGCCGTATCGTCGACGCCGACGAGGCGATCGAGAGATTGTCGACCGTGCTTCCCGAGATCGATTACGAGCAGACCTATCGCAAGCTCAAGAGCGGCGCCGGCTTTGTCTGGCTGCAGCGTCAGCTGACGCCGAAGCAGCAGGCCGACATCCTGGCATTGGGCATCCCCGGCCTCGGCTTCCGCACCGAAAAGCGCCGCTTTTATCCGAGCGGCGAGACGTCCTCCTACATTGTCGGGCTGACCAACATCGACAACCAAGGCATCTCCGGCATGGAGAAATACATCGACGACCAGGGGCTGACCGACCTGCAGGCGTCGGGGCTGGCGGTGGCCAGGGACCTGAAGCCGGTGAAGCTGTCGATCGACCTTCGCGTCCAGCATGTCGTGCGCGACGAGGTCGCCGCCGCCCTGGAGCGCTATCGCGCCATTGGCGCCGGCGCCGTTGTGCTCAACGTCAAAACGGGCGAGGTGGTGGCCATGGCCTCGGTGCCGGATTTCGATCCGAACAATCCTTACAATGCACAGGAAAAGGACCGGCTGAACCGTATGTCGGCGGGCCTCTATGAGATGGGTTCGACCTTCAAGAGCTTCACCTCGGCCATGGCGCTCGATTCCGGTAAAGCGACGATGGCGAGCCGCTTCGACGCTTCGCATCCAATCCGGGTCGGCCATCAGGCCATTCACGATTTCCACGGCAAGAACCGTGTGCTGTCGTTGCCGGAGGTGTTCCTCTATTCGTCCAACATCGGGTCGGCCAGGGAGGCCGAGCTGGTCGGCATCGAGGGGCACCGCGAATTCCTGCATCGCCTTGGAATTTTGGACAAGATGCAGACCGAACTGCCGGAAGTCGCCCGCCCGACTGAACCGAAGGTCTGGAAACAAGTTAATTCGTTTACCATCGCCTTCGGCCATGGTGTGTCGACGACGCCGCTGCAAGCTGCTGTCGGCTGCGCGGCCCTGATGAATGGCGGCTATCTGATCGAGCCGACCTTCCTGCCACGTACCGTGGAGCAGGCAATGACGGTGGCTGAGAAAGTGGTCAGCGAAAAGACGGTCGAAGGCATGCGCTACCTTTATACGCTCAACGCCGAGAAGGGCTCTGCCAGAAACGCCAGAGTCCCCGGCTATCGCGTTGGCGGCAAGACCGGAACAGCCGAGAAGGTCATCAATGGCCGATACTCGAAGGACTTGAATTTCAATACCTTTGTGGCCGCCTTCCCGATGGACGATCCGCAATATCTCGTGTTCACGATTGCCGACGCCCCGCATCCGGAAAAGCCTGGCATGACAGACGTCGCGGCCGCGAATGCGGGGGTTATAGCTGGCAATATCATCAGGCGTTCGGCGGCCATGCTTGGCGTGAAGCCAGATTTCAGCCATGAAAATGGTGCAACGCTGGTTTCCTATCAGTGATTCTTGGGGCGCGCTGGCAACTGCGCGCTATTTTGTTGCGGTGAACGGGACTCAATGCATCTGAAAGATCTAGCCGGTGTCCTGCCTATCGAGGGAACAGTTTCCCTCGATCTGGAGGTTACCGGTCTCTCATCCGATTCCCGCCAGGTAAGACCGGGCGTCGTCTTCTTTGCACTGGCCGGCAGCAAGGCCGACGGCTCGGCCTACGCAGCCGACGCTGCGGCAAAAGGCGCCGCTGCGATCGTCGCCGCCAAGGGGAATGCCATTTCCGGACTGTCGATCCCGGTTCTTGCCGTCGATGATCCGCGTCTGGCATTGGCGCTGAGCGCGGCGCGCTTCTTCGGCAAGCAGCCTGAAACAATGGTCGCCGTCACCGGTACCAGCGGCAAGACGTCGGTCGCCGCCTTCACACGCCAGATCTGGGAGCAGGCCGGCCTTGCCGCCGCTTCGATCGGCACGACCGGTGTGGTGGCGCCCGGCCGCAATGAGTATGGCTCGCTGACAACGCCGGATCCGGTGGCCTTGCACAAGCTGCTGAAAGAGCTGGCCGATGCCGGCGTCACCCACGCCTCGATGGAGGCCTCCAGCCACGGCCTCGACCAGCGCCGCCTCGACGGCGTCAGGCTGGCGGCTGGCGGCTTCACCAATCTCGGCCGCGACCACATGGACTACCACCCGACGGTCGAGGACTATCACCGCGCCAAGCTGCGCCTGTTCGACACGCTGCTGCCGAAGGGAGCGCCGGCTGTGATTTTCGCCGACGATCCCTGGTCCGAGCCGACGGTCCATGCCGCGAGGGCAACGGGTCTCAACGTGCTGACGGTCGGCCGCCACGGCGAATTCCTCACGCTGAAGCGCGTCGAGCATGAGCGGCGGCGCCAGCGCGCCGAGGTGGAAGCCGACGGCGTGCTTTACGAGATCGACCTGCCTTTAGCCGGCGATTTCCAGATCGCCAATGCGCTGGTTTCGGCCGGACTCGCCATCTCGACTGGAACATCGGTCGGCAAAGCCTTGGCGGCGTTGGAAAAATTGAAAGGCGCGCCTGGCCGCCTCGACCTCGTCGGCACGACGGCGGCCGGCGCTCCGGTCTATGTCGACTATGCGCACAAGCCCGACGCGCTGGAAAATGTGCTGACCTCGGTTCGTCCGTTCACCACGGGCCGCGTCGTCGTGGTGTTCGGCTGCGGCGGTGACCGTGATCGCGGCAAGCGGCCGATCATGGGCGAGATCGCGACCCGGCTTGCCGATGTCGTCATCGTCACCGACGACAATCCGCGCACGGAAGTTCCCGAGACCATCCGCGCGGCAATCCTTGCCGCGGCGCCCGGCGCCATCGAGATCGGCGACCGCCGCAGGGCGATCCATGAGGCGGTCGCGATGCTTCATGCCGGCGATACGCTGATCGTTGCCGGCAAGGGGCATGAGGAAGGCCAGACCATCGGCACTGAAACTTTCCACTTCTCCGACCATGAGGAAGTGCGCGAGGCGCTCCAGGAGCGCGCCGCATGAACCTGCTCTGGACATCGGAGGCGCTTGTCGAGGCCATGGGCGGCAGGCCGATAGGTTTGCTCCCGGAAGGCATTACCGGCATTTCCATCGACAGCCGCAGCCTTGAGCCGGGGAATGCCTTCTTCGCCATCAAGGGCGAGACGATGGATGGCCACGACTTCGCGACCGCGGCGGTGAAAGCAGGCGCTGCCGTGCTGGTCGTCGCCGAAGGCAAGCTGCCGTCGCTCGGCAGGCTGACCGCGCCGATGATCGTCGTGCCGGACGTGCTTGCGGCATTGGAAAAGCTCGGCGTCGCCGCGCGTGTCCGCTCACGGGCGAAGATCATCGCGGTGACCGGCTCAGCGGGCAAGACGACGACCAAGGAAGCGCTGCGCCATGTGCTATCGGCGGTCGGCAAGGTGCATGCCTCGGCGCAGTCGTTCAACAATCATTGGGGCGTGCCGCTGACGCTCGCGCGCATGCCGCAAGACTGCAACTACGCGGTCTTCGAGATCGGCATGAACCATCCGGGCGAGATCAGGCCGCTGGTCAATATGGTCAGGCCGCATGTCGCGATCGTCACGCTGATTGCCGCCGCCCATCTCGGCTTCTTCAAGAGCCTTGACGAGATCGCCATGGCCAAGGCCGAGATTTTCGAGGCGATCGAGCCCGGCGGCGCCGCGCTGCTCAACCGCGACGATCCGCGCTGGAAGCTGCTCGGGAAAATGGCGAAAGAGGCTGGTGTCGAGCATGTCTTCGGCTTCGGCGAAAACGCCCGCTCGGCCTTCCGCCTTGCCGGCTGCGAGCTTCATGCCGACCATTCCGACATCGCTGTCAAGATCGGCAAAAAGGACGTGACGGCCCGTGTCGGGGTGCCCGGCCGACACATCGTGCAGAATGTGCTGGCCGTGCTGGGGGCCGCGCAACTGGTCGGCGCCGACCTCGACAAGGTGGCGGCGGCGCTTGGTGACCTTTCGGCCGAGCGCGGCCGCGGCAGGCGCCACATATTGCATCATCCGAACGGCCCGATCACGCTGATCGACGAAAGTTACAACGCCAATCCGGCTTCGATGGCGGCAGCCATGGCGCTGCTCAACGCCACGCCGGTATCGGGTGGGGGCAGGCGCATCGCCGTGCTCGGCGACATGCTCGAGCTCGGCAGCCACTCGGCAAAACTCCATGCGGCGCTTGCCGAGCTCATAGTCGGCACCGGGACGCGCAACGTCTTTCTCGGCGGTCCGGAGATGCGGGCGCTGGCCGATGTTCTGCCATCCGATGTCGAAACCGAATACCGGTCAGGCGCGGAAGAGCTGAAGCCGGTCGTGATGTCGGCAATCAGGCCCGGCGACGTGGTGATGGTCAAGTCGTCGAAAGGCATCGGATTTTCAAAGCTGGTCGAGGCATTGCTCGGCAAATTTCCGGCGGAAGCCACAACCATTGAACCGACCTGAAGTCGGGCTCCGGGGGACGGAAGCGTATGCTCACTTTACTCGTTGATTTCGCGGACAAGATCTCGGCCTTCAATGTCTTCCGCTACATCACCTTCCGCACCGGCGGCGCGCTGATCACGTCGGCGCTGATCGTCTTCATCTTCGGACCGACCATCATCAACTCGCTGCGGCTTCGCCAAGGCAAGGGCCAGCCGATCCGCGCCGACGGACCGCAGACGCATTTCAAGAAGGCGGGCACGCCGACCATGGGCGGGCTGATGATCCTGTCCGGCATCATCGGCTCCTCGATCCTATGGGCGAACCTTTCCAGCATCTATGTCTGGGTGGTGCTGTTGGTCACCGTCGGCTTCGGCTCGATCGGCTTCTATGACGACTATCTCAAGGTCACCAAGCAGTCGCATCTGGGCTTCTCCGGCAAGGCGCGGCTGGCGATCGAATTCGTCATCGCCGGCATCGCCGCCTGGGTAATCATGCACAACGGCCAGGCGCCGTTCTCGTCCTCGCTGACCTTCCCCTTCGCCAAGGAATTCCTCATCAATCTCGGCTGGTTCTTCGTGCCGTTCTCCTGCTTCGTCATCGTCGGCGCCGGCAATGCGGTGAACCTGACCGACGGTCTCGACGGGCTGGCGATCGTGCCGATCATGATCGCGGCCGCGTCCTTCGGCGTCATAGCCTATCTCTCGGGCAATGCCGTCTTTGCCGAATATCTGCAGATCCATTTCGTGCCCGGCACCGGCGAATTGGCGGTGGTGCTCGGCGCGGTCATCGGCGCCGGCCTCGGCTTCCTCTGGTTCAACGCGCCGCCGGCCGCGATCTTCATGGGCGACACCGGATCGCTGGCGATGGGCGGCCTGATCGGCACCATCGCCGTCGCCACCAAGCACGAGATCGTTCTGGTCATCGTCGGCGGCCTGTTCGTGGTCGAGATACTGTCGGTCATCATCCAGGTCGGCTACTTCAAGATGACCGGCAAGCGCGTCTTCCTGATGGCGCCGATCCATCACCATTTCGAAAAGCTCGGCTGGACCGAGAGCCAGGTGGTGATCCGCTTCTGGATCATCGCCGTCATCCTTGCGCTGGTCGGCCTCTCCACCCTCAAGCTCAGATAGGACACCGCTTGGTTCCCGCCGCTTCCTTCGCTGGCAAACGCGTTTCGCTCTTCGGGCTCGGCGGTTCGGGGATCGCGACCGCGCATGCGCTGATCGCGGGCGGCGCCGAGATCCTCGCCTGGGACGACAATCCGGACAGTGTCGCCAAGGCGGCCGCCGCCGGGATCGCGACCGGCGACCTGCGCGCCGCCGACTGGCCGCGCTTCGCGGCCTTCGTCCTGTCGCCCGGCGTGCCGCTCACGCATCCGAAGCCGCATTGGGCGGTGGAGCTGGCGCGCGGCGCCGGCGTCGAGGTGATCGGCGACGTCGAGCTGTTCTGCCGCGAGCGCATTCAGCGCGCGCCGACGGCACCCTTCATCGCGATCACTGGCACCAACGGCAAATCGACGACGACGGCGCTGACGGCGCACATACTGAAATCGGCCGGACGTGATACCCAAATGGGCGGCAATATCGGTCGCGCCATCATGACGCTCGATCCGCCCGAGCCCAAGCGGCACTATGTGGTGGAATGCTCCTCCTACCAGATCGATCTTGCGCCCTCGATCAACCCGACCGCCGGCATCCTGCTCAACCTGACGCCCGACCATCTCGACCGGCACGGCACGATGGCGCATTACGCCTCGATCAAGGAAAGGCTGGTCGCCGGCAGCGACGCCGCGATCATCGGCATCGACGATTCCTGGTGCGCCCTGATCGCCGACCGGCTGGAGCGGGCCGGCAGGCAAGTCATCCGCATTTCCAAGCGCCTGCCGCTGACCGACGGCTATTTCGCCGACGGCACCAACCTGATGGAGGCGATGAATGGCCGTTACAGCCGTATCGCCTTCCTCGAAGGCATCGGCTCGCTGCGCGGCCAGCACAATGCGCAGAACGCGCTTGCCGCTGTCGCCGCCTGCCTCAGGATCGGCCTCGAGCTTGGCGAGATCCAGGCCGGGCTTGAAAGCTTCCCGGGGCTGGCGCACCGCATGGAGCAGGTCGGCCGCAAGGACCATGTGCTGTTCGTCAACGATTCCAAGGCGACCAACGCCGACGCGGCGGCACCCGCGCTGTCAAGCTTCAACCGCATCTACTGGATTGCCGGCGGCCTGCCCAAGGAAGGCGGCATCGAGCCGCTGCGCAGCTTCTTCCCGCGCATCGCCAAGGCCTATCTAATCGGCGAGGCGGCGCCCGCTTTCTCCGCCACGCTCGGCGAGGCCGTGCCTTACGAGATTTCCGGAACGCTGGCAGCCGCGGTCGAGCATGCCGCCCATGACGCCGCGAGCGACACCGGCGGCGAGGCGGTGGTGCTGCTTTCGCCGGCCTGCGCCAGTTTCGACCAGTTCAAGAATTTCGAGGTTCGCGGCGAAGCCTTCAGGCAAGCTGCGACTGCTATTGATGGAGTGAAACCCATCGGAGGGCCACGTTGATGCAAAGCCGTCTCGACAAAAGTCCGGTCGCAACCTGGTGGTGGACGATCGATCGCTGGTTCCTCGCGGCATTCCTGTCGCTGATGGGGCTGGGCATCATTCTGTCCTTCGCGGCAAGCCCAGCGGTCGCCGAGAGGATCGGCCTCAGCAGCTTCCATTTCGCCACGCGGCAAATCATCTTCACCATCCCGGCTCTCATCGTGATGCTGGCGGTTTCTTTCCTGGAGGCCCGGCAAATAAGGCGCATGTCCTTGGTGATGCTCTGCATCATGCTGGTGCTGATGGTGGTGGTGCTCTACGTCGGCGTCGAAGTGAAGGGCGCGCGGCGCTGGGTGTCGCTCGCCGGCCTCTCCATCCAGCCGTCCGAGTTCCTGAAACCGGCCTTCGTCATCATCTGCGCCTGGCTTTTTGCCGAGCATAAGCGACAGCCCGACATTCCCGGCAATCTCTTCGCCATGCTGCTGCTCGCTCTGGTGATCTCGCTGCTTGTGGCGCAGCCCGACCTCGGCCAGACGATGCTGGTGCTGGGCACCTGGGGCGTGATGTTCTTCATGGCCGGCCTGCCCTGGTTCTGGATCGTCGCGCTGGGTGCTGCAGGCATTGGCGGCGGGTTCGCCGCCTATACGGTGTTTCCGCACGTCGCCGCCCGCATCGACAAGTTCCTCACCGGCGAAGGCGACACCTTCCAGGTCGATATGGGCCGCGAGGCCCTGATCAACGGCGGCTGGTTCGGCGTCGGCCCGGGCGAGGGGACGGTGAAGCGGGTCATCCCGGACAGCCACGCCGACTTTGTGTTCTCGGTCGCAGGCGAGGAGTTCGGGCTGATCATGTGCTTCTTCATCATGTCGATCTTCGCCTTCATCGTGCTGCGCGGATTGAGTATCGCGCTGAAGGAGCACGACGACTTCACGCGTTATGCCGTCGGCGGGCTCGTCACCATTTTTGGCTTGCAGTCTGCCATCAACATGTGCGTGAACCTGCAGCTGATGCCGGCCAAGGGCATGACGCTGCCCTTCATCTCCTATGGCGGCTCCTCGCAGATCGCCATCGCCATCTCGATGGGCATGGCGCTGGCGCTGACGCGCAGGCACCCCGAAAAGCGCAAGCAGATAGGCTATGCCTTCTCGCAGCGCACCCTTCCGGCGGAATGAGGCGGGATGTCGAGAGGTGTCATCCTGCTTGCGGCCGGCGGAACGGGTGGACATCTGTTCCCGGCAGAGGCGCTCGCGCATGAGCTGATCGAGCGCGGCTGGGAGGTGCATCTTGCCACCGACCGCCGCGCCGAGCGCTACTCCGGCCACTTTCCCGCCGCCGACATTCACTCGATCCCTTCGGCCACGCTTCGCTCGAAGAATCCGATCGCTATGCTTTCGGCCTTCTGGACGATCTGGCAAGGCGTGCGGCAGGCCGGTCGGGTGATAGCCAGGATCAAGCCCGATGCCGTCGTCGGCTTCGGCGGCTATCCGACGCTGCCGCCGCTCTACGCGGCAACTCGGCGCAAGGTGCCGACGCTGATCCATGAGCAGAACGCCGTGATGGGCCGCGCCAACAAGGCGCTTGCCAGCCGCGTCGATGCCATTGCGGGCGGCTTCCTGGCGGAGGGTGAAAGCGCTGCCGGCGCCAAGACCGTGACGACCGGCAATCCGGTCAGGCCGCAGGTGCTGGAAGCGGCGAAGATCTCTTATACAGCACCCACCGACGGCGAGCCGTTCCGCCTCCTGGTGTTCGGCGGCAGCCAGGGCGCGCAGTTTTTCTCCGATGCCGTGCCGGCGGCGATCGCGCTTCTGCCCGAAGCGCAACGCAAACGACTGGCGATCACGCAGCAGGCGCGCGCGGAAGACGTGGCGCGGGTCAAGGCCGCCTACGCCAATCTTGGCGTCGACGCGCAGGTCTCGCCCTTCTTCACCGACATGGCGGCGCGCATGGCGTCGGCGCATCTGGTGATGTCGCGCTCCGGCGCCTCGACCGTATCGGAGATTGCCGTCATCGGCCGCCCCGCGCTGCTGGTGCCTTATCCGCATGCGCTCGACCATGACCAGGCGGCCAACGCCGCGGCACTTGCCGCCGCTGGCGGGGCCGAGGTGCATCCGCAATCCACGCTTTCGCCCGAGGGCATTGCTGCGCTCGTTGGCGGGCTGATGGGCAACCCCGACAGGCTGACGGCGATGGCCACGGCCGCCCGCTCGGCCGGAAAACCCAATGCGGCACGGTTGCTCGCCGATCTGACAGAGGCTATTGCGTCCGGCAAAACGGTTTCGGACTACAGGAGGACGCGCGCATGAAGATGCCGCAGACGATCGGCCTCGTGCATTTCATCGGCATCGGCGGCATCGGCATGAGCGGCATTGCCGAAGTGCTGCACAATCTCGGCTACAAAGTGCAGGGTTCGGACCAGGCGGACGGCGCCAATGTGCAGCGGCTGCGCGATAAGGGCATCGAGTGTTTCGTCGGCCACAAGGCCGAGAATATCGGCGACGCCGAAGTCGTGGTGGTGTCGACGGCGATCAAGAAGTCCAACCCCGAGCTGAAGGCCGCGCGGGAGAAGTTGCTTCCCATCGTCCGCCGCGCCGAGATGCTCGCCGAACTGATGCGCTTCCGCCAGGCGGTCGCCATCGGCGGCACGCATGGCAAGACGACGACCACTTCGATGGTGGCGACTTTGCTCGAAGCCGGCGGGCTCGACCCGACCGTCATCAATGGCGGCATCATCAACGCCTATGGCACCAATGCGCGCATGGGCGACGGCGAGTGGATGGTGGTCGAGGCGGACGAGAGCGACGGAACCTTCCTCAAGCTGCCGGCCGATATCGCCGTCGTCACCAACATCGATCCGGAACACCTCGACCACTATGGCAGCTTCGACAAGGTGCGCGAGGCTTTCCGCCAGTTCGTCGAGAACGTGCCGTTCTACGGCTTCGGCGTGATGTGCACCGACCATCCCGAGGTGCAGGCGTTGGTCGGCCGCATCGAGGACCGGCGCGTCATCACCTATGGCGAAAACGCACAGGCCGACGTGCGTTTCACCAACCATCGCATGGACGGGGCAGTATCGGAGTTCGACGTGGTGATCCGCGACCGCAAGGGACGCGGCACAACGACGATCCGGGACTTGCGGCTACCGATGCCGGGACGGCACAACGTCTCCAACGCGACGGCGGCGATCGCGGTCGCGCATGAGCTCGGCCTGTCGGACGAAGCGATCAAGAAGGGCATTTCGTCTTTCGCCGGCGTCAAGCGGCGCTTCACCCACACCGGCTCCTGGAATGGGGTCGAGGTGTTCGACGACTACGGCCACCATCCGGTTGAGATCGCGGCGGTGCTAAAGGCCGCGCGCGGGGCAACCAAGGGCCGCGTGATCGCGATCGCGCAGCCGCACCGCTTCACCCGGCTGCACGATCTGTTCGAAGAGTTCTCCGTCTGCTTCAATGACGCCGACACGGTGATGGTGGCGCCGGTCTATGCGGCCGGCGAGGAGCCGATCGAAGGCGTTTCATCGGACGCGCTGGTGTCGCGCATCCGCGCCGGCGGTCACCGCGACGCGCGCTATATCGAAGGCCCGGCGGCGGTCGCCCCGGCCATCCGCGAGCTTGCCAAGCCCGGTGACTTCGTCATCTTCCTTGGCGCCGGGAACATCACGCAATGGGCCTATGCTCTGCCCAAGGAGCTTGGGGGAACACCCTCATGATGCGCGGCCAAGCCCTGATCGACAAACTCGGTGACAAGCTTGCCGGCCTGCGCGGCCGCGTCACACCCAATGCCGAGATGGACAAGATCACCTGGTTCCGCGCCGGCGGCCTGGCTGAGGCGCTGTTCCAGCCGGCCGACGAGGACGACCTCGCGGCCTTCCTGCGCGGCGTGCCGGAGGAAATCCCGATCACCGTGGTCGGCGTCGGCTCGAACCTTCTGGTACGCGACGGCGGCATTTCCGGTTTCGTGGTGAGGCTTTCGGCCAAGGGCTTTGGCGAAGCCGAAGCCACCGGGCCGACCACCATCAAGGCGGGCGCGGCAACGCCGGACAAACGTGTCGCAGCGGTCGCGTATGAGGCCGGCATCGGCGGGCTCCATTTTTACCATGGGATTCCGGGCGCCGTCGGCGGGGCGCTGCGGATGAATGCGGGCGCCAATGGCGTCGAGACGCGCGAGCGCGTCGTCGAGGTGCGGGCGCTCGACCGCACGGGCAATGTCCATACGCTCAGCAATGCCGATATGGGTTATGCCTATCGTCATTCGTCGGCGCCTGGCGGACTGATCTTCACCTCGGCCATCTTCGAAGGGTTTCCGGAAGACAAGGCGGCGATCAAGGCGGCGATGGACACCGTGCAGAACCATCGCGAGACGGTGCAGCCGATCCGCGAGAAGACCGGCGGCTCGACCTTCAAGAATCCCGAAGGCACCTCGGCCTGGAAGGAGATCGACAAGGCCGGCTGCCGCGGGCTGATGATTGGCGGCGCGCAGATGTCGCCGATGCATTGCAACTTCATGATCAACACCGGCACCGCGACCGGCTACGACCTCGAATATCTCGGCGAGACGGTGCGGGCGCGGGTGCTCGAGAATTCGGGCATCAGGCTGCATTGGGAGATCAAGCGGCTGGGCAATTTCCGGCCGGGTCATGAGGTGCAGGAGTTCCTGGGGCAGCTTCTTTAGCTCGCTGCGAGTTCAAGTAGTGCTTGAACTTGCGTGGTCGGTGACGCCGCCGACCGTTGCTGCAAAGACTCAACAACACGCTTTTCTGACCTGTTTTCGCGGAAAGTGAATCTCTCGGAATCATAGGCACTTGCCAGGGAATCAACTCTCTGATTCTCTGCCCTAAAGCGTTTCCTGATTTGAGTCGTTTGACGCGTTACCCGCGTTTTCCGTCTGGGGGGCAACCTGCCGGAAGACTCGGACTCACTATGCGGGAATGTTGTGTGCGGAAATATCGGTTGCGGGCCCGGCGTGAGAGGGGATGACGGGATGAAGAAGAAGCATGTGGCTGTTCTCCTGGGGGGATTTTCCTCGGAGCGGCCCGTGTCTCTGTCCTCGGGGAAGGCGTGTGCGGATGCGCTCGAGAATGAAGGTTATCAGGTCACCCGGGTCGATGTTTCGCGCGATGTCGGGTCTGTGCTTGCCGAGCTCAAGCCCGATGTCGCCTTCAATGCGCTGCACGGTCCGTTCGGCGAGGACGGCACCATCCAGGGAATTCTCGAATATCTCGGAATTCCCTACACCCATTCGGGTGTGCTCGCTTCGGCGCTGGCCATGAACAAGGAGCAGGCCAAGAAGGTCGCCAAGGCGTCGGGCATTCCGGTCGCGGAATCGAAGGTGATCAACCGTTTCGCGGTCAAGAACAAGCATCCGATGAAGCCGCCTTACGTGGTGAAGCCGGTCAACGAGGGGTCGAGCTTCGGCGTCGTCATCGTGCATGAGGGGCAGTCGCATCCGCCGCAGGTGATCGGCTCGTCCGAGTGGCAATATGGCGAGATCGTCATGGTCGAGCGTTACATCCATGGGCGCGAATTGACCTGCGCGGTGATGGGCGACGTGGCGCTTGGCGTCTGCGAGATCATCCCGACCGGGCATTCTTTCTACGACTACGATTCAAAGTATGTGCCTGGCGGATCAAAACACGAAACCCCTGCAAAAATTTCACCGAATATTTACCAAAAAATACAGACACTGGCCCTCAAGGCTCATCTTGCTATCGGTTGCCGGGGCGTCTCCCGGTCGGACTTCCGTTACGACGACCGTCACTCCGAAAACGGCGAGGTTGTCTGGCTCGAGATCAACACCCAGCCGGGCATGACGCCGACGTCTCTGGTGCCTGAAATCGCCGCGCAAGCGGGACACTCGTTCGGCGATTTGTTGAGTTGGATGGTGGAGGACGCTTCGTGTCTGCGTTGAGGTGGGGACAGGGCAAAGGCGGCGGGGCTGGGCCCGCGCTGTTTGGTGTGCCGCTGTCGTTCGACCATTTCGTTTTGCCGCGCCAGCTTCGCCGGCCGGTGCGTGTGCTTGCCCGTCTCTGCGGTGGCGAGTATGAGGCGCCGCGCTTTTCCGCCGCGATCCTCTCGGCTGCCTTGTTGGCCTCATCTGGCGCCTATGGCGCCTATCTCGGCGGTTATAGCGACAGCATCGTGCAGGGCGTGACGGCCCGAACCGGGTTTGCGGTCGACCAGATCAAGGTCGTCGGCAACCGCCAGACTTCCGAGATCGACATACTGGACCGGCTCGGCCTCGACGGCTGGACGTCGCTGATCGGCTTCGACGCCGAGGCCGCGCGCGAGCGCATCGCGACGCTGCCCTGGGTCGAGGTTGCGGCGGTGCGCAAGATCTACCCGCATACGCTGGAGGTGCGCGTCGAGGAGCGCGAGCCCTTCGCGCTTTGGCAGCAGGGCAATTCGCTTTCGGTGATCGAGCGGTCGGGCGAGGTGATCGCGCCGTTCTCGGGCGGCAAAGAGGCTCTGCTGCCGCTGATCATCGGCACGGGCGCGCCGGCCAAGGCGCCGGAGTTCCTGGAGAAGATCAAGCGCTATCCCGAGCTCGCAGCGCGGGTCAAAGGCTATATCCGTGTCGGCGAGCGGCGCTGGGATATCAAGCTTGAGAACGGCATCACGGTGAAGTTGCCGGAAGACGATGAGGATCAGGCGATCGCCGAACTCGTCAAGCTCGACCATGACAACGGGCTTCTGACGCGCGACATCGCCGCCGTCGACATGCGGCTCACCGATCGGCTGGTGGTGGAGCTGTCGCCGGAGGCGGCGACGCAGCGCGAGGCCGCGCTCAGCGAAAAGCCGAAGAACCTGACGAAGCGCAAGCCGGAGACGAAGATATGAGCTGGCTTGGCGGCAGCGGTGATGCTTCTTCGCGCCGATCGGGCACGCTCACGGTGCTCGATGTCGGCTCGAGCAAGGTTTGCTGCGTGGTGGCGAAGCTGAAGCCGCGCGACGACGGCAAGCTTCTGCGCGGGCGCTCGCATCGCATCCAGGTGATCGGCATCGGCCATCAGAAATCGCAGGGCGTGAAGTCGGGCGTGGTGATCGATCTCGACCGCGCCGAGCATGCCATTCGCCTGGCTGTCGACGCGGCCGAGCGCATGGCCGGGCTTACCGTCGATTCCCTCATCGTCAACATGACGGCCGGCCGGCTGAAGAGCGAAGCCTTCTCGGCGACCATCAATCTCGGCGGGCATCAGGTCGAGGAAGCCGACATCAAGCGCGTGCTTGGCGCCGGCGCCAAGCAGGCATTGCGGGCGGAGCGTGAGGTGGTCCACTCGCTTCCCGTCGGCTTCTCGCTCGATGCCGAACGCGGCATGCGCGATCCGCGCGGCATGGTCGGCGACGCGCTCGGCGTCGACATGCATGTGCTGACCGGCGATTCCGCGCCGATGCGCAATCTGGAGCTCTGCATCAATCGCTCGCATCTGTCGGTCGAGCGCATGGTGGCGACGCCTTATGCCAGCGGGCTTGCTGCGCTGGTCGACGACGAGCTCGAAATGGGCGCTGCCTGCATCGACATGGGCGGCGGCACCACGACGATCTCTGTGTTCTCGGAAGGCAAGTTCGTCCATGGCGACGCTATCGCCATCGGCGGCAACCATGTGACGCTCGACATGGCCAAGGGCCTGTCGACCTCGCTCGATGCCGCCGAACGCCTGAAGGTGATGCATGGCTCTGCGCTGCCCGGCAGCGCCGACGACCGCGACCTGGTCTCCATCCAGCCGATCGGCGAGGAAGGCGAGTTGCCGTTGCAGATCCCGCGCTCGGTGATGACGCGCATCATCCGCGCGCGCATCGACGAGACGCTGGAGCTCCTGCGCGACCGGCTGAACAAGTCCGGCTACGGCAACGCCGTCGGCAAGCGCGTCGTTCTCACCGGCGGCGCCAGCCAGTTGGCCGGCCTGCCGGAGGCGGCGCGCCGCATCCTCGGGCGCAATGTGCGCATCGGACGGCCGCTCGGCGTGGCGGGCCTGCCGGAAGCGGCCAAGGGGCCGGCGTTTTCGACCCCGGTCGGACTTCTGATCTATCCGCAGATGGCGAGCTTCGAGAGCCATTCGGCGAAAGGAATTTCCGGTTTCAGGATGACCGGAACGGGCGGAAAACTGCATCGCATGAGTCAGTGGTTGAGAGACAGTTTTTAATTTGACGGGGACAGCCCCATAGGCGGCCGCAGCGGCGAGGCGGCGGGAAAGGCAAAAGGACGGAGACAATGACCATTAATCTGCAAAAGCCGGACATCACCGAGCTGAAGCCACGCATCACCGTTTTCGGTGTCGGCGGCGGCGGCGGCAACGCGGTCAACAACATGATCACAGCCGGCCTGCGCGGCGTCGAGTTCGTGGTGGCCAACACCGACGCGCAGGCGCTGACCATGTCGAAGTCCGAGCGCCTGATCCAGCTCGGCGCGCATGTCACCGAGGGTCTTGGCGCCGGCTCGCAGCCGGAAGTCGGCCGCGCGGCGGCGGAAGAATGCATCGACGAGATCATCGATCATCTCTCCAACACGCATATGTGCTTCGTCACCGCCGGCATGGGCGGCGGCACCGGCACGGGCGCTGCTCCGGTCGTTGCCCGCGCGGCGCGCGAGAAGGGCATCCTCACCGTCGGCGTCGTCACCAAGCCGTTCCATTTCGAAGGCCAGCGTCGCATGAAGACGGCCGACATGGGCATCGAGGAACTGCAGAAATGTGTCGACACCCTGATCGTCATCCCCAACCAGAACCTGTTCCGGCTGGCCAATGACAAGACCACCTTCGCGGACGCCTTCGCCATGGCCGACCAGGTGCTCTATTCGGGCGTCGCCTGCATCACCGACCTGATGGTCAAGGAAGGCCTGATCAATCTCGACTTCGCCGACGTCCGCTCGGTGATGCGCGAAATGGGCAAGGCGATGATGGGCACCGGCGAAGCTTCTGGCGAGGGCCGCGCAATGGCCGCGGCGGAAGCCGCCATCGCCAACCCGCTGCTCGACGAGACCTCGATGAAGGGCGCCAAGGGTCTGCTGATCTCGATCACCGGCGGCCGCGACCTCACCCTGTTCGAGGTCGACGAGGCCGCGACCCGCATCCGCGAGGAGGTCGACCAGGACGCCAACATCATCCTCGGCGCCACCTTCGACGAGGAGCTGGAAGGCGTTATCCGCGTTTCGGTGGTCGCCACCGGCATCGACAAGTCGGCGGCCGAAATCGCCGCGGCGCCGATCTCGATCCGCGCGCCGCAGAAGCCGGTCAGCCGCCCCGCGGCGCCTGTTCAGGAAAACCGTCCCGCACCGGTCCAGCAGCAGGCTTACGAACCCCGCGCCGTCGATCCGGTCGCCGAGGCGATCCAGCTTGCCGAGGCCAACGCCGCCGCGATGGCGCAGCCGCGCCCGGCGCCGGTCGACGACTTCCGCCCGCAGAGCAAGATCTTCCAGGCGCCGCCGGCGCAGCCGCAGCCCCAGCCGGCGGTGCAGCATCAGGTTGCGCAGCCCGCGCCGCAGCGCGAGATGCCGCAGCCGATGGCCGCCGCGCCGCAGCGCATGCCGCGCGTGGAGGACTTTCCGCCGGTCGTGAGGGCAGAAGTGGAAGCCAAGAGCCGTCCCGCGGACCATGAGAACAGCGGTCCGATGGGGCTGATCAAGCGGCTGACGAACGGCCTGACCCGCCGCGAGGAAGAGCCGGCGCGGCTCCAGCCGGCGCAGCCGCGCGAACCGAAACTGCGCCAGGCGGCACCGGAAATGCGCCGCCTCGCCAGCCAGGACCCGCAGCTCTACGCGCCGCGCCGCGGCCAGCTCGACGACCAGGGCCGCCTCACGCCGCAGAGCCGCACGGTCCAGGAAGACGACCAGCTGGAGATTCCGGCATTCCTGCGCCGCCAGGCCAACTGATCGTTAAAGCGCGCCGCGACAAGCGGCGCGCTTTAAGCCTTGATTTGGTGCATGTCGTTCTCCCAAAACCGCTGCGCTCTTTGGGCGACATGCGCTAACGATATATAACGGTTGTTAACAGGCAGGCGGGAGATCGTCTGCCTGTTGGTGTTAAAAGTGATTGTAAAACAGTGTGTTACGCGCACGCCTTCGTTCAAGATCGCGGTTACACAGGGATAGAAACCGTGATTTGGAGTCTCCCGGACGGGCCATTATCTTCCGCTCGGACTAAAGTCGGTTTGCCGGGATTCGGGGAGTTAGCCCTGCCTGCCGATCATTTCAGAGCCGCATGCCTTGTTCATTTGCCGCATTTTCGCGGACGCCAGGTGACCCATCTGGCTGAAAATGCTCAAGAGGCTGACAAGGCGGACGCAGGCAGTTAGGGCTTATGGGGTTTGTCTTGCACGACTATCAGACGACAGTTAAAGCGCGCGCGACGTTGACCGGCACGGGCGTGCACAGCGGCAGGCCCGTCACCGTTCATTTCCTGCCGGCCGACGCCGACACCGGCATCGTGTTCCACCTTTCGAATGGCGGCGAGGACCGCGAGTTCCGCGCGCTGGTCTCCGAGGTCGGCGCCACCGATCTTTGCACCATGCTAGGCGACCCGGCCGGCGAGCACATCGGAACCGTCGAGCATCTGATGGCGACGGTGTTCGGACTTGGTATCGACAATCTCATCATCGAGATCGACGGCTCGGAAGTTCCCATTCTCGACGGCAGCGCGGTTGCCTTCGTCGAGGCCTTCGACCAGGCCGGCATCGAGACGCTTGCGGTCAAGCGCCGCTATATTCGCGTGGTCAAGCCGGTCCGCATCGAAGCCGGCGCCTCCTGGGCGGAGTTCCGCCCCTATGACGGCACGCGGTTCGAGGTCGAAATCGATTTCGAGAGCCCGGCCATCGGCCGCCAGCTCTTTGCGTCCGACATCAACCCCGACATCTTCCGCCGCGACATCGCGCGGGCCCGTACCTTCGGCTTCATGAAGGACGTCGAGCGGCTGTGGGCTGCCGGCTACGCGCTTGGTTCGTCGCTGGAGAACTCGCTGGTCATCGGCGACGACAACCGCGTCATCAATGTCGGCGGGCTGCGCTATCCCAACGAATTCGCCCGCCACAAGACGCTCGACGCCATGGGCGATCTGGCGCTGGCCGGCGCGCGCTTCATCGGCTGCTTCCGCTCCTATCGCGGCGGTCACCGGATGAATGCGGCGGCGCTCCGCCGCCTGCTGTCCGACCGCACGGCGTTCGAGATCGTCGAGACGCGGCGCCGCGAGCGCGGCCGGGTTGCCGAAATGATCGCCGTCAGCGGGCCGGTCTACGCGCCCTGGGTGATCTGATTCTTAACGATTTTCTGGCTTTGTAACGAAGCTTGTGTTGCACAAATGCATCACGAGTCCCTGAAATTTTGCAGGTGTGAGCGCGGCGCCAAACCGCCACAAAAATGTGCGATTGGCCGGACATAGCGTTGCCGGGCAAGGGGATAATGGTTTATGGCTGCGGCCCGGACCGAAACGACGCCACCGAAACGACGCCGAAAGGGCGGAATCCAAACATGTTTTTTTCGCGAGTTGGTCAATCGGTAGCGCCGCGTCGGGCCGCCCTGCTGGCGCTGTCGGTGGTTGCTCCCGCGCTCGTGCTGTCGGCCTGCATGTCGTCCGAGAAGGATGTCAACCTGGCGACCTATGTCGACCAGACCGAGCCGGCCGACGTTCTTTACAACCAGGGCCTGGCCAATATGAATGCCGGCCGCCTCGATGAGGCGAGCAAGAAGTTCGATGCCGTCGATCGCCAGCATCCCTATTCGGAATTCGCCCGCAAATCGATGGTGATGGGCGCCTTCGCCGACTATCGCGCTGGCAAGTATGACGAGGCAATCGGCTCGGCCAAGCGCTACCTGACGCTCTATCCGTCGACCGACGATGCAGCTTACGCCCAGTACATCATCGGCTTGAGCTACTACCGGCAGATCAAGGACGTCACCCAGGACCAGAAAGAAGCGCGCCAGACCGTCCAGACCATGCAGGACCTGGTGACGCGCTGGCCGACTTCCGAATACGTCGACGACGCCAAGGACAAGATCCGCTTCGCCACCGACCAGCTCGCCGGCAAGGAGATGCAGATCGGTCGTTATTATCTCGAACGCCGCGAGTATATCGCCGCCGTCAAGCGCTTCCGCACGGTGGTCGAGAACTATTCCAATACCCGCCATGTCGAGGAGGCGCTGGCGCGCCTGACCGAGAGCTACTATGCGATGGGTCTGACCTCGGAAGCGCAGACGGCCGCGGCGGTGCTCGGCACCAACTATCCGGACAGCCAGTGGTACAAGGATTCCTACAAGCTCCTGCAGAGCAACGGGCTTCAGCCGCGTGAGAATGCCGGGTCGTGGATATCCAAGGCCGGGAAGCTGATCACCGGCGCCTGACACCTCTGATGCTGTCCAGACTGTCGATCCGCGATATCGTCCTGATCGAGAAGCTGGACATCGACTTCCTGCCTGGACTTTCGGTGCTGACCGGCGAGACCGGCGCCGGCAAATCCATCCTGCTCGATGCGTTGTCGCTGGCGCTCGGCGCGCGCGGCGACGCCTCGCTCGTCCGCCATGGCGCGGCGCAGGGCCAGGTCATCGCCGTGTTCGACGTGCCGCGCAACCATCCGGCACGCGCGCTGCTCGCCGACAACGACATCGAGGACGACGGCGACATCATCCTGCGCCGGGTGCAAACGGCCGACGGCCGCACCCGCGTCTTCGTCAACGACCAGCCGTCCAGCGTGACCCTGATGCGCGACGTCGGCCGCGCGCTGGTGGAGATTCACGGCCAGCATGACGAGCGGGCTCTGGTCGATCCCGGCGCGCACCGCGAATTGCTGGACAGTTTCGGCGGCCATTTGGGCGCCGTGCGCGGCACGGGCGAGGCCTGGCGCTATTGGCGGAACTGTGAGCAGGAACTTTCCAGGCACCGCGCCAAGGTCGAGGCGGCAGCGCGCGAGGCCGACTATCTGCGCGCCTCCGTCGCCGAGCTGGCAAAGCTCGATCCGCAACCTGGCGAGGAGACCGGACTGGCCGAACTGCGCGCCCAGATGATGCGTGCCGAAAAGATCGCGTCCGAAATCCACGATGCGCAGGATGTGCTGTCGGGACCGTCTTCGCCCCTGCCGCAGCTCGCCAGCCTGCTGCGGCGGCTGCAGCGCAAATCAGGGGAAGTTCCGGGCCTGCTCGACGACGTCGTGAAATCACTGGACGAGGCGATGATCTCGCTCGATGCGGCGCAGTCCGGCGTCGAGACGGCGCTTCGCGCCACCGAGTACGATCCGCAGCGCCTGGAAAAGGCGGAGGAACGGCTGTTCTCGCTGCGCGCGGCCTCACGCAAGCACAATGTCGCCGTCGACGATCTGGCGCAGCTGCGCGACACGATGGCGGCCGACCTCGCCGACCTCGATGCCGGCGAGGAGCGGCTGCACGGGCTGGAGAAGCAGGCCGCCGCGGCGCGGGAGGCTTACGACATTTCGGCGGCGCAGCTCTCTTCGCTCCGCCACGCCGCGGCGGCCGGGCTGACCAAGGCGGTAATGTCCGAATTGCCGGCGCTCAAGCTCGAGCGGGCCGAGTTCATCGTCGATACCGTGAGCGATGCCGAAGGCCGCATGGAAGAGGGTATCGACCAGGTCGAATTCTGGGTGCGCACCAATCCGGGCACACGGCCCGGACCGATGATGAAGGTTGCCTCCGGCGGCGAGCTGTCGCGCTTCCTCCTGGCGCTGAAGGTGGCGCTGGCCGATCGCGGCTCGGCGCCGACCCTGGTCTTCGACGAAATCGACACCGGCGTCGGCGGCGCGGTGGCCGACGCCATCGGCCAGCGGTTGGCGAGACTGTCGAAGCGGGTGCAGGTGCTTTCGGTCACCCACGCGCCGCAAGTGGCGGCGCGTGCCGCCACGCATTTCCTGATCTCGAAGTCCGGCGGTAAGGACCGCGTCGCCACCGGTGTCGCCGAGATGGACCGCGCCGCGCGCCAGGAAGAGATCGCGCGCATGCTGGCCGGCGCCACCATCACCGATGAAGCGCGCGCCGCTGCCGAGCGGCTGCTGCGCGAGAATACGGCCGCCGCTTAGAGCCTGATCTCTCCCGCCCGGAGGATGAGTCAGCAGATGGCTGCATCCCGCTGTTCAGGAATGATTTTTGTGCGAGCCGACTCCCTGCCAGCGAATCCTGATTTATAGTGGCCCGCCATAATTCGAGGACCGCGCTTCATGTCGGAAAAACCAATCGATTCGCTGAGCGAAAGCGAGGCCGCGGAGGAATTGAAGCGGCTGGCGGTTGAGATCGCCGAGCACGACCGGCGCTATCACACCGAGGACGCGCCGACGATCTCGGATGCCGAGTATGACGCGCTGGCACGGCGCAACCTTGCCATTGAAGAACGCTTTCCAGATCTCGTGCGCGAGGATTCGCCATCGCGACGGGTCGGCGCGCCGCCTGCGGAAGGCTTTGTCAAGGTGCGCCACGCGGTGCCGATGCTCAGTCTCGGCAAGGCCTATACCGACCAGGACGTCGCCGATTTCATCGAGCGCGGCCGGCGCTTCTTCGATCGCGACAAGGATCTCGACATCGCCTTCACCGCCGAGCCCAAGATCGACGGCCTATCGGCGTCGCTGCGCTATGAGAACGGCGTGTTCGTGCAGGGTGCGACGCGCGGCGACGGCGCCGTCGGCGAAGACATCACCGCCAATCTCAAGACGATCGCCGATATACCGAAGAAGCTGAAAGGCGCTGACTGGCCCGAGGTCATCGAGATCCGCGGCGAGGTCTACATGACCTATGCCGAATTCGAGGCGCTGAAGCAGCGCTCGGCGGCTGTCGGCGGCCAGGACTATGTCAATCCGCGCAACACGGCGGCCGGCTCGCTGCGCCAGAAGGATCCTGCGGTCACCGCCAGCCGCAACCTTAAATTCTTCGCCTATGCTTGGGGTTATACGACGGCGGATCCGGCGCCGACACAGTATGATTCGGTGCAGAAATTCGCGGAATGGGGTTTTAAAGTCAGCCCGCTGATGGTGCGGGCGAAGTCGATCGCGGAACTCATCGCGCAGTATCACCGGATCGAAGAGCAGCGCTCCTCGCTTGGCTATGACATCGACGGCGTCGTCTACAAGGTCGACCAGCTCGAGTTGCAGCGCCGCTGGGGGTTTGTCACCGGCGAACCGCGCTGGGCTGTCGCGCATAAATTCCCGGCCGAGCAGGCGATGACGACGGTCGAGAGGATCGACATCCAAGTCGGGCGCACCGGCACGCTGGCGCCGGTTGCACGGCTGGCGCCGGTGACGGTCGGCGGCGTGGTGGTCGAGAACGTCACGCTGCACAACGAGGACTACATCAAAGGCTTCGACAGCAACGGCCAGCCGATCCGCGACGGCATCGATGTCCGCATCGGCGACACGGTCGTCATCCAACGGGCAGGGGACGTCATTCCGCAGATCGTCAGCGTCGTCATCGACAAGCGGCCGGCAAACGCAGTGCCTTACGAGTTCCCGCACACCTGCCCGGTCTGCGGCTCGCCGGCAACGCGCGAGATCAACGAGAAGACCGGCAAGGAGGATTCGCGCCGCCGTTGCACCGGCGAACTGATCTGCCCGGCGCAGGCGGTGGAAGGGTTGCGCCACTTCGTGTCGCGCGGCGCACTCGATATCGAGGGGTTGGGCGCCGAGAACATCGACCTGTTCTTCAATGCCGGATTGGTCAAGACAGCGGCCGACATCTTTACGCTCAAGGATCGCCGGCCCGCCGTCACCAAGGCGCTGGCTGAGCGGCGCGAGGAGCAGGCGAGGCTGCGCGAGGAAGCATCGGGCAAAACGCGCAAGAATGTGCGCAGTGTCGAGGAGCGCAACTACGAAGGGCTCGACAAGTTGTTTGCGGCCATCGACGCGCGCCGCGAGCCCGAGCTGGACCGCTTCATTTTCGCGCTCGGCATCCGCCATATCGGCGAGACGACGGCCGCGGTGCTTGCCCGCCAGTTCTCGACCATCGAGGAACTGATCCGGGTTGGCAAGGAGACGGCGAAGGCGGAGAATCCGCATGACGTTTTCCCGTCGATCAACGGCATCGGCGACACGGTGATCGGCGCGCTGCGCGATTTCTTCGGCAACGAGCGCAACGACGACGTGCTCGATGCGCTGCTCGCGCAAGTCCATCCGAAACCCTATGTCGTCGAGATATCGGCCGACAGCGAGGTCTCCGGCAAGACGGTGGTGTTCACCGGCACGCTGGAAAAGATGACGCGATCCGAGGCCAAGGCGATGGCCGAGCGCCTCGGCGCCAAGGTAGCGGGCTCGGTCTCGGCGAAGACCGATCTGGTGGTGGCGGGACCCGGTGCCGGTTCCAAGCTCAAGACCGCAACCGACCTCGGCATCGAGGTGATCGACGAGGACACCTGGCTGCAGCGCATCGGCAGGGGCGGCTGATGGCCGGGGCGTTCAACGGTTTTGGGCAGAAGGCCATCCCGTTCCTGAAGGCGCTCGACTTCCACCAGAGCCGCGAATGGTTCCAGGAAAACCGCGACCTCTACGCAAGCGAGCTTCACGAGCCGTTTTGCGATCTCGTCGAGACGCTGAGCGAGCGTTTCGCGGCAGCGGGGCTCGGCCTGCGCGGTGACCGCAAGAAGTCGTTGTTCCGCATCAATCGCGATGTGCGCTTCGCAAAGGACAAGCGGCCCTATAACCGACATCTCTCGGCCATCCTGTCACCGGACGGCACCAAGATGGAGCAAGGTGTCTTCTACGTGCATATCGGGCTCGAGCGCTGTTTCGCCGGCGTCGCCTGGTGGCAGCCAGGCCCTGAACTGCTGCAGGCGATGCGCAAGGCGATCGTGACCAAGCCGGCGGCGTTCCGCGCCATGGTCACGGCGCTGAAGAAGGGCGGTCTCGTGCTGGATTCGGAGGACTGCCTCAAGCGCGCGCCGCGCGGCTTCGAGGAGGTCAGCGAAGCCGATCTCGCCCAGGCGGTCCGCAACCGTCATTTTGTGGTCCGGCACGAGATCGATCCAGCGACGATCTACTCGCCGGCGCTGGTCGACGACCTTGTCGACTTCACCTTGCGCGCCAAGCCATTGCTCGGCTGGGGCAGGGCGATCCAAGGCAAGATCGGATGACCGGAAATCCGTTACGCGATCAGTTCCGCTGATCGTTGGCTCAAGCGAATTGGTGTGACAAGGAAGGCGACGCTCCCTACATGAGGCGGCCTAAAGCGCGTCTCCCGAAACGGATTCAGGCGACGCGCTTTAAAGTTCTTTTGGTGCATGTCGTTGTCCCAGAACCGCTGCGCACTTCTGGGCGACATGCAAGGGAGCAGTTGAATGACGGCGGAAGCGATCTCCGAAAGCCGCGCAAGGACCGATTTCTGGGACGGTGTGCGGCTGTCGATGCCGGTGGTCGTCGCCTCGGCGCCGTTCGCGGTGCTGTTCGGCGCGATTGCCGTCGACAACGGCTTTTCCGTCCTCGAAGCCTTCCTGATGAGCGCCATGATCTTTGGCGGCGCCAGCCAGATGGTCGGCATCGAATTGTTCGGCCAGCATGTCGCACCGTGGCTGATTGTGCTCTCCATCTTCGCGGTGAATTTCCGCCACGTGCTTTACTCCGCTGGCATCGGCCGGCGCATCGCGCATTGGCCGGTGCTGCAGCAGGCGCTGGGTTACTTCATCCTGACCGATCCGCAATATGCCGTCGCCGAGGCGAGGGCGGCCTCCGGCCAACCGGTCGGGTTCGTCTGGTATCTGGGGCTCGGCCTGCCGGTCTATGTGTTCTGGGTGGCTGAAAGCGCGCTCGGCGCGGTGTTCGGCAAGCTGATCCCTGACACTCATGCGCTGGGTATAGATTTCCTGCTGCCGATCTATTTCCTCGGCCTTGTGCTCGGTTTCCGCAAACGGCCGCTCTGGCTACCGGTCGTCGCGGCAAGCGCGGCTGCCTCGATCATTGCCTATAAGACGGTCGGCTCGCCGTGGCACGTCTCTATCGGCGCCATTGCCGGCGTGCTTCTGGCGGTGATCCTGCCGCCCCATCACAGCGGCGTGGGCAAGCGGCCATGAGCACCACCTTCTGGATCATTCTTGCCGGCGCCATCGCCACCTATCTCACGCGCGTTGGCGGCCATCTCGTCATCTCGCGCTTCGAGACCATCCATCCGCGTGTCGAGGCGGGCTTGAACGCCGTGCCGGCCGCGGTGCTGACGACGCTGGTCGCGCCGGCAGCGCTGAGCGCCGGACCGGCCGAATGGGCGGCGCTGATCGTCACCGCCGCTGTTTCCTTGCGTGGCGGCTTGATGGCGATGTTTTTGGCCGGCGCAGCGGTGCTGATCATTGCACGGCAGTTTGTCGGATAGCCTTTATCCTGAATCGCTGGCGCCGCCCCGCCTGCCGGCACCTTCTCCAGTATAGTGACGGGGAGAAGGGGGCTGGCCGCAACGCCGGCGTCCATTCCGCGACGCTGGTAGTTTGCGAAACGGCCAGCGGGAGCATCTTTCTCCCCGTCACTATATACGGGGAGAAACGCCCGGCAGGGCAATGAGGGGCAGCGCCGACCTATCGAAGGATCAGATCTTGGCGTCGTGCGGCAAAGGCGCGGTGGCTTTTTCCAGCCAGGCCAGCGTCTCGCCGTCCACCATCGGACCGATCTCGGCCAGCACCCGTGCGTGATAAAGGTCGAGCCAATGCAGCTCATCGCGCGTCAGAAGATCGGTGCGGATGAGGCGCTTGTCGATCGCCGCCAGCGTCAGCGTCTCGAAGCCGTGCATGGCGATGTCGCCACCCTCGATCTGCTCCGCTGGCGTGACCAGGATCAGGTTCTCGATGCGGATGCCGTAGGAGCCTTCCTTGTAGTAGCCCGGTTCGTTGGAAAGCATCATCCCGGCAAGCAGCTTCTCGGTGCCGGTGCGGGCGATGCGCTGCGGGCCTTCGTGCACGGCAAGGTAGGAGCCGACGCCATGGCCGGTGCCATGGGCGAAGTCGCAGCCATGCTTCCACAGCGCCATACGGGCGATGGCGTCGATTTCAGAGCCGCGTGTTCCGGCGGGAAAACGCAGCGTCGAAATGCCGATCATGCCCTTCAGCACCAATGTGAACCGCTCGCGCATCTCCTCGCTCGGCTGGCCGATCGGCACGGTGCGGGTGATGTCGGTGGTGCCGTCCTGGTATTGCCCGCCGGAATCGAGCAGGAACAGCTCGCCGCTTTGGAGCTTGCGACTGGTGGCGCGCGAAACGCGGTAGTGCATGATGGCGCCGTTCGGGCCGGCGCCGGAAATGGTGTCGAAGGAGACGTCGCGCAGCGGCATCTGCGTTTCCTCACCGGTCTGCCGGCGCACCTCCTCGAGCCTGGTCACGACGTCGATCTCGTCGAGCGCGCCCGGCTTCTGCCGGTCGAGCCAGCAGAGCAGCTTGGCGACCGCTGCGCCGTCGCGACGATGCGCGGCGCGGCTGCCGTTCACCTCGGCCTGGTTCTTGGTGGCGCGCGGGATGCGGGCTGGATCGGCGGCTGAAACGACCGTGCCGTCATTGCCTTCGACCAGCATCTTGAGCTTTTCCGCCGCCAGCACCGGATCGAGCGCGATTTTTGCGCCGCCCTTGGCAAGCTCGGCGATCGCTGCTTCGAACTCGCTCGGATCGTGCAGATCGGCAAGCTGGGTGAGATAGGCGGCGACCTGGCGCGAGAATTTGCGCTGGTCCATGAAGAGCTGGTGCTTGCCGTCGGCGGCAAGGATGGCGAAGCCGAGCGCCAGCGGCGTGTGCGCCACATCGCCGCCACGAATGTTGAACGCCCAGGCGATGGAGGAGGGATCGGTGAGCACCGCATGGGTCGCGCCGTCCTTTTCGATCGCCCCCGCCAGCCGGGCCAGCTTGTCCTTGGCGAGCTCGCCGGCAAAGGCGATCGGGTGAAGCTCCACCGGCGCGCGCGGCGGCTCCGGCTGGTCCTTCCAGATGATGTCGATCGGGTTCTTGTCGAGCGGCACCAGCGTCGCGCCGGACTGCTCGGCCGATGCCTTCAGCGCCTTGATCTCGCCGATCGTGTGCAGCCAGGGATCGAAGCCGAGCCTTGAGCCCTTGCCGAGATTGTCCTTGATCCAGGACGGCGGAGGATTGTCGATGAGGCTTTCGATCGTGAAGATCGTGAGATCGACTTCGCCCCGCACCTGCAGCGTGTAGCGGCCGTCGACGAAGATGAAGGCGCGGTCGCGCAGGACAATGGCGACGCCGGCCGAGCCGGAAAAACCGGTCAGCCATTTCAACCGCGCCGAACGGTCGGCGACATACTCGCCCTGATGCTCGTCCGCGCGGGGAACAATGAAACCATCGAGGCCATTCTCCGCCAGCCATTGGCGCAGCATCGCCACACGCGGCTTGCCGACGGCCGGATCGCCGGCGGAATCAAAGGTCTGGAACATTTGGGCTCCCTCTGTTTCGGCGCGACCGTAGCGCATAGGTCGGGAAACCGGAATCGATTTTCGAATGCTCTGGGACGGCGCGGATTGGTCCAAGCTCACCGTTTGAGGTGGATCGTCACCCAGCCCTCGCGATGCGAGGTGCGGACGTGGCGGAAGCTCTGGCCGACATAGGCCGAGATCACCGCATCGCGCTGCCGGTCGAGGATGCCGGAGAGCACCAGCGAACCGCCGAGCTTGGTGTGCTTTGCCATCTCCGGCGCCAGTCGCATCAGCGGCCGCGCCAGGATGTTGGCGACGATCAGGTCGAAGGGCGCGCGCCTGGCGAAGATCGGGTGGTGGAACCCCGGCGCCGTAACCGTCTCGACCAGCGCCTTCACGTGGTTGAGGCGGGCATTGGCGGCGGCAACCCTGACCGCTATCGGGTCGATGTCGGTCGCCAGCACAGGGATATGCGCGAGCTTCGCCAGCGCTATCGCCAGCGCGGCACTGCCGGTGCCCAGATCGAGCGCATTGCGGGGTCGCTCGCGCAGCACAACCTGTTCCAGCATTTCGAGGCAGCCTGCGGTGGTGCCGTGATGGCCGGTGCCGAAGGCGAGACCAGCCTCGATCTCGATGGCGAGATCGCTGCTGTGGCGCTTGCCGCGATCATGCGCGCCGTGGACGAAGAAACGCCCGGCGCGGACCGGCTTCAGCCCTTCGAGTGAGCGCGCCACCCAGTCGATGTCGGGAAGCACCTCTCGTTCAACCGGCTTGGGCAAAGCGAGGCCCGCGAGGATGTCGTTGATCCGCGCCTCGATCGCTTCGACATCGCCATCGGCATAGAGCGAGACTTCGTGGATGTCGTTGGCCTCGTCGACTTCCAGCACGGCAAGCGGCAGGCCTTCGTCCTCGAAGGCGGCATCGAGCGCCGCAAAGATGCGATCGGCCTCGGCCTTGCGCGCGTTGAAATGGAGCCTGGTCTGCCCCATCAGGCTGGTTCTCGTTTGAGCATGATCTTTTCCGAAAACCGGACGCCACTTTTTGCTGACTCAGACCTTCGGTTCGGGATCATGCTTTGCCGCCCGCCGCGAGGCGCTTCAGCTTGGCAATGGCGGCGTCGGCGCTTTCGCCATAGGCGATGGTGCCGGCGAACTCGCCCTTGGCGTTGAGCAGCAGCACGGAGGCCGTGTGGTCCATCGTGTAGTCCCCGTCGCCGGTATCGACCTTCTTCCAGTAGATGCCGAAGGCCTTGGCCATGGCATGGACCTTGTCCGGATCGCCGGTGATGCCGGTGATGCGATCGGAAAAATTGCTGACATAGGAATTGATGATCTCCGGCGTGTCGCGCTCAGGGTCCACCGTGACGAAGTAGGCGTTGAGGTTCTTGCCGCTGTCGCCCATCGTCTTCAGCCAGCCGGCCATTTCGAACAGCGTGGTCGGACACACTTCCGGGCAATGGGTGAAGCCGAAGAAGACGACGCTCGGATGACCTCGGAACGCAGCTTCGGTGATCGGCGCTTTTTTCTGGTCGATCAGCGTGAAAGGGGCGCCATAGGGCTCGCCGCCATAGTGGCCGCGGTACCAGTCGAAGGTGAGCCAGCCTATGCCCGCCGCCATCAGGACGAGAATGCCGACCAGAATTGAGCGCATCATCAGAAACTATCCGTCGATCGTCGTGGCGTGCCGGGTGGGCACGAACCACGTTTTGGCGACAGTCTTAACGGTTCGGCGGCGCGTGCGCAAAGATGTCGCGTTGCCGCAACGATCATGACCCGCCGGCCGTCAGCGGAGGCCGAGCCTGGTGACCGCACCGTCGTCGAGCGGCTTGCAAATGCCATGGTCTTATCCCACCTGACATCGGCTAAAACGAACTTGAGGAGGCCTCCTTGCGAAAAATGATCGGCTTGTTCGCCGCATGTCTTGCCCTCAGCGCCGGCGCTGCGGCTGCCGACGAGGTCGGCAAGGTCGGCGTCGACTGGGTCGGCAACGACATCATGGTCGATGCGATCAAGGATCCGAAAGTGGACGGCGTCACCTGCCATGTCGCCTATTTCGATCGCAGCATCATCGATCGGCTGCACAAGGGCAATTGGTTCGAGGATCCGTCCGATTCCTCGATCTCCTGCCGCCAGACCGGCCCGATCACAATCGGCGACATCGACATGAGCGAGGGCGGCGAAGAGGTGTTCAAGCAGGGCCTCAGCCTGATCTGGAAGAAGCAGGTGGTGAACCGCATCTACGACAAGAAGAACGAGACGCTGATCTACCTCTCGCATTCGCGCCAGGTGCAGAACGGCTCGGCGAAGATGTCGGTCACCACCGTGCCGCTCTATGGCCAGAACATCGTGTGGACGAAGGGCAAGCCGCAGTAGGCATTGGAGACAGTTGCGACCTGGATTGGTCACGCCCTGCGGGCGATGGCTTGCGGGGCGGTCGCGCCCGGCGTAAAGCCGCGCCATGGACCGCCCTGAACACCTCGTCCTGAAAGACCCGGAGCCGCGCATCCACCCGACCGCGGAGCTGAAGGGGTGCAAGCTCGGCCGCTATGCCTCGATCGGCGAGCGGGTGATCCTGCGCGACGTGACGGTCGGCGACTTCTCCTATTTCGAGCGGCATTCGGAAGCGATCTACACGACGATCGGCAAGTTCTGCTCGATCGCCGCCAACAGCCGCATCAACGCGCTCGAGCATCCGATCGAGCGGTTGACCCAGCACAAGATCAGCTACCGGCCGAACGAGTATTTCCGCTGGCTTGGCGTCGACGCGGAATTTCGCGAGCGGCGGCGGGCAAAGCAGGTCAGCATCGGGCACGATATCTGGATCGGCCACGGCGCCGTTGTCATGCCAGGGGTTACGATCGGCAACGGCGCTGTCATCGGAGCCAATGCGGTGGTGACGCACGACGTATCGCCTTACGCAATCGTTGCCGGCGTTCCGGCGAAACCGCTGCGCCAGAGGTTCGCCGCCGCCACAGCGGCGCGCATCGAAAGCCTTGCCTGGTGGGACTGGGCGCCAGAGAGATTGGCAAAGGCCATTCCCGACATGCAATCCATGCCGACCGAGGCCTTCCTCGATCGGTGGGAAAACGAAGCACCGTGATCCTTCACGATTTTTAGGAATCGGTGCCCCTTCCGCCATGCGGGGGTGGCGCGGCGGAAGGGGCTGGAGGTAAACCGCCGTGAAGCGGAAGGAGCAGGCTTTTGGCCCGCACCGGCACTATGGCAACAAGCGGATAAGGTGTTTTTTCGCGACCCTACGCCTTTCGCGTGTATTCGATTGCAAACATGTGCAGGCGGAAAATTCGATCGGCGGGAACCGGAAAGGCGGGCGCCTTGTTTCTCCCGAAATGCCGCGCTCGAGCGGCCCATCGAGGAACGGATGATCGAGAAATTTTTCACCGAGGTTGCCAATCGGGTGGCTCACCTGGCCGGCATGCCGCCGACCTTCGCCATCTGCGTGCTGATCGTGCTGGTTTGGGCAGGGATCGGGCCATTTTTCGGCTTCTCGGACACCTGGCAGTTGGTCATCAACACCGGTACCACCATCGTCACCTTCCTGATGGTGTTCCTCATTCAGAACACGCAGAACCGCGATAGCGCCGCGATTCAGACCAAGCTCGACGAGTTGATCCGTGTCAGCCGCGCCCACAACACCTTCATCGGCATCGAGCACCTGACCGAATCCGAGGTCGAGGAGATTCGCGACAAATGCGAACGGGCGGCAAAGCGCCATGACCGCGAGGTCGCCGAGGCGGCCGTCAAGAAGGCCGCGGCGCAAAAGCACGGATCAAAGAAGCATGCGGCCTGAGTGCGAAACTCAGTTGTTCATGAAAACCGCGAACGCATCCTTGTGGTCCGGATGCCAGCGCGACAGGGCGGGGCGGTTTTCAATGATGTCGCCGATCGCCCAGGCCATGCGCTTTTCATCCGTGGGCCGCGTAATCTCGTTGTCCGGGCAAAGGATGTAGAAGTCATCCTGCTTGAGCGATGCCAGCATGAAATCGATCACCTGCTCGCCCGTCCAGGCGCCGGCCGGCTTTTCCGTCGCGCCCTCGGTCAGGCCGGTATAAGTGAAGCCTGGTATCAAGAGGTGCGCCGAGACCCTTGCTCCAGGCTCGTTGCGCAGCGCATGCGCCAGCCCCTCGGTAAACGTCTTCACGCCGGCCTTGGAGACGTTGTAGGCGAGATTGCCGGGCGGCGTGGTGATGCCTTGCTTGGAGCCGGTATTGATGATCAGGCCCGCCTTTCCGGCAGCCAGCATGCGCGGCGCGAAGGCTTCGACGCCATGCACGACGCCCCAGAAGTTGATGTCCAGCAGCCGCTTCCAGGCGTCACGGTTTTCCCAGGGCTTGCCCGGGTTGTTGCCGACGCCGGCATTGTTCATCAGCACTGAGACGGCGCCGAATGCATCGTGGGTGAGTTCCGCCAGTCGGTCCACCTCGTCGGCCTTGGAGACGTCGGTGGGAATTGGGAGAACGGCATCGTCCCCGGCAATGGCGGCGACCGCCTGCCGCGCCTGGTCGAGGCGCACGCCGCCGATATCGGCAATTACCGTCTTCATGCCCATGGCCGCGAACCGCTTGGCGGCGGCAAGGCCGATGCCGCTGGCGCCGCCGGTGATGACGGCGACATTGCCGGAGGCGAAGGCGGGCAGGGCGGTCTGGATTTCGGCGTCGCTGGTCATGGTACGATGTCCTTGTTCTGGGTCGAGCCGAACTTAACGCCGGCCGGAGCCGAGACAAGCCTCGATCGCCGCAATGGTTGACCGCAGAGCGGCAACGGGTTGACCGCAGAGCGGCAACGGGTTGACCGCAGGGCGGCAACGGGTTGACCGCGACAGCGTCCCCCGCGCATGCTGTAAGGAAAAAGGAGCTCGCATTGACCGACTGGATCGGAATCCTGAAAGAGCAGACCGCCACCGGCGAGCAGATGGGCCGCGATGTGCCGAAGATGCTTGCCGACCCCGATATCAGCGAGACGCAGGTCAAGACGCTGTTTTCGGCGCTGGAACAACAGGCGGATTTCGCCGAAAAGCTGCGCCTGGCGCTAGAGAAGTTCGGCCATGACTTTCCCGTCATCAAAGCCGCGGAGCGGCTTGAGGAACGCTATGCCGACCTTGCCGCCTCGGCGGCCGAGAAACTGAAGGCGATGCGGAAGTAAGCGCCGCTACTTTTCGATGAGCCGTTCGAAGCGCCTGTCCGGCACGAACCATATCATCGCCACAGCCACATAGAGCGCGACGCCGATCCACTGGTTGACGGAGGTGAGCAGCACGCCCGCGATGTAGATCGCCAGCGAGATCTTGCCTTTGCGGTCACGGCCCACTGCCTTGGCAAAGGTCGTGTCCACGCCATGCAGATGGCGCAACGCGACGACGAGAATGTAGTAGGCGAACGCGCAGAGCGCGAGGTCGACGCCATAAACGGCGACGGGCACCGGCGCGAAATGGTTCTCGCCCATGAAGGCCGTCGTCACCGGCATCAGCGACAGCCAGAACAGCAAGTGCAAGTTCGCCCATAGCACGCGGCCATCGACCCGCTGAACGGTGTGGAACATGTTGTGCAGGTTGTTCCAGTAGATACCGACGTTGATGAAGGACAGCACGTAGCTGAAGAAGATCGGCCACAAGGGCGCCAGCGCTGAAAAGTCCTCGCCGTGCGGCACTTTCAGCTCCAGCACCATGATGGTGATGATGATGGCGACGACGCCATCGGTGAATGCTTCGACCCGTCCCTTGCCCATGATTCCTCACTCGTCGGTCGACGGACGTTACGGTAGGATTTCGCGCAAGACCATACAGCCAGAACTGTCAGGAGCGCGTTCGGCAACCGGAACAGCGTCACTACATAGCCGTTGGGCTTACAACCAGCGGAGGTCTTCATGACCAGCTACGCTCGGACCCTGACGCGCGACAATGAACTCGGCGGCGGCGTCGCCATGGCAGCGGTTGCCGCCATGATTGCGGCGCTCTTTGCCGGCAGCACGGCTTTGACGCCGCTCTACGTGATCTACAAGCAAGCCTTCGGCTTCTCGCAGGTGACGCTGACGCTGGTCTACGCCGTCTATGTGGTCGGCAATCTGGCGGCGCTGCTGTTCTTCGGCCGATTGTCGGATGTCATCGGCCGCCGTCCGGCGGCAATGGCAGCGATGGCCGTCGCCGTGGTCAGCGCGTTGTCTTTCCTGTTCGCCGAAAACCTGGCGTGGCTCCATATCGCCCGCATCTTGAGCGGACTTGGCATCGGCATCGGCGCGGGAACCGGCACCGCCTGGCTTGCCGAGCTGATCGAAGGCGAGGACAAGTCGCGCGCCGCCATCGTTGCCACCAGCACCAATTTTCTCGGCCTGGGTCTTGGCGCCCTGATATCGGGGTTGCTCGCTGAGTACGCGCCATGGCCGCTCAGGCTGACATTCGCCGTCTATCTCGCCCTGCTGGCGCTGGTCACGCTGCTGATCTGGCGTACACGCGAGACGGTGTCCGAGCCGGGACGGCTCTCCGACGTTCCGATGCGGCCGCGGCTTTCGGTTCCCGACAGCATCCGCGCGCGGTTCGTGGCGCCCGCGGTCACCGGATTCGGCGCAATGGCTCTCGTCGGCTTCTATGCGGCGCTGGCGCCGAGCGTTCTGGCGCAGCAGCTTCATGTCACCAATCACGCCGAAGCCGGCGCGCTGTTCTTCGAATTGTCGGTGGTGACCGCCGCGACGATCCTGGCAACGGCGCGTCTGGCCAGCCGCACCGTCATGCTGGCGGCGCTTGTCCTGATGATCCCGACGGTGGCGATAGTTGTCGCGGCGCAGGTCTTTGCTTCGATGGCGATCATGATCATTGCCACCGCGCTCTGCGGCGTGGCGGCGGCGCTCGGCTATCGCGGCGGCCTGCAGGTGGTGAACCAGATCGCGCCCGCGAAGCGCCGCGCCGAAGTGGTCTCGGCCTTCTTCGTCTGCTGCTTCTGCGGCAACGCGCTGCCGGTCATCGGCATCGGCGTGCTGTCGAGCTGGACGAATGCGACCGTCGCAAGCCTCGCCTTCGCCGGCATGATCACGATCTTCTCGCTGGTGGCGCTGGGGTTCGGCGCGCGCTACGCGCGGTGATCGCGAGCGGCGGATGGCCTCACCTTCAACTGGTCGGCGTCTCCGGCAGGAGTTGCGCGCGCTGGCGCGGCATACCGAGGCCAGTGTCCGGCGGCTCGCCGGCCGGCCGGTCCTCGATCATATGCATGGTGCGCCAGCGGCCGAAGCGATAGTAGGCGGCGGCCAGCACCAGCGAAGCGATCGAGCCCGCCGGAAAGCTCCACCACAGCGCTTCCTGACCGATGACGCTTCGCATGGAATAGGCAAAGCCGGTGCGCACGATCAGCACCGAGATGATCAGGATGACCAGCGGCGGCATCACCGCGCCGGTGGCGCGTACCGTGGCGAACAGCACGATGGTGACGCCGAACAGGATAAAGGACCAGGATGCCACCTTGTTGATGTGGGCGGCGATGTCGATCGCGGCGCTGTCGGTGCTGAGGAAGAGGCTGAGCACCGGGCGGTCGAAGAGGAAAAGCAGCGCCACCAGCACGCCGGTTAGCACGAGGTTGAAGCCGACGCCCGAAGCGGCAACCTTGCCGATGCGGTCCCAGCGTCCGGCGCCGACATTCTGCGCCGCCATCGAGGAGACGGCGGCGCCGATGGCCAAAGCCGGCATCTGGATATAGGTCCAGAGCTGCGCCGCGATGCCGTAGGCGGCGGCGACCTGCGAACCGTAGGAGTTGACGATCCCCATCACGGTCAGCGCCGCGGCCGAGATGACGATCATCTGCAGGCCCATCGGAATGCCCTTGAAAACGACGACGCGCAAAAGCGCCGGGTCCGGCTTGAGCAGAGAGAGATCGCTGCCCGCCAGCCGCAGCGGATGCCTGCGCGCATAGAGCACCATCAGGATGGCGATCACGCTCACCGTCTGGCCTACAAGCGTCGAGGTGGCCGAACCGGCGATGCCGAGCTCGGGGAAGGGGCCGATGCCGCGGATCAAGAGCGGGTTCAACACGACATCGAGCACGACCGCCAACGCCATGAAAAAGAACGGCGTGCGCGAGTCGCCGGCGCCGCGCAGCACCGTCATGACGAAGGACAACAGGTTCATCATCGGCACGGCGACGAAGATGATGCGCAGATAGGCGCGCGCCAGCGGCAAGGCGTCCTCCGGCGTGCCGAGCCCGGTGAGGATGGCGTCGACCCAGATCCAGCCGCAGACAGCAAACACCACAGAAACCAGGAAGAAGAAAGTGGCGCTGGTGCCGACGATGCGCCGCGCCTCGGGCAGGTCGCGGGCGCCGACGGACTGCGCGACCAGGATGGTCGCCGCCATGCCGATGCCGAACACCGTGCCGAGGATCAGGAACAGCACCAGATTGGCGTTGGAGGTCGCCGTCAGCGCCGCCTCGCCAAGGAAGCGGCCCACCCAGACGGCGTTGATCGAGCCGTTGAGCGACTGCAACACATTGGAACCGAGCACCGGCAGGGCAAACAAAAGTAGCGTGCGGGGAATGGGGCCGCTGGTCAGGTCGCCGGTCCGCCGGCGAGCGGGCTTGTCGTCATCCATGGCGGGCACCGAAAATGGAATCAGGCCCGCGATGCTATCGCAGGCCTGATGGTGATGCATCCTTTCAGGATCGGACTTGGGTGACGGGCAGCCGCCCGTCACTGCTTACTGGCCGGCGACAGTGGTTCCAGAGAGGCCGGGCAAGGTGACCTGATAGACGAGGAAGGTGGTGTCGACATCGGCGCCGTCCTCGGCCTTGTAGGGCGCGCCGACCTGGAAGCCGTCCTGAGTGAGAAAATCGTTGTCGTTGGCGACGAACAGGAAATAGTCGTCGGGCAGTTTTGGATCGAGCACGCTCGCCAGCGACATCGCTTCCCACTTCTCCGAGAGGTTGTTCCTATCGTTCGGCGCGCCATTGTGCAGGCCGAAGCGGCCGAGCTCGCCCTTGTCGTTGATGTCGATGAACGCGGTGAGCTTGGCCGGCGTCACCGAAGGGTCGAGCACGCCCTTCGGCGCGACCGGCTTGTCGGCGGCGTCGAACGGGCCGTTGGCGATATCGGTCGCGGCGGAGAGATCGACGATCTCGATCTTGCGATAGAGCGACTCGGCGTCTTTCAGGCCCTGGCCGTTGCCGCCGTCGCGCGCCAGCATCAGGAAGCTCTTGTCGGATAGCGCCACGATCTCGCTCTGCGCGGCCACCTTGGTCTTGCCCTTGGCGTCCTTGAACACCGGCAGCGGCACGACATATTCGTGCGCCAGCTTCAGGTGGGCGAGGTCGGATGCGTCATAGACGAGGGCGCGGGTGTTCTGGCGCGTCGAGCCGGAATCGCCGCCATCCTGGCGCGGCGCCGACTGCAGCACGGCGATCAGGAACTTGCCGTCCGGCGTCATCGACATGCCTTCGAGGCCCTGGTTGTTCTGGCGGCCGGTCTCAGGATCCTTTGGATCGGGCTCGGCGGCACCGGATCCGGGATTGTTGGAAGCGAAGTTCGGCTTGCCATGGCGCATCGGCACCAGGGCCGCCGTCGGCCGTGTCGCCGACATCAGATGGCCGTCGGCCGAGAAGCGGTAGATGTTCGGGCCATATTCGTCGGAGATGAACATGGTGCCGTCGGGCAGGCGCACGATCGCCTCGTCGTCCAGCGCCAGCTTGCCGTTGTCGGCCTGCGGCAGCATAGGCATGTCGCCGGCGGCCTCACGCACGCCGTTGAGCGGGTCGAGGCCGGTGGCGTCGGCGCCCTTGTCGTCGGTCAAAAGCATGGTGTCGGCGAGCGTCGCCTTGACGCCCGTCTGTTCCTGTCCGGCGGCGGGCGCGGCGCCCGGAGCGGTCGGGGTCATCTCGATCGAGATGGTGTTGAGGCGCGGACGATAGTCGGTGGTGCCGACGACATTGTAGCCGCGATCAGGGAGCAGCCAGAGCGAGCCCTTGTAGCCGGCGCCGTCACGCGCCCAGCCCTTGGTGTCGATCGACATGCCGGAACCGGAACCGAAGGTCTCGCCGAACTTGTCCTTCTGACTGGCCGGAATGCGGCCGATGCCGACAAGCCCCTTGTTGACATAGGCGACGCCGTCGGCGAGCGCCGGAGTCAGGGCGGTGAACAGGGCAAGTGCCGCGCCGAGCGCGACGGTTCGGTTGAGATGCTTCATGAGATGTCCCCTTGTTGACGAGCAGATCGGCCAAAGCCTGAAAGAGTTCGGCATCGACGATGCGGCGAGCCCGTTTCCGTTGAGCGGTCTAGGACGTGAACGTGATGGTTGCGTGACAGGCGCCGCCTCTCCTTCTCCCCTTGTGGGAGAAGGTGTCGCCGAAGGCGACGGATGAGGGGTGTTCCAGCTTGGCACCGCCGCACTCCGTCCAACACCCCTCATCCGTCTCGGCGCTGCGCGCCGATCCACCTTCTCCCACAAGGGGTGTTTGGACCGGGGACATCGCGAACAGGTGTGCGAGGACATCGCGAACAGTTTTGCGCGTTTTG